>OMJR01000001.1 GCA_900299355.1 Anaerolineaceae bacterium
ATCGCTTGAACCTCAGACCCCGAAAATGCCTGGGAGTGCGCACACCATTTGAGGTATTCTTTAGCCATCCACCGGTTGCACTTCATAGTTGAATCCAAGGCCAAGTATAATTAATGGTCATGCGTAAAAGGCTGACCACATCCCTGGAGAGGAGCGTACGCCGCTACTTTCCGTATACCTTCTATCACCTGGTGCAGAAACCACGCTACCGCCGCATGTTCAGCGCCGAACGCCAGTTGACGCAAGGCATCTCTCTCAGCACCAGCCTGCACCCCAACATCCTCTTCTTCACCCACCCCAAATGCGCCTCACGCTATGTTCTCAGCATCCTAGTGCGCCTGGCAGATGCGGAGGGGATGGGGTCGATTGACTTCGACGCCTACGTCACCGTGGATCCCCCGCCGCGCGAGTTTGACCCCTACAAGCCCGAGGGCAGCCTCGCGCAGGCTTTCCAACCGCGCGGTTATCTTTACGGCGCAATCGGCAGCTACCGGCTCATCCCGAACCTGGAGTATTACCGCGTAGTGCTGAACCTGCGCGATCCGCGCGATGTGCTCACCTCACTGTATTACTCCACCGCCTACAGCCACGCGGTAATCTCGCCCAAACTGCTGCGCGGGCGCAAAGAGGCTCAGGGCCTTAGCGTGGATGAATTCGTAATGGCCAACATCGAAGAAGTGCTGCAAGGCTACACCCGTTACTGTGACACACTGCTTAAAAGCAATGCCCTTTTCCTGAAATACGAGCAAATGGTGGGCGATTTCGAGGCTTGGCTGGCGCGCCTGGTGGATTACTGCGAGCTAGACCAGCACCAGGCGATAATCCAAGCTATTTTGGATGAAGCCGATTTTGATGTAAAGAAAGAAGACAAGTACTCCCAGCGCCGCCAGGTCACCCCCGGCGACCACCGCCGCAAGCTGCTACCCGCAACCATCGCTGAATTGAACGATCGTTTTGGCGCCGTGCTGGCCACCATGGATTACCCACTCTAAACGCATGCGCCGGCGCAGCCACCAATAGACATGCAGCAGCGGCACGATACCAACCTGTTTTCAATAAATGGTCAATATCCTCAATTTGCAAAGCTCATAGGTCGTTTCGCCAGCCTGCAGGGTACGGCGCATTGCCATTTGTCGCTTTATCTAGGCAGCGGGCTTGACGCCGTCCACTATCAACGACGTGTAATGGGGCAGGCCATCCGTGTTACGCGAATCAAATCGAATGGAGCGCTCGATCATGCCACTTTCAGTATCCCATTCTTTAGCCTGGAATCTGCCATACTCATCAAAAAATTCAAGCAACTCGACCTGGAAGCCGGCGCCCAACAACAACTGGCTTATTGATTGATAAGTATAGAGCACCTTGTGATCTTTAGCCCCAAAGCCCATTCCTTCGGGGCGCACATAATCGATGTAGTTTGGGTCGGTGTGGTTACCATCGGGCACTGCGATTCGAATATAGCCGCCGGGACGGAGATAGCGAAAGGCTAATCGCAGCGCCAGTTTGGCTTCAGTTAGCGTCAAATGCTCCCAAACGTGTTCCGCCAATAGTGCCTGGAGACTGTTTGGTTGAAAATAACGACGCCAATCGGCTTCAGCCAGCACATTTAGGGTGTTGATATCGGTGTGCAGCCAACCATCCAGATAGGTACCGCCTGCACCTAACACCACACGAACTTGCCATGGCGCCCGGGTTCGCAGCCACAGGGTGCCAATATGCAGATAGCGCCAGAGCTTTTTTTTGAGTCCCATTGACCTTATCTTAATCGTGTGTTAGTTTTTTACGCAACCGCCAATACAGCGGCAGTAATCGGCGCAGCAAGGCAGTCGCCATCCGATACCAGCCTGTTTCCAGCAAATGTTGAATATCTTCGCTGTGTCGCTCTGCATGGGGTATATCGCCAGACTCCAATTGCTGCCTCAGCGCTTGGATTTCAGGTGGGTGTTCGCCTTTGAAACGCTCCAGCCACTGAAAGATTGGGAAACCACGTTCGCCCAGAAAGAAGGGGTTGCGCAGGTCGATATAGGACTCCTCATACCAGCGCTGATTATTGCGGAACTCATCGGTCCAATCCACGGTAGCGTAGTAATCCACTTTCTGGCGCGCCTGTTTGGGCAGCACATAGGAATAATGCCGCAGATAAATAGTCTGACCATCGCGCTGCGGCTCACGGACCCAATGCAGGCTGCGTAAATCGCGTCCCCTGTTATCTTCTACGGTGGGCGGACGGTGGCTGACATACGAGTAGCCTGGTCCCCAGCGAAAGAGGCGATGAAAACTGGGATGCTCGTGCAAATGCCACTTACCCGTAATCAGGGCATCAAAGCCGCCAAAGAACTCCAGATAAGGGAATGAGACCGCCGTAATTGCCGGATCGCGCTCCAGCATAGCCATCACGGCCACCATGTCCTCTGGCAGGTAGAACTCGTCGGCATCCACCTGCCAAAGCCAGTCACCGGTGGCGCGCTCGGCATAGGCTTGCGACATTTCGTCTTTCTCGGGCCATAGGCCATCCGTGTAGCCGGCATCCTGGGCCAGCACAACCTCCACCTTGTGTTGTGGATCCTCCTCAGCACAGAAGCGGCGCAACATCTCTAGCGTACCATCAGAGGAATGGCCCTCGGGTGTGGCCAGGCGGTTGGCGCTGCGCACCGCGCCTTCCACCACGATAATCTGGTGTGCAAAAGAATACAGTGCGCGAAGGTTGGCTGCCAGGAAGGGTTGTGCGTTCAGCGCCAGGATGCCGAAGGTGATCTTTGGCTTCATTGCGCCTCGATCATTTCGATAAAGAGTTGGATCGTCTTTTCTGTCGATAATTCGCGCCGAGCGTACTCGCGCGTATGCTGCTGCAGTCCAGCCAGGCGCTCCGGGTCCAGTAGCTCCACCGCGCAGTTGCAGATGCTCTCCACATCTCCCAATGGAACCAAATAGCCATTTCGGCCATCCCTGATAATGGCGGAGTTACCACCGGTATCAAAGGCTAGCATTGGTACCCCGCATAGCACAGCTTCTAGCAGAGCCATACTGTAGTTCTCAATCAACGAGGGCGAAATGCCCAGCGAGCAAGACTTCACAGCGGATACATGTTCGGTATAGGGTTGCTGGCCCGGCATGGCCAAGCGCACATTGGCAGGTAGATCGGCACCATCCAGCGAAAAATCCAGCGGCGGATGGCCGGGTACATAGAAGCCCACGGGCCGAGAGGTGGCAGCCGCTATACAGCGAATAATATCCAGCCAATACTCTCCGCCCTTCAAGCGGCTGGAAGCTGAAGGCATATAGATCAACAAGTCGTCGTTCGCCAGGCCCAAACCAGGGCGCAAATCCACCACAGGGACACTGGCCAGCGCCTCTTCATCCAGTAGATTGGGAATGACGTGGATTGGACCGCTGAAGTGGTAGGTCCGCTCAAACCAATCCTGCGCATATGGCGCTGAGCAGTACACCGCATCTACGCGGTCAATTACGCGCTGTTCCAGCGCCACAGTCATGCGCGAATCTAACTTCGAGAATCGGCCCAATAGCGGATCGTTAGCAAAGCGCGCCGGGTTGTGGTGGGAGGAGATGATCAGGCGGGTGCCCGGCATGTGTGGAAGGCCCAAACCCGGTGCGCCGTGGTCGGAGAGAATCACCACATCTGGCCCGAAATCCTTAATCGCCAATCCCATGCGCCTGGCCCCTATATAGGAGGTGAGCACATCCGAGAGTTCGTAGGCGCGTTGGCCTGGTTGAATCACCTTGAAGATCAGATGGAGAAGCCATTGGAGAAAAGCTTTAAGCCGCTTTGGGGCGCCGCGGCGCACGATGTGCTCTTCATCGGCCCTACCAGAGTCCCCGAATGTGAACAGCCGTGCATCATAGCCCTGCCCGCGCAGGACCCTGAATAGATTGAAATGCGCCGAGGCGATGCCCCCCGCGCTGTAAGGGGGCGCCGAATACGCGACAACTGCGATTTTTTTCACGCCTGGCCCCTCATTTCGGCCAACATAGCCTTGACCCACAACCCGAAATTAGAACCCCGGGGCAGGCCGGAGGACTGGTAGCGCTGCCAGGCTGCCAGGCCCATTGCAGGCGCCGCCCGCCGGCAGGCCACCCCCCAATAGTTGCTCATGATGCGCTCCAGCGCCTCCCCCGGCAAATATTCTGTGCCTGCATTAGCGGCTAATATTTTCCCAAACCAGTTTTCAACCTGGTCTAACCCACTTTCTCCGCTTGGAAATATAGCGCGCCCCAGGTTATGGTGCAATGCCAGTTCCTCGGGGTTTGCTTCCACATCGAGCGCTTCAAGCTGGCGCGCACGCACGACATCCGCCATCGCCTGCTGCAAGCTGGCCTCCTTGCGGCCGACTTGGGCGGGGTGCACACGGTAGTGCTGCAAGACACGCGGCAGATTGGCAAAGCGCACATGCGCTGCCGCCCGTGTCCATAATTCATAATCTTGGGCGCGTTCCACGCTTTCATCGTAGCGCAGGCCATGGCCTTCAAAATCGACGCGCCGCCACATCACCGCACTGTGCACCAGCACTGAATGGAACAAGAAAGCGCAGCGGATATCGGCATCCGCGGTCGGATAACGCCAAATCTGCGGAGGTCCCTCGCCGATCGTGCGCGCCCAGCTGCCGACGATACTGACTTTGGGATGCCGGTCGAGAAAGGCGACCTGGGCCGCCAGCCGGCCGGGCCGGCTGACGTCATCGGCATCCATGCGCGCAATGTAGTCGCCGCTGGCAGCGTCTGCGCCACGGTTGAGCGAGGCGCTCAAACCGAGCTGCTGCTGGTTGCGCAAAACACGGATACGGGCATCACCAAATGCCTCCAGTAGCGCGGCGCTGTCGTCGCTGGATCCATCGTTCACCACGATCAACTCAAAATCTCGCAGACTTTGCCGCAGGATGCTTTCCGCCGCTTCTTTCAGGTAAGGGCGTCCGTTGTGCACCGCCATAACCACCGAAACCTTAGGCACCGGCCACCGCCTGCAGCATCTCCAACTCCAACTCCACAATCCGATCCAGCGAAAAATGCTGGACGGCGTGCTCGCGCGCGGCGCGCCCCAGGCGCTGGCGCAGGGCGCGATCCTGAATCAGGCGCTGGATCGCTGCCCTCAAGCTGTCCGCATCCGGTTCAGCCAGCAGGCCGTTTTCCCCATCGGTGATGATTTCGCGGATGCCAATCACATTGCTGCCCACCACCGGCAGGCCCGCCGCCATCGCTTCAATTAGCGCTTTCGGATGGCCTTCATACAAAGAGGGCAAGACAAAGAGATCCCAATCCTGCATAATCGCGGGCAAGTCCTCGTTCGCGCGCCCACCCATAAAATCAACGCGCGCGGCGCCTGTGGCCGCCTGCTGCTTCAGTTGATCGTGCTGCGGCCCATCGCCGACCAAAGCCACATCCACATCCAGTGTTGACACCGCATCCAATAGGACCGGCAGGTTCTTCTGTTGGTCTAAGCGCCCCACAAAACCTATGCGCGGCCGCGAGTTAGTAGGCGCCATTGTCGATTGAAAACGGTTGGTCTCGACATAATTCGGGATCACCCGCACGCGCTCGGCGGCCAAATCGTAATCGGTGATTACTGTGGCACGCATGGCCGGTGTGGTGACCACCACCGCATCTGCCTGGCCAAACACGCGGGCTTCAAGCACCCGGGCTTGATGCGCCTGCGTCGAGTCCGCACCGTGGCGGCGCGCTTCAAAATCGGAAAGTAGATAACCGCAACGCGCCACAAAGGGTGCCCCACGGCGGCGGGCAGCGCGCAAGGCCAACTCGGCGCCTGCTACCTGATTGCTTTTAAACACATCGCCCTTCGGCGGAAACCAGGTCAGGCTGCGTTTG
>OMJR01000002.1 GCA_900299355.1 Anaerolineaceae bacterium
CCGGATTCCAGGCAGCTCAAACGGAAGATGTCCAATTGCTCATCTTCGCCATCCACGTAAACGCCGCGAATCTCCTGCGCCTGCAGGTCTTGAATCAAGTGCTGGGCGTCATCGCGCAGCTGGCGATAGACCTTCAGCGAATCTTTCATGTATTGGGTCGCATTGCGGCGGAAAGCGGCCAGGCCGTCCGCGGTCATGTTGTAGCGCAGCCGCGTACGGTCCATGCGCGTGGCCTTGAGATAGCCGCGGCCAATCAAGCGCTTGATATACCAGTTGACGCTGCCTATCGCCATGCCCAATTGGCTGGCCAAGCCGGCCTGGGTGGCGGTTTCATCTTCCGCAATTGCTTCGAGGAGTCGGTACTCGCGTTCTTTCAACAGGGCTCCAGAGTGAGCTTTCAGAAAATGAATTCTGACACAGGGCTATGCGATTGTCAATAGGACTCGGAAATCAGGAAAAGTACTCGCTGAGCACGCGGGCGATGCGCCCCGCGGTTTGGCCGTCCCAGTACGTCGGCTGCCGTGGCGCCACCTCGGCCGCCAGCACCGCCTCAACGCCTTCCAGAATACCGGCGCGGGTGGAGCCTACCAGGCGGTTGCCGCCCTCCTCCAGCGTAATCGGGCGCTCGGTGTTGTCGCGCGCGGTCAGGCAGGGCAAGCCCAGCACAGTGCTCTCCTCCTGGATGCCGCCCGAATCGGTGAGGATATAGCGCGCGCGCGTCATCAGGCTTAGGAATTCGAGGTAGCCAATCGGTTCCACCAGCCGCACGCCGGCCTGGGTCAACTCCTCATCCAGGCCCAACTTGGCCAAGCGCTCCGCGGTGCGCGGATGCACCGGAAATAACAGCGGGGCTTGCTTCTGGGCGTCGACCAGAGCCGCCACAATCGACAGCAAGGTATCGGGGATGTCCACATTGCTGGGGCGGTGCAGGGTCACCAGGCCGTATTCCCCGGGCGGCAGGTCGTAATGGGTCCAGGCCGCCATGCCCTCGGCATGCTCGCGGAAGCGCAGCAGGCTATCGACCATGATGTTGCCCACGAAATGGATACGGTCGGCTGGGATGCCTTCGTTCTCCAAATTTACGTCCGCATCTGGTGAAGGGGTGAAGAGCAAATCGGCTAGCATGTCGGTCACGATGCGGTTGTGTTCTTCCGGCATCGTGCGGTCAAAGCTGCGCAGGCCAGCCTCCACATGCGCCAGCGGCAGGTCCAGTTTGTTGGCGGTTACCGCCGCGGCCAGGGTAGCATTGACATCACCGAAGACCACCACCATGTGCGGGCGCTGCACGGTCCACAAATCTTCCAGCGCCAAAATAGTGCGGCCCACCTGCGAAGCGGCGCCGCCGCCGTGGATATCCAGGTAGACATCCGGTTCGGCCATCCCCAATTGCTTGAAGAACACATCCGACATATTGGCGTCGAAGTGCTGGCCGGTGTGCACCAGTTGCGCTTGCAGGCGCTCGTGCTCGGCCAGGGCGGCCATCAAGGGCGCGGCCTTCATGAAGTTGGGGCGCGCGCCCACAACCAGGGAAAGGGATTTCATACGCGCCCGACTCTACCCGAGATTTTTCTCAGTGTGGGGTTTGCGCGCCAGGATACCGATAAAGATGCCCAGCATATAGCGCTTGCGGCCCGCCGGCTCCAACCCGGCGCTGCGCATTAGGGCGCTCAACTGCGCCCAGGAATAATTGCGGCCCAGCCACTCCTTGCTCTCGCCGCGCGCAAAGAGGCCCAGCAATCCCGCCAGGCCATATTTATAGGGCACGCCCACGAAGACCAGCCCGCCGGGTTTTGCCATCGCCGCCATGCAGGCCACGGCGCGCTCGGGGTTAGGAATCTCTTCAATCGAGGAGCTGTTCCAGACCAAATCAAAGCTCTCAGCCAGCACCGGCGGGGCGAACAAATCGGCCAGCACAAATTGGGCCGCGAAATCGGGGATGGCCGCCTGGCGGTAATCGTCCAGGTTGAGGTCCATCGCGCAGCTCAGCGCCACATCGCGGTGGGCGGCCATCAGGTGCGCAGCAAAGCCGCTGCCGCAGGCTACCTCGGCCACCTGTAAAGCCGCGCGGTCGGCCACCGTGCGCCGCACCAGGAAATCCACCAGGCCCTTGTTCATCTGCACTCGCGCGTATTGGTAGGGGCGGGTGGTCTCCAGCCAATCGAAGACGCTCATCTCAGGCCGCCCGCTCCACCAGCACCATCACGCTGGTGCCAAAGGGCAAATTGATATAGCGCAGCAACCAATCCTCCACGCGGCAAATCCAAAACAGCAGCGTATTCGCCAGGCGCGGCGGCGCGGACACATCCGAGGGACCCGCCGCCCCGAAATTGCCCGGCACGGCGCGCTTAATCAGCTTCCAAGTGGCGGTCAGCGGGAACAGGAATGCGAATAAATAGGACGACCGCTGCACCCGCAGGCCGCTGGCGCGCGCCAAATCGGCCAGCTCGGTGCGCGAAAAACGGTGAATCGAATTGACTGCCAAATCATGCTGGCTGTAGAGCCATTGGAAGGCGGCCGCCAGCACCAGCGCCCGGCCGCCGGGCTTGAGCGCCGCGCGGATGGAGGCCATTGCCGCTTCCGGGGTCACCGCATCCACTTCGAGCACGTCAATACAGGTAATCAAATCAAAGCTTTCTTTAAAGGGTAACTGGTTGGCGCTGCCGCTCACCAGCCGCCGCAGCCCGCGCTGCTGCGCGAAGGCCAGGCCATCGCGCGAATAATCCAAGCCGCTAAAGTGGTAGCCCCAACGCTGCAAGTGCGCGCCCAGCGCGCCGGTGCCGCAGCCCACATCCAACGCTTGGGCCTCCGCGCCATCTGGCCCGCCCAATAGCGTACCGATAAACAAACGCAGCGCGCGAAACCACCAGTGCTCATCCTCGGTGGCGTAGAGCTGCGCGTATTCGCGGGCTTGCATGGTGGCTTAGTCGCGCCCAGTGATAAAGCGCAGGCGCAAGCTGAAGATGCGCAGCACGTAACGTGAACCGGTAATCAGGAAGCTTAGCAGTGAGGGCGCCGATTTGGATACGCCCACCGTGCGGTCGCGGAAGGCGTAGCCGACCTCTTTGATTTTGAGTCCCGCGCGGTGGGAGTCGTAAATAAATTCAATGAAATATTCGCCGTAGCCCATGGGCAGCAAGGTCACATAATCAAAAACCTCGCGGCGGATGGCAATAAAGCCGCTGTCGTAATCTTGGACGTGCCCCCCCAACACGGTGCGCGCCAGCCAGTTAATCGCCCGGCTGGCCAGCGTGCGCAGCGCGTGGCGGTTGTCGCTGCCGCCCTCCACGTAGCGCGAGCCCAGAGCGATGTGGTGCTCCTCCAACTGCGCAATCAGCTTGGCCAGCACCTGGGGCGGCATGGTCATATCGGCATCCATCCAGGCGATGATGTCGCCGCGCGCTTCCAGGATGCCGCGGTGGAAGGCAGAGGCCAGCCCGCGCGCCTTGCGCCGAATCAGCACCACGTTTTCGCGCTGTAACTCGTCCACCAGGTCGGCGGTGCCGTCGGGCGAGGCGTCATCCACCACGATGACCTCCAGCGGCGCGCGAATCTCCGCGAAGAGGCTGTCCACCAAATCCACGATGTGTTCGCGTTCGTTGTAGGTCGGAATAATGACCGAGACCAGCTTGTCAGTAGCCTTCATAGCATGCGCACTATAACCGCTATAGCCTGATTACTTCAAGGGCAGTGCGGCGTCTGCCGGCCCGAATCGGCGCGCAGTCCCTGTGATACCATTACGCCAATCCTATGCCCGCCGAGCTAACCGACACCCTGCGCGCCTGGCTGCGCCGCCCCCTGGCCCAGGCCGGCCTCTTGATTGCCGCCATCATCCTGGTTATCCATGTCGGGCGGCTGGGCAACCTCTATCTCTCCGGCGAAGAGTTTTACATCCTGCACGACGCCCATAACCAGCCTTTTTTCCTGGCTTGGGCCTATTACTTCGTCAACAACGGCCGCCCGGTTGAAGCGCTGTACTGGACAGGTCTCTACAAGCTGGTCGGCTTCAACCCGCGCCTGCTGCACACCTTCTCACTGATGTTGCTGGGCACACTCAGCTTGCTGGCCACCGCCTGGGTCGGCCGCGTGCTGCCCGCCAAATACCGCCGCCACCTGGCCTGGCTGGCGCTGCTGTTCTTCTTCAACTGGATTTCGCTGGAGATGGTACTCAAACTATCCACCGACAATTCACGCCTGGCGCTGGTCTGCTTCTTCGCCGCCGGGCTGGCCTGGCAAAGCTGGGCCGCCAGCCAACTGACTCGCACGCGCTACCTGCTGCTGGGCGCCGGCCTGCTATCCGTGGGCGTATTGGCCTACGAGAACATCGCCCTGCTGGGCCCGGCCCTGCTGCTGATGGCCTGGCCGCTGCTGGACCCAGCCGGCCCGGCCGAGACGCGCCGCCTCTTGCGCATCTTCATTATCTTAGGCGTCCTCTCATTACTTATCGTGCTGCTGCCAATACTGGTGGTAGAAATGCTGGGTTGGCTGCGCGGCGCTTCAGTGGCGCATCCCGCCACCCAGGGCGCGCTGGCCGCCTGGCTGGGCGGAATGATTGGTGCGGCTTTCAGGGTCTGGCTGGATTGGGGCCAGGTCGGCGCGCTGGACCCGGCGCCCCTGCGCTGGCTGCCGCTGACGCTGCTGCTGGCGGCCCTGCTGGGCAGCAGTTGGCTGCTCTGGCGGCCGCGCGCGGAACGCAGCCCCGAACTGGCCAAGCTGCGCATCCTGCATGTGGCGGCGGTCTGGCTGCTCTTCATGGGCCCGCTGCCCTATGCGCTGGCCGGCTACAGCAACGCGGTGCGCATCTATTCCTCGGCGGTCTTCGGGCTGCCCATCCTGCTGCTGGTGCTTTTTGTGGCCGGGCGCGGTGGGTGGCCCAAGGCCGTCAGCGTGCTGCTGGCCCTGGCGCTGGTCGCCGCCGGTATCTACCAATTCAATGCGCGCAACAGCGGCCTGCGCGAAGTGGAAATCATCGAGAACAATTTCTATTACGGCCTGAAACAGATTGCGCCCGACGTGCAGCCGGACACGATTTTTGTGATTATTGATTTGCAGCTCAGCAACTCGGGTTGCGGGCCCAGCATGGCGGTGCTCTACAGCGCCATCGGCATGCGCTGCGTCTTCCTCAGCTCGACCAACCCCGAATACCACGCCGAGCGCTATGCCGATTACGCCATCAGCAACCGCGGCGGCCGCATCCAGGGCGGCCAGTGGCTGCTAATTTACGTGGACGAGCAGGGTAACCCGCGCCTGTTGGACCAAATGGGCCCCGGTGACCTGGACCTCATCATCGAGTGGCTCAGCACCGAGCCGCTCTACAGCAATTACGATTTACTGGACACGGGCCGCGAGACCCCCGAAAGCGCTTTCTATCAAAGCCTTGTGGAACGACGCCGGGAACTGGGCTTGCCGGTCATTGATTAGGTTTCATACACGGCTATAGCGAAGACATCCAAGGATAAAGAGATCGACCCTGATGGTAAACACAAAGACTGCAATACCCAATACAAGCGGAGTGAAAAAAGTCGCGATCAAAAAGCGTCTGGTGTTTTATCGCGAACAAGCCGACTCGCAATTCTGGGATAGCATTTGGGAGTCACAAGAAACAGAGCGTCTTTATCAAGAAGCGATGGCCGGTGCCCTGGGCTATTTTGAGGATATTTTTCCCCGTTATCTGCCCAAACAGGGCCAGATTGTTGAAGCCGGCTGCGGGTTAGGGCAATTAGTGATTGCACTTCGGCAACGAGGATATGCCGTTGAGGGAGTGGATTATGCCAAAGAGACGATCACGGAATTAAAGAAACGCTTCCCTGAGATCCCCTTTCGCATCGGCGACGTAACCGATTTCGACGTCGCGGATGGCTACTACACTGGCTATATCTCAATCGGAGTCGTGGAACACGCGCTTTATGGCCCCGATGCCTTTTTGCGAGAGGCTTATCGTGTCCTAAAGCCCGGCGGTGTGGCCCTGATATCAGTGCCTTACTTCAATAGCATCCGCAGACTGAAGGCGCTTTTTGGACAGTATCCAAGCCGGCCCGGTGATCTTCCTTTCTATCAGTATGCTTTCACCAAATCGGAATTTTCGGGAATCCTTAGCAAGTCCGGATTCGAAGTCATTGATGCCCAGCAATACGGTGGCTTCAAGGGCATAACCGACGAGCTGAGTTTCCTGCAGCGCGTGTTTACCTGGCCCCAGGGATGGCGCTTGCGGAAATGGCTGATGAATTCAGTCGCCCTAGGCAAGCTCAACGGACACATGATAATGTTTGTAGCCGTCAAGAACCCTTAACCGATTCCCCCCAGCACATCGCATCAAGCGCCTTACGTGAAATTCGGCCGCTCCATAAAAGACTCGATCACCAGTGCATAGAAGCCGGCTTCGGGATCATCATGAGCCGCATCCGTGGCAATCACCTCAAGCATGTTTTGGTTATATTTATCAGTCTCCGTATTGCGCCGGTCTGGCTTGCCTTCCGATAAAGGTTTGGTGATGAAGTCGTAGTGCAGCTGGTTGACCGCCGCCCCGCCCAACTTATACAGCATGGATGAACTGAATCCATCAAACAGGCGCGTAATCCGGGCCACAGATCCCGGCGAATACTGCCGGATGCCGTGCAGCCCATACAGGCGCAAACAGGCCACGGACGGAAACAGATGGATCTGCAGCGCCGGTTTGCCATAAGCCTTTAAATAGTTGCTAATTCCGCCGAAGAAGGTCAGGTCTTCCGGAAAGTGTTCAATCGCTGATTGCGATACAAATAGATTCGTGTTGTCTGGAATGAGGCTTCTGACTTCTGACGAATCACCGCGAAGAAAGCTGGCCCAGTTGTGCTCAGCGCGTAATTGCGCCCAGTTTGGGTGTTCATCAATATCAAAGCCCACGTAGCGTTCAATACGCCCGCGCGATTGCTCCCACAGCGTCAGCGCCAGATTGCCGGAGCCACAACCGGCATCCAGCACGCGCACTTCGCCCAAACCCGCACAAGTCTTGTCCCATGGCAAGTCGAGCCAAAACAAGTCGGATAAGCGCCGCGAGGGCGAACTGGTAGCGGGCAGCTGTTTCCAAAGCACTGAGGTTATGTGCGGAGAATAGTTAGCGACACGCAGATCGGAGGGGGTTTGCAGGGAACTCAATCCATTCACGATCCGGTTCAGCCAGAACCACAGCTTACGTTGGTATTTGCCCAGGCCCTGATCCGCATTCAAGCGGTGGAAAGAAGAACTTTTTATTACATCCTCTCACTATTGGTGCTACAAAAATAAAAAGGCCAAATAGGAAATACCCTACATTACTTTGAGAATCAGATATTGTTCAAAACACGCTAGCTCGGTTGAACAATATTTCTTACGTGTATAGTTCTTCAATGTAATCAAATTAATTGTAAAGATACAGGCTGCAAAAATTCTTTAGAAAATCCTACTAAAAGAAATCAAATTTCTTGAAAATCAGCAAATGTCAGCTATGAACGCCAGGGTGGCTCTCAATCACATAAGCATTATCTTATTCACCCATTGTGATATTCATTGATCTCAATTGTAAACAATAAAACCAGATTGTGCCACACCTTTTCTGTAGAAATAGGTCAAGCGCCTTTCAGTTGGCCTGAGTTCATTGGCCATCCAAGTTCAAGTAGATCCTTCCAGTCTCCCAATTTTCACTGATCTCCATCAATATTGCCGTCACCAGG
>OMJR01000003.1 GCA_900299355.1 Anaerolineaceae bacterium
TCAATCTGAATCACCTGGATGCCGGGCCAGGTTACCTCGGCGCGCGCCACGGTGCGGTCCTGGCTGCCGTTATCCACCAGGATGACTTCCACATCCTGAATGCTCTGCGCCTGGATGCGGCGCAAACACTCGCGAATCCAGCGCTCCTCGTTGCGCGAACGGATGATGACCGAAATCATGCCTGCGCCTCCGCAGCGGGGGCCGCCAGCCACTCGGCGCCGTTGTCCTGCGGCTGATACCCCAGCGTCTGCTTGGCATATTCGATATCCAGCCAGCGTGCAGCGTTGTTGCTGACCCCGTAAAAGACATCGAATACCGGACCGTCATACTCCAGGCAGCGCTGCACCAGTTTGCGCAGGTCGCGGCGCGAGAGCCAGATGGCCTTCTGGCGCTTCACAATCAATTCGTAATCGGCGTCACCGCGCTGGCAGCGCCCGGCGGCCACTTCGGCTTCGGCGACCGAATAGGGGTGGTCCATCGCCGCCGAATGCACGCCGCCGATGCGCAGCGCGTAAAAGCGGGGGCCGCCTTCCATTTCCGCGAAATAACGGCCGACGTCCTCGCCGAAGGCTTTGCTGACCCCGTAATAGGAATCCGGGCAGCGTTCGCTGTCCTTGGTAACCCTGATTCCGTGGCCGATTTCATAAATGGCCGGGCGGTTGTCCAGTTCGACCATGCCGACCACGTGGTTGCTGCTGGCGAAAATCACACGCTCCACGCCCGCCGCCTGGGCGACCTCCAGCAAGCGCTGGGTGCCGAGGATGTTGTTGCGCAGCACGTCCTCCCAGGACGCCTCAACCTCCGGGCTGGCGGCCAGGTGTACGACTGCCCGGCAGCCCTGCATGGCCTTCTCCAGCAGCGGGCGGTCCTGAATCAAACCCTCCACGGTGTGCACCTTGCCCTTGTAGGCCGGGTCCACCTGCTGGTCGTAGAGTACCAATTCGCCCGGCAAATCGTGCAGGGCCGTGCCGACCTTGCCAAAGGCGCCGGTAATCAAAATCTTGTCGCTCATTTGGCGGCCCCTCTTTTGAGGGCACTGACCAGGATGTGCGAAGCAATGCCCTGGCGTTCTAAATTTTGGCGGAAACTGTCTTCGGTGAATTGGTCGAAGACCGGGCTGCCCACGGTGCCGACGCCTTTGCGGTCGTGCGCCCAGGCCACCAGATTGTTCAGGTCGTATTTGTGCACAAAGCTGACCGCGATGTCCTGGAAGCCAGCCTCGGCCAGCAAGCGCCGCAAACTTTCGGCGCTGAAATAGTAGACGTGCGAGAGGTGATAGAAGAAGGGCAGGTAATCCGGCACCAGCGCTTTGAGGAAATCCTGTTGGTTGGGCACGCCGATATAGGCCACGCCATCCGCAGCCAGCACGCGGTACATCTCGGCCAGGAAATCGGCCGGCAGGGGTACATGCTCCAGCGTGTCAAAGGACACAATCACGTCCTGGCTGGCGTCAGCCAACTCGGCCGGGCTGGCCACAAAGTGGTGCCCGCGGCCCTCGACGTGTTCGCGGAAGTGGGCCGCCAGCTCCACGCCCACGGTTTCGGCCGCCGTATTGCGCGCCAAATCGAGGAAGATGCCAATCCCGCTGCCAAAATCAGCCAGGCGCTTACCGCGCAGGGCCGCCAGGCCAACTTCATAGAACCAGCCCCGCTGCTCGGGGCCGTGTTTGGCCCACAATTTGTCCACATCCAGCGGCCCGTGATGGTCTTCCCAATACTGTTCGCCTTCGTAATAAGCTTCCAGGTTATCCGGGAAAGGGTCCAGAAATTCCACCGCGCAGGCATTGCAGTGCAGCACGCGGTAGCCATCCACTGTGCCGGAGTCGGCCCCGCCGGCGCGAATCGGCCCTTCGTAGACGATGCGTAGGTCAGCCGACCCGCAGAGGCGGCAGGCGTTCACGCTAGCCATTGCCCAAGCCTTTCACCTGGTAGAGCGCGCGCACCAACTCCAAATCGTCGGGCTTATCTACATCCACGGAGCGCCACTTGGGCATTTCTACATAGCCAATCTTGCCACCCAAGCGGCAGCCGGTCTCGACCAGCAAGTCGCGCGTGAAGGCATAGACGGCCTTGTTCTCGGCCCACTGGTTCCAGTTTTCCTTCTGGCGCGGGCCGCGGGTGGCCGGGTCGTAATTGGTCGGTGCGGCCGTGTCGCCATCCAGCTTCCATAAATAGGTCGTGTCTTCATATAAGGACAGTACTGAGTCGTAGCCGTCTTCGGCCACCATGCGCACCGCCGCGTCAATCGTGGCCACTTCGCGTAGCGGCGAGGTGGCGTACAGCAGCACCACGATATCAATCTCGTGACCCTGGCTTTCCAATTCCAGCACGGTCCATTTCAGCAGGCGGTCGACTTCCTGGATGCTGTTGTCATGGATGAATTCATCCGGGCGGTCAATCACGGCCGCGCCGAAGTTGGCCGCCACCTTACGGATTTCGGCGTCCTCGCTGCTCACGTAGGCCTGCGTGACGCGCTCGGCGGCCTGGGCCTGGGCGATGGTGTGCGCCACCAGCGGCTTGCCGGCCAGGTCGGCCAGGTTCTTGCGCGGGATGCCCTTTGAGCCGCCGCGCGCCGGGATGATGGCGTAGACCTGGGGGGCGCTCATAAACTCTGCAAGGGCTCCAACCCTAAGCGTTCCGCCAATTGACTCAGGGCGGCAAACTCGGTCTGGCTAAAGGGGATGCCGCTCTGCATGCGCTCGGCCTGGGCGCGCTTCTCCGGGTCGCCGGCCACCTGCACCGGCACCTCGGGGTGCAGGCGCGGTTCCTGGCGCACCTTGTCAGCCATAGCCTGCAGGCGGCGCTTGAAGGTATCCACTTCTTCAAAGGCATCAATGCGAATGGCGCCGTAGAACTGGGCCAAATTGCGCCGCGCCGAGAGCGGGTCGCCGAACATGCTGGAAATTTCGGGGCCGGCGGGCATACCGGTCAGCAGGCTGGTCAGCACCTCAACCATCATCGACAGGCCGAAGCCCTTGTAATCGCCAATCGGCAGCACCTGCTCGGCCAGGCTGGCGTCAGTCGTCATGCGGCCATCCTTATCAGCGCCCACTTCGGGCGGCAGCGGGCGGCCTTCCTCTGCGTACTGGCGCACCTTATTGACGCTGAAGGGCGTCGGCGCGCTGTCGAAGCAATAGGGTTCTTCGTCGGCCATCGGGGCCGCGAAGCAAATCGGGTTGGTGCCGAAGAAGGGCCGCGTGGCGCCCGCCGAGCGCATCTTGGCGGTGGCATGCGTGAAAGCCAGGCCCAGCATGTCGTGCTGGCAGGCCTCCAGCGCGTAGGTGGCCATAGCGCCGCAGTGGCTGGAGTTGCGCACCGAGATCAGGCCCACGCCGGCTTCCTTGGCCAACTCAATCGCGTGGCGCATGGCGGCCATGCCGGCCGCATGGCCCAAACCGTGGTCGGCGTCCAGCCTTCCGGTAGATGCCGTCATCTTCTCAAATTGGAATTCGGGCGTGGGGTTCAGGCGGCCGCCTTCGACCGCGCTGACGTAATGGGGCAGCAGGCGCAGGCCGTGACTATCCACCCCGCGCAAGCTGGTCAGCCACAAGGCGCGGGCGGTTTCGGCGGCCACATCCGCGGCCACGCCCACCGCTTTCAGGGCGTCCTCGGCCAGGGTGCGCGCGGCAGCCTGCGCTACGCGTGGATTCGCGGCGCTACTCATCGGCCGTTGCCCGCCTTTTCGGGCTGGTGGCGGCTGAGGCGGTATTCGCCGCCGCGGTTGCGCACCACCCAGGTCTGCGGCTCCTCGTCCACCGGGAAGCCGGATTCCAGGCAGCTCAA
>OMJR01000004.1 GCA_900299355.1 Anaerolineaceae bacterium
GAGAGAACCTTCAGGCGGCCGATGTATAATCCCACTCAGGCTGGAAAGTCTCCACAAATGATCCGCCCGTTGTGTCCCATTTTGCTTGACGACATACAATTGCGAAAAATAGACTCGCGGAATAAATCATTGGGCCAACCCCTTGGCCTTCGCGCCGCATGAATTGCGCACCACCAATTCGGTGGGCACGATCGTCGCCGCCTGGCTGGCCGCCCCCTCGTGGATAATCTGCAATAAAGTGTCGACCGCTTTGCTGCCCATTTCGCTCACCGGCTGGCGCACGGTGGTCAAAGCCGGTTCAAATCGGCGCGCGCTGGGCAAATCGTCGAAACCCACAAAGCCGATGTCTTCCGGTACACGCAGGCCGGCATGCCGCGCAGCCCGGATCGCACCGAAGGCCATCGCATCCGAAGCGGCAAAGACCGCATCCGGTTTGTGCGGCAGCAGGGCTTCCATCGCCCTGTAACCGCTTTCCTCCGAGAAATCGCCGGCCGCGATCAATTTTTCATCCAGGGGCAGCCCGGCTTCGGCCAGGGCCTTCTCATAACCCCGGCGGCGGTCGATACTCACCGTGGTGTTAGCCGAACCCTCAATGGTAGCGATACGGGTATTGCCCAAACCGATCAAGTGAGCAACCGCTTGGCGCGAGGCCTCCACGTTGTCAACATCCAAAAAGGTGACATTCTCAACTTCAAAGGGCCGCCCCACCACCACGATGGGAATGTTGGAAGTAATCAGCTTGTTAATCAGCTCGTCGTCGTCGTGGCCGGATTGCACGATCACCCCATCCAGCAAACCCTTGCGGGACACGTTGGGGAAAATCATGGCCTCGTCCTCGCGCGACCCGACCAGGAATAAAGAAAGCGTGTACCGATTCTGGTTACACGCTTGGGCAATACCTTGGGTTAATTGCGGGAAATAGGGGTCCGGAAAGAAGGAGGACACCGTGCGGCCAAGAATAAATCCGATCATCGAAGATCGCTGGGAGGCCAGCGTGCGAGCGGCCGCATTGGGATGAAAGCCGGTTTCCGCGATAACTTGCAACACGCGGGTGCGCACCTTTTCGCTCACATTGGGATGCTCGTTGACCACCCGCGAAACAGTAGAACGCGAAACACCCGCCTTCTCGGCAATATCTTCCAACGTCAGGTTTTGAATATCGATGGTCATCGGATTTTAGCCGGAGCGCTTCAGGAGCGCTCTCAGGTGTCTAAACAGCTACCTCCGGATCAGGAATTCGTATCCAGTTCGTCAGTTGCGGTGAGGTCGGCTGAACTCGCAAGTCCGGCCGGGCGAAACGCTCTGCGGATGGGTCTGCGCTGCCTGGTGGTGGTGCCGGTGATTTTTGGACATCAATTTAGGAGCGCTCCCAATTTCAAAGATTATAAAGCCATATTTTGGGGGAGTCAATGTTTTTTAATTTTGCAGCTCGCTCTGATAGGTATCCCATAGAGAGCCGATCTGAATATTGGCCGCCAGTTGGGCCGCATCCGACAGGCCACGTACGCGCACTTCCACAGGTTGCCCAGGGGCCACATGCAGATAGTTATCCAGCACCTCCGCCCCCTGCCCTACATCAAACCAACACCATAAAGCCGGCCGGTCGCTTTCGATGCGGAGGGTAATCAAGTCATCAGTTTGGGCCGCCACCTGGACGTCAAAGGCCGGCTGGCCCAGGGGCATCTGCTTGGGTCGCGCAAAGGGCACCAGGTTGCGGGAAAGGATTTCGCCATCCACCTCCAGGTTGAGCCACATCAGCACCTGTTCGGCGCCGTGGGCCGCCAGCTGCTCACCAACATCAATGGTCGCCACCTCTTGGCTGGCCACGCCGCCCACGCTCACATCCAAACGGCCAGCGGCCACCTCGCGCCCATCGGAGGCCGCAACCAGGCTCCAGGCGACGCGGCCTTCCAGCTCGCGTGGCAGATCATTGGTCACATGGATCGCCACCTGGCCCGCAACCAAATATTCTACACCGCTGACCATGCGCGGCGCGAAGAAATCGCGCGCCATATAATGCAGTGCCTTCCAGCGCCCGAAGTAATCCAGCGAGGACCAGCTGGCCACCGGCCAGCAATCGTTCAGCTGCCAATACAGTGTGCCCATGCCGCGCGGCATCGTGCGCCGCCAATGCTCCACCGCGTACTTAATCGCCATGCCCTGCAGGATCTGGGTCGCGCGCACCTGGTCGGCAAACTGGGTCGGCAACCGGAACCAATCCAGCAAGTAAGTGATGATGCGTGTGTTGCCGCTGGGGCTGCGCTGATGGTGTTCCATAACGGGGCTATTGATGCTCAGGTCTTGCGGCTCTGTGAAGGTCTCGATCGTGACCATTTCCGGAAAGGATTGGAAACCGAATTCGCTGTTGAAGCGGTGCAGGCAGCTACGGTAGAACTCAAAGGGCTGCATGCCATGCCACACATCCCAAATATGCGCATCGCCGGAGGTGGGGTCATTCCAATCTCGGCGGTCACCGAGCGGGGTATGCGGGCTGCCCGGCCAGTAATCTGTCGCCGGATCCAAGTCAGCCACCAGCTTGGCCAGGCGTTCGTCAAACAGCTTGCCGTAATCTGCCCAACTCATCGCGCTGGCGGTCCATTCGTCGTCCACCAGGCCCTGTTCCATTTCGTTGTTGCCGCACCATAAAGCCAGGCTGGCGTGGTGGCGCAGGCGCTGGATCTGTTGACGCGCCTCGATTTCGACATTGGCCATGAAATCATCATCGAAGGTTGGATAGGTGGCGCAGGCGAACATAAAATCCTGCCACACGCACAGGCCCAACTCGTCACACAGATCGTAGAAGGCATCCGGTTCATAAATGCCCCCACCCCACACACGCAGCATGTTCATATTGGCGTCGTGTACCGTGTCAGATAAAGTGAGACAGTTTAAGGCCTAAAAATAATGGAGACTTTCTGGCCGAAATCCAGTAAAAAGGATCGAGGAGACCGAAATGGC
>OMJR01000005.1 GCA_900299355.1 Anaerolineaceae bacterium
AGCCAGGCGGGCAAGCCCTGGCGCAGGGCCGCCAAGGGGTCGGCGGTGACGCTAAACATCCAGCTACCAGCGGCGGCCTCGGACGGGGCGCTGGCGCCAATGATCGCCACCCCCCAGGAGGCCAGATAGGCTTCAAATTCAGGTACTTCCATCGCGGGGGTCAGGTAGATGGTGCGCACGCCGAGGCTAATCAGTTGGTCGGCGCCAGCCTGCCAGTTGGCCGGATCGCTCTGCTGGGCCAAAGGATAGTCCTGGTAAGGCGGGGCCAGCGGCTCGCAGCTGCCGCAGAAATACTCGGCGCCAGCTACAAAGGCGTTCGCCAGCGTGATTTCGGCGGCGGAATAGAGCACGCCGATGCGCCAATCATCCGTCGCCAGCGCAGCGCCGTAGCCGGCCACAAAGGCCGCCTGGTCGCTGCTGCTGCCTGACAAGTTGAAGATTTCGAGGTTGGCGGCCGCGGTTCCGGGATCAAAGCCCAGGGCGATCACCCGCGCCTGGGGCGCCGCGGCGGCCAATTCGCCCAGATTGGGCGTGGGGCTGAGGGCCAGCAGCAGGCTGAGGTTGGCAGGCAACTCGGCGGGCGCCAGGCTTCCGCGTTGCTCATAAGCCAGGCCATTTTCAGCCGCATAGGATTGCAAAATAGCGCCACTTTCGGCCGCCACGGCGGCATCCGCGCCCTCGGGAACCAAGAGGATCGCTATCGGCGGTGGGCTGGTCGGCGTGGCGGTGGGCAGCACGACCGGCGGCACGGTGGCGGTGGCGGCTGCGCCGCTGTTGCCGCAGCCCACCAGGAGCACCGCCAACAAGATTGTGAGCCAGACGCGGTATTTCGGGTTCGGTGTAGGCATCAGGCTTCGTATTCTACCTGTATAATCTGCCAAATCACGGCCCCGCCGTTCCCTTATGAACCTGCCCCCATCTGACACGACCCCCGATAACGACCCGCGGCTGCCACCCGCGCGCCAGCGGCGCGCCCAGCGACGCCTGTTTGGGCCGCTGAACCGCGACGAACGCAGCGCAACCCTGGAAGAAGTGGCTTTGCGCGCGGCGCCCAGCTTCGATTTCTTCCTGTTCTCATTAATCAGCGGTGGGGTGATGGGTTTGGCTTTTCTGCTGGATGCGCCCTACTTGCTGCTGCTGGGCGCTTTCCTGGCGCCAGTGATGGGGCCAGCGGTCGGCGTTGCGCTGGGCACCGCCATGGGCTCCAGCCGCCATTTCCTGCGCAGCGCACTGGGCCTGCTGATTGGCTGCGGATTGGTCTTTGCGGCCGGGTTCGCGATGGGCGGCTTCGCAACAGTTCCCAGCAGCCAGGCACAATTGTTCGCGCAATTGCACTGGCCGGTCTTCCTGATGTTGGCGGTGGCCGGCGCCTGGACCGCGGCGACCCTGATCAGTGACGAGCACGATCCGCAAGCGCCCAGCCTCTTGCTTTCATTCGCCTTGTTTGCACCTTTGTGCGCCGCCGGTTTTGGGCTGGGCAGCGGCTTGCCGCACCTGTGGCCGGATGGGTTGGTGATTTTCACACTGCACCTGGCTTGGTCCACCGTGTGCGGCGCGGTGGCCCTGGCGATCATGGGCTTCCGCCCCAGCAGTATGCTGGGCTATTCCTATGGCGCAGTGCTGGCCTTGGGCGCAGTGGTCCTGGGCATCGGCCTGACCGGCGCCGGAGCGGTGTTCGGCGCCAACCTGGGCTTGCCCACCCCCACGCCGACTGCCTCGCCCACGGCTACACTGACGCCAACCGCCAGCCATACGCCCACGGTAACGCCCACAGCCTCGCGCACGCCGACCCCCAGCGATACGCCCACGCCCAGCCCCACGGTCACGCCGACCCCGATCCTGGCGATTATCCAATCCGAGGAAGGCAGCGGGATTTTCCTGCGGGATGCGCCCGGCGGCCAGGCCTTTACCTCGCTGTTGAATGGCACGCTGGTGCACCTGCTGCCCGATGCCCCGGTGAACAGCGGCGGCGTGCTGTGGGTGCATGTGTACAGCCCGCAGCAGGACGTGGATGGCTGGATCCTGCAAAACCTGATGGTCACCGCCACCCCGGCACCCAGCGACACGCCAACCGGGACAGCGACGCCCACCCCCTAAATACAGTTTCCACGATACGGAATAAGGATTTAGCTTGCCTGGTTGCCCGGGTTGAAGCTCATTCGCTCCATCACAGCCGGCGGCAGCTGGGGCAAGCGGCTGCGTTCCACCAAGAAGGTGGTGATTTCAGTCAATTCGTTAAAGATATAGTGCTGGATGAGCGTGCCCTCTAAGTAAGCGGCGCCGCTGGTACCACCGGTGCCGATCCGCTGGCCAATCATGCGGCGGGCAGCCATCATATGGCGGTAGCGCCAGTTGGAAAGCAATTGGTCGATCTCGATCAGGGCCGCAAACAATTCGTAAGGCAACTCCATCAAGGGCAAATGGCGGTATAGCATTCGGCGGCCGTCCGGCTTCCTCACGTCCAGGCGGTGCGGCCGCCTCGCGCCACTATACGCGATATTTTCGGGGTTAGGCTGTCCAGCAGCTTGACGCGAAGCCCCAGGAAGACCGTAGCACGTTTTATTTAGGCGCGGTGGGATTTCACCCTAACTAGCGATTACATGGGCGTTACGGCCGCGTGATTACATCTGCCAG
>OMJR01000006.1 GCA_900299355.1 Anaerolineaceae bacterium
AGCCGGCCAGCCCAGGCCAGCCCGGCGACCAAGACCAGCGCTACCAGGAACATATCCAGGTTGTGCAAATCCAGGCCGCCGCCCACCTTGACGCTGGCAATCAAGCCCACCACCAGGAAGGCGCCCAGGCCCAACACGGTGGCCATGCGCTGCCAGGCCGTCGTCTGCCAAGCGCCGCGCCGCGCCAGATAAATCAGCAGCAGGATGAGCGGCAGCACCGCCGCTAAGAGAGCCAGCAGCACCCCCGGTGGATAAGCCTCGTTGGGCAGCAGGCGGGTCCAGATGTAATCCTGGGTGCTGATGGCGGCTTCCAGGCCGCCGGGCGTCTCCACATTGCCGCTGCCGGGGAAGCTCGGCATAGGGGTGGCGACCGCGCCGCTGTCGGGCGTCGGCAGCCAGCTCTGCACCAGCCCCCAAATAATCAGCGACCCGCGCGACCAGATACCGGCCAAGCCCAAGGCAATCGCCCGCAGCCAATCGCGCCACTGCAAGCGTTCGCGCTGCTGGGCCGCCCAGCCCAGCGCCAGCATGGCGGCCCAAATCCCAGCCGCAAAGCTCCAGCTGAAACGGCTCAGCCCGGCGTAATGGCCCGCCAGGTAGGCGGCCGGCAGCGCCAGCCATAGCGGTGCGCGGCGCGTGGCGGCCACCAAAATCGCAGCCAGCACCAGCGGCGTATAGATAGGCCCCTGGTCCAAGAAGACCAGCGCCCACAGCCCGGCCAATAGCCAGGGGATGCATTCCTGTTTGGGCGCCCAGAAGGCAGCCAAACCCAGCAAGGCATAGGGCAGGGTAGTGACCAGCGCGCTCCACAGGCGCACTCCATAAATGGAGACATCCGGGATCAGGAAGGGCAGGCCCCACAGCGTCTGCCGCCCGGCGTCAATCCAGGCGAAGATCGGTTCGCCTTGCGGATAGTTGTAGCGCTCCTCCCCCAAGCGCAGCGAATAATCCCAGATGCGGTTGCCCTCCGACCAGAACTGGGCGAAAGGGTAATCGCTGACCCACACAAAAGCTTCGGCCAGCACCAGCCCCGCCGCCACCAACAAGCCGGCCGCCAGCAAGCGCGGCCAGCTAAAAGGCTGTGCTCCACTCAATAGGAAGGCCAGCAAGCCCCAACAGAGAAGATAGAAGAGTATCTGGGTAAAGGTGCCGCTAAACAGCAGCCCCAAGTCGGCGTAAAAGACAAACCAGCCGGGCAGCAGCGCCACAACTAGCGCCAGCGGCCAGCGCAGCCAGCCCAGGCGCTCACGCACCTCGAGCGCTCGCGCCCAAAAGCGTTCGGTGCGCGCCGGCTGCCGCAACTGCAAGCCCAGCGCATATAGCACCAACAAGGCCAGCACGATATAGCCGCCCAACGCCGCCGCCCACTTGGACGAAATGCGCCCAATAAAGAAGCCGGTCTCCCAGGCCAGGTCGAAGATTTCGAACCCGGCAGCGACCAGCAGCGCGGCGGCCAGCAGCCACCAACCCCAGGCAGCGCGCTTAGTCATCCGCGCGCCCGGCGGCCAGTTCCTGGAACATCAATGCTTCGTAGGCCTCACACATGCGCTGCAAACTATACTCGGCCGCCACCCGCTCGCGGGCGGCGGCGCCCAGGCGCGCGCGTTTCTCTGCATCCGCTAATAAATCCTCCAGCGCGGCAATCAGCACGCCTTCGTCGCCGGGCGGCACCAGCAAACCGCTCTCCCCATCGGTGAGCACATCCCCGGCCGCGCCGACTTCGCTGGCCACCACTGGCAGCCCGGCGGCCATGGCTTCCAGCATGGCAATCGAAAGCCCTTCGCGCAATGAGGGCTGCGCGTAAATATCGGCCACCTGCAGCAGGCGGTCGGCGTCCTGGCGCGCACCAGTGAAAATCACCCGCTCCTCCAGACCCAGGCTGCGCGCCTGCGCTTCCAGTTTGTCGCGCAATTCGCCCTCGCCAACCAGCGCCAGGTAAGCGGGTTGTTCGCCGGCGTGCATGTGCGCCAGCGCGCGCAGCAGGCCGGCATGCCCCTTAACCGGCACCAAGCGCCCCACCGCCATCACCAGCAGCGCGTCCGCGGGCACGCCCAGCGCCGCGCGGCTGGCTTCGCGTTCGGCGGCGGATAAGTGCTGGCCGCCCAGCGGGATGCCGTTGGGAATCACGACCACCTTGCCCGCGCGCAAGCGCTCGGTCCGAATCGCGTTCTGGGCCACTTGCTCCGATACGGCGACCAGCTTGGACGTAATGCGTGAATTGACTAGCCAGCCGTGGATGCGCGGCATCAGCCCCAAGGGGCCGGCGATAAAGCCATGCAGCGTCGCCAGGCGCACCGGCACCCGCGCGCGGCGCGCCACCGGCAGACCCAATAAGTTGCTGTGCGAGGTAAAGGTTTCGACTACATCCAGCCCCCGCACCAGACTGTAGCAGCGCAGTAGCCCGCCCAGCATGTTGCCCAGATTAAATAGCGGGAAGCGCTGCGGAATCCAGGCGTCCAGATTTATTACCGGGAAGGGATACTGCTCAGCCCAGCGTTGCGCCAAGCCCTGCTTATCGTAGAGAAAGGCTACCTGCACCCGATGGCCGCGCTGGTGGAACCAATCGGCCTGCGCCAGCAGCATGCGCTGGGCCCCGCCGTATTCCATCTGGGTGCCCAGCAACAGAATTGAAAGCGGCTGTTCGTTCTTATCCATCGCGGCGCTTGAACACGAATTGGTTGCAGCCGGTGGGCACTTCCGCGGGAATCAGCTCGACCAGCTCAAAGCCCAGAGCGCTGACCTGCTCAATAATTTCATCCGCGCTGGCATGCTCATAGGGGTAGCCGCCGACCCAATCGACCACGTCGTGATAGAAGTCCATGCCGCGCGCCTTGCGCAGCGGATTCTTGCGGGTGGCCAGGAATTTGGCGACATAAATTGCCACGTAACACAGCCAGACCAGCGGCGCGCGCAGCAGGCCGGGCAGCAGGTTGTAGAGCCACTTGATAAGGCTCCATGCGGGCGAGGACCAATGGCTGCGGTAAATAGCAATCACGAAATAGCCGCCAGGCGCGACCAGGCCAGCCGCATTGCGAATGGCGGCATCCATGTCGCCGGTGTGGTGCAGCACGCCCCAGGAATGCATGACGTCGAATGGCCCCACCGCTGCCAGGCGGGCCACCTCGGCCGGGTCCAAAATCGAGCCGACTTCAACCTGGGGCGGATTCTTGAGTTTGAAATGTTGGCTGATGGTGGCGAAAGCCTGCACGTTGTCCGGGTCGACGTCAATGCCCTGGGCCAGCGCGCCCTGCTCCGCCGCAAAAGAAATCGACAGCCCCTGCCCGAAACCGATATCCAGGAAGCGCCGGCCCTGGAGCGGCACCGCCTGCATCAACTGCGCGAAATCGGCGCGCGCCGCCGCCAGCCTTTCGGGCGTCAGGGCGCTTTGCGCGTAAGATTGCCAATTTTTCCCAAAACAAAATCGCATGGGAACCGGGCCGCGGGTGGGTTGATTGTGCCGGGAAATTATAATTCGCCCTCACCCGGGCTGGCATAACGCCGATTACGCGCAAGAGCGGCCAGCCGGGCGCGCAGGGGGCCGGGTATCCCGGTCGCCAGCCACGCCGCCAGCGCATCCAGTTGCAGCGGCCGCTGGCCCAGCGCGCGCAAACTCAGCCGCCGCGCCAGGCGCATGTCCTCCGCGCCGCCCTCGCCCAGCAGGGTGCGCGCAAATTGCAGGTACATCTTGGCGGAAGCCCGCCGCCGGAAGCTGGGCGACAGCTCTGGGTCATCGGCGAAGGCCTTATCCAGGTAGCGCTGAAAATCAGCTACGGCGCGCGCCTTGAGCGCCGAGGCGCTGGCGGCGTGCACCCGCACCCGCACCAGTACTTCGTCCACCAAATCCACCGGGTAACACTGGACGATGCGCCGCCACAAATCGAGGTCTTCGCCCCAGCGCATCAACTCATCGTAACCGCCGAGTTCGTCCAGCACGTCCTTGCGCATCAGCATGCAGGGTGTGGCCATCAACGTGTCCCACTGCAACAGCAGTTCGGGATAAATCTGGCCGCGATAGCGTCTGGTATTGCGCACACCCAGTTCGGCGCCGGTCTGGTCGTCAAATTTCGCGAAGTGGCAGTGCACGAAACCCAACTCGGGCATGGCCTCAAACAACGCCAACTGCTTGCTGAGCTTATCCGGCAGCCACAAATCATCCGAATCGAGGAAGGCCACATATTCGCCGCGCGCCAGGGCGATGCCACGATTGCGCGCCGCTGA
>OMJR01000007.1 GCA_900299355.1 Anaerolineaceae bacterium
ACAAGGCCCCATCCCCGGCAGCGTTTCTCCCAGCTGCTTCACAGCACCAGGCTGTTGGTGTAACATAAAGACTGGACCAATTATTGGGGGCAGGTCAAACTACGGGCCCGCAACCTAATTCTACTTCCTATTAACAGAAGGCCAAGCTAATCCTGAGCAATGAATGAAGCATTGAAATTAGGTAAAACCCCTAAGTACACTCACTTTCCAGCCACCCAGCCCGGCAGCTATCTGACTACTTCACAGTCGAGCTTGCAGGTGCCACATTAAGACTGACCAACTTTTAGATGCAGGTCACACCTTCTTAGACGCCCCCACCCCGAATCGATAGGGCCTGCACCCTTCCAATTTTTGTTTTGTGCCCGCAGCATTGGTGCAACCGGCGCAAAACATCTATAACGGGGGTAGTACCGATGGGCGTTGTACATAAAGGAAAGGCGAAGATAAGATTCGGTGGTGAAGGCAGGGCAGATGCACATTTATGTTCAACAGGCCGTATCGATTGGCCCAAATCGGCGTCATAACTCATGAAACGCAAAAATATGATCGATGAGAAGCGCCTGTTGCGGCAAGCCCGCCAATGGGACAAGGATGCCCTGGTCAGGATATATGACCTTTACAGCCCCGGACTTTACCGCTACGCGATGCGCCTGCTGGGCAACGCCGGCGCCGCCGAGGAGTGCGTGGCTGAGAGCTTTGAGCGTTTCCTTAGCGCCGTACAGCGCGGCGGAGGCCCCAGCCAACACTTGCAGGCCTATCTCTACCGCACGGCGCACAACTGGGTGAGCGATTACTACCGACGCAGCGGCCCGCCCACCCAGGTATTGGAACAGGGACTGCCTGCCGATGACGACCCCGGGCAGAGCGCCCTGGATAGGATGGATCGGGAAAAGCTGCGCAAAGCGCTGGCCCGCCTGACAGAGGAACAACGACAGGTAATTGCTTTGAAATACTTGGAAGGAATGGCCAACAAACAGGTGGCCGACATCATGAAAAAATCTGTGGGCGCTGTGAAAGCGTTGGAACAGCGCGGGTTGGGCAGCTTGCAGCGGATGCTGCACACGGGAGAATTGAAGATCAACTAGCCATGAAAGAGACCCGACTTTTGCACTTATTGAAACAATTGCGCAGCGTGCCGCCGCGTGAGGCCGGTGCCGCCCAGAAGGGCCGCGCTCAATTCATCGCCCAGTTCGAAGCGCTGCCCACATCCAATCTGGGGCAGGTGGCCAAGGCCGGGCGAGGGGCGCGCGGCTGGGGCTGGCTGCGCCTGGCCGGGCTGCGCTCCGCGGCCTTGGTGATGCTGGCCGCCCTGCTGCTCAGCGGCACGGGCGTGGCCTACGCCTCGCAGGGCGCGCTGCCCAACGATACGCTTTTCCCCATCAAGCGCTTCATTGAAGACCTGCGCCTTTCCGTCTCCAGCGACGATGGCGAAGACGCCCGCCTGCTGCTGCGCTTCACACAGCAGCGCGTGGTCGAAATGGAAGGCCTGGTTGCCGAGCAGCGCTTCGACGATCTCTCCATCCCGGCCGGCATCTACAGCGACCAGCTCCTACAATTGTTGAGCATCATTGTCGAATTCCAACAGGCGGGCGATCCGCGCGCCGAGCATTTGCTGCTAGCCCTCATCGAGGCCCTGCAGCTTAACGAGCAATCCCTCACCAGCCTGCTGGAGGACTCCCCCGACGAGTTGGAAGGCTCGGAGGTGGAATCGGCGGTGAGTATCACCCAGAGCATTGCCACCCAGCAGGCTCTGGCAGGCCCGCCGGCAGTGGCCGAATTCCGCGGCAGGCTGAATAGCCTCAGTGACACGGAAGCGGTGGTGTGCGGCATCTCCTTCAGCCTCTCCGCCGGCACCGAGTTCGACGACGGTATCATCCCCCAACCGGGAGACCCGGTGAAGGTGGATTTCGCGGTAGGCGCCTCCGGCTTCATTGCCAGCAAGGTGGACCCCGAGGACGAGCCCGAGGACTGTGAGCTGCGCGTGGAAGGCCCACTGGCCGCCCGCGGCGACTTGGGCGGGGCCTCGCCCTGGCAGGTTTCCGGGATCGAGTTCCTCGTGGACGGCAGCACCGATCTGCGCGACAATCCCTTGTTGGGCGAGTTCGTGCAGGTGCGCGCCATCCCCATTACGGGCGGTTTCTTAGCCACCCGCATCGAGAGCGATGAGGCCGAGGAACGAATTGAGGCGCAGGGTGATCAGAGCAGTGAAGATGATGAAGATGATGACGACGACAATGAGGCTCGCCTTAAGGATATCGAGCCCGACAAGGCCCGGCAGGGGCAAACCCTGAGCATCACTATCGAAGCCGAAAATAGCCACTTTGCGGCCGGCAGCCAACTCGGCTTCCAGCCCAGCGGCGGCATCACTATCAACAGCATCAGCGTACAGAGCGCCACGCGCCTGACGGCCAACATCAGCATCGCCAGCGGCGCCGCATTGGGCGACCGCCAGGTGAGTGTGAGCACGGCCGGCGAAGTGGTCTCCGGTGAAGAATTGCGCATCGAAGCCGCCGTCAGCAGCTCCGGCTCAAGCAGCGGTAGCGAGGAAGACGACGAGGGCGGCCAAGCCGAACTCAAAGACCTCGAGCCCGATCGCGGTAACCGCGGTCAGACGCTCAACGTGGTGGTGATCGGTGAAAACACCCACTTCAGCAGCGGCTCGGTGGTCAGCTTTGGCAGCGGCATCACGGTCAACAGCGTGAGCGTACAGAGCACCACCCGCCTGACGGCCAACATCACCATCAGCAGCGGCGCGGCCTTCGGCAAGCGCACGGTACGGGTGACCACCGGCAGCGAGGTGGCCACCGGTGAGGAGTTCGAGGTGCGCAGCGGGTCCTCGGGCGGCAGCAGCAGCCCCACGGCCACGCCCAATAGCAGCAACGTGCCGGTAGAGGTACGCTTCACGGGCACGGTGCAATCCATCTCCAGCAGTTCGTGGACGGTTGGCGGCAAGATCGTGCAGATTACCTCCTTCACCGAGATCAAGGACAACCCGCAGGTGGGCGACGTGGTGGAAGTGCGCGCCCTGCAGCAATCCAACGGCAGCCTGGTGGCCGAACGGATTGAATTGGATGACTGATAATCGGGGGGCAAAGCCTCGATTTGAGAAAATTAAGTTGAAGAAAAAACGGCCTAATGGCCGTTTTTTTGTTGTTCGAAACAATAATCCTCCACTTGGATCAACTCTCAACTGCAACAGGTGAATCCACCGCATACTATAGATGAGCATTTTGCAATTAGAATAGCCACATGACATTGACCTGCCCCCAATAATTGGTCCAGTCTTTATGTTACACCAACAGCCTGGTGCTGTGAAGCAGCTGGGAGAAAC
>OMJR01000008.1 GCA_900299355.1 Anaerolineaceae bacterium
CGCATTCACCCTGGCCAACGGCATTGCCTACGTGCAGCAGGCGGTATCCGCCGGCCTGGACGTGGATGATTTTGCTGACCAATTGTCTTTCTTCTTCAACGCCCATAACCACTTCCTGGAAGAGGTGGCCAAATTCCGCGCCGCCCGCCGCCTTTGGGCGCGCATCATGAAGGAGCGCTTCAACGCCCAAAAGGACTCGTCGATGCGGCTGCGCTTCCACGCCCAGACCGCCGGCTCGACCCTGACTGCCCAACAGCCCGAAAACAACGTGGTGCGCGTGGCAGTGCAGGCGCTGGCGGCAATCCTGGGCGGCACCCAGTCGCTGCATACCAACAGCATGGACGAAGCACTCTGGCTGCCCAGCGAAAAGGCCGTGCGGGTGGCGCTGCGCACCCAGCAAATCCTGGCGCATGAATCCAAGGCCGGTGACACGGTCGACCCGCTGGGCGGCAGCTACCTGGTTGAATACCTTACCAACGAAATCGAAACACGCGCCGAAGCCTATATCCAACGCATCGACGAAATGGGCGGCGCACTGGCGGCGATTGAGCAAGGCTTCGTGCAGGGCGAAATCCAGACCGCAGCCTATGAATTCCAGCAAGCGTTGGAGCGCGAAGAGGAAATCGTGGTGGGTGTAAATGCCTTTGAGGTTGAGGAAGCGATTGACCTGGAGCAACTGGAAGTCGACCCGGCGCTGGAGGACAAGCAGCGCGCCGCCTTGAAGCAGCTGCGCGAAGGACGCGACAACGTCCGCGTGACCGAGCTATTGAATCACTTAGAGAACGCGGCTCAGGGCGACGAAAACCTGATGCCGCTCTTTATCACCTGCGTAGAACACGATGTGAGCCTGGGTGAAATCTGCGGCCGCCTGCGCAACCTGTGGGGCGAATACCTGCCCCCCACCCTGGCCTAAGCGACGAGGACGAGCATGCCCAATTTTGTTAAAAAGATTGACCATATCGCCCTGGTGGTTGATGATATCGATGAGGCCCTGGCCTTCTGGCGTGATGCGCTGGGCCTGCCGCTATCGCATATGGAGGATGTGCCCAGCGAACACTCGCTGGTTGCCTTCCTGCCCGCCAAGGAAAGCGAAGTCGAGCTGGTTGAGCCAACCGATGAGGACAGCGGCGTGGCGCGCTTTCTGCGTAAACGCGGCCCGGGCATGCACCACATTTGCTTTGAGGTCTACGACATCGAAGAGACCATGGCACACCTGCGCAGCCAGGGTATCCAGCTAATCAACGAGGAACCCGAAATCGGCACCGGCGGCAAGAAAATCGCCTTTATCCACCCCAAGAGCACTAAGGGTGTGCTGGTCGAGTTGTATGAATTAACCGGGGAAGAACCCAATATTCGCCTGGCCCGTGCGCGCGAACTGGCCGAACAGGTGCGCACCAGCAGCCAAAATGCGGCCGCCAGCGTGCGGGCTGCGGTTAGCGATTACGTGCGCCGTTTGCGCAACGGGGACAAGAACGAAGAAGACTAAGCGCGGTTAACGACCAGCAGACTGGTCAACACTAACGCGGCACCCAGCACCAATTCCGTATTTAGCGCCTCGCCCAAAAAAACCACGCCCAACACCACGCCGACCACCGGAAAGGTGTAGGTGACCATGGTGGCGCGCGTGGGCCCAATCGAGTGAATCAGGTAGAAGTAAAACAAATAGGCCAGGCAGGAACCAATCAGGCCCAGCCAGGCGACCGCAACCCAAGTGCTGGTTTGCAGCGCCCAGGGCAGCGGCCCCTCCAGGACTGGGGTCAGCGTCCAAATGAACAGGTTGGCGCTGACCAAGGGCACCAGAGCCTGATAGGTAGGCGCCACGCCCTGAGTAGTGCGGCGCGCGTACACCGAGGAGCCGGCATAGAAGAGCACGGCCAGCAGCATGGCGCCCTGGGCCAGCAGATTGAGTTGCAAACCAGCCTGGACGTCGCGCCAGGCCAGCACCACCACACCGGCGAAGCCCAGCCCCAACCCCAGCACACGCTGGCGGTTCATGCGGTCGTCGCTGAGCGCCAGGTGGGCAATCAGCATGGTGAACAAGGGCACGCTGCTGTTGAGAATAGAGGCTACCGCCGAATCGATATATTGTTCGGCCCAGGAAATCAGCACAAAGGGCAAGGCGGTATTGGTCAAGCCCAGCACCAGCATGGCCTTCAATGCTTTACGATCGCGCGGCCAATCCGGGCGGCGGTAGGCCACCACGGCCAGCAAGCCGAGCAAGCCAAACAGGATGCGCAGCCCAACCAATTGGAAGGGGCCAATATCCTGCACAGCGATCTTGATCCACAAAAAGGATGAACCCCAAGCCAGGCTAAGGCCGGCAAAAGCCAGGATGTCTTTGGATTTCAATGTTGCTCCTTGATAGGTACGGGCCGCATTAAACCATAGCGTGGTGACTTAGACACGACAATATGACTCGGACGCGCTTTGTTTGTGAAAGCTGAGTTCTTTGGTCGCCTTGAGCCCAGACAAGGATTAGATAAGAACTTAGTAACCCTGCCACTCTATCAGTTGGGAGCCAGGTCAATAAGCTACCCGCGAGCGGGAAGGTTGCCA
>OMJR01000009.1 GCA_900299355.1 Anaerolineaceae bacterium
GCAATAACACCATTGTGTTAGGAGAGAAACTTAGTTGTACAGCTTAGGCGCTGGCGCGTATCCTGCGCAGTAGCACTAAGGCCATGCCCAGCAGCAGCACCCCGGCGACTGCATAGGCGCCGGCGCCCACTGCGGCGGCCACGGGAGTCTGCTTGGCGGCGATTCCCAACAGCGCCCAGACCAGCACGAAAGCATAGGCGAAATCGCGTTCGCGCAGCAGCATAGCCAGGCCCAGCACGGCGGTGACAGCCAGCAAGATCAGGGTCCAGGTGACATCGGCGATGCCCCAGCGGCTCCATTCCAGGAAGTAGAGCAATTGGGCGGCATTGGCAATCGTGGCCACAGAGATCCAGCCCAGGTACACGCTAAAGGGCAGTTGGGCGGCCCAGGCGAAGGCCCGATCCCCGCTGTGCGGGCTGGCGCGCAGAGTGCGGTAGATCGCGATCAGGCTCAGCAGCAGCGTCGCCATGGCCACAATCGTCCAGCTGAAGTATTCGTAATGCCAGAGAAGGATCCAGAGGCTGTTGGCCGCGCTGGCCAACCAATACAGCGGCGCGATGCGCTGCAGGGTGGCGTTATCACGCTGGGCCGGCAACGCCTGGTAGACGCTGTAGGCGATCAGGCCGAGATAGATTAGGCCCCAGATGGCGAAGACATAACCAGCGGGCACGAATAAGATTGGAAAACGGTCTGAGATTTCGGCGGTGGTCTGCCCGTTGATCGGCAGGGCGTTGGCCAGGCCATTCACGGTCAGCGTGATCAGGGTGAACAAAATGGTGATGATTTGTTGGATAGTCATAGTCTCCTCGGGTAAGCGATTTTGATAGAATGCTTGACGCTATTTGTCTGACAATCTTACCGGAGACGCGATGTTCCCAATTGAAATTTTCTGGTTGGCTGGCCTACTGGTCTTCCTTTTAATGACCCTGATGTGGGTATGGAGCCTGGTGCTGCGTGATAGCAGCATTGTGGACCCTTTGTGGGGCACAGGCTTTGTGGTGCTGGCCTGGTTCTATAGCTTCCTGACCTCATTGAATGGCGATCCCATGCGTGGCAATTTGCTGCTGGCGCTGGTCTTCTTGTGGGGTTTGCGCCTGTCGATCTTCTTGCTGATTCGCAGCGTGCAGAATGGCAAGGAAGACCCGCGTTATGCCAAGTGGCGCAAGGAGGCCGGGCGCGCCTGGTGGTGGCGCAGCTATTTCCAGATTTTCTTGCTGCAGGGCGTGCTGATGTGGTTGCTCTCGGCGCCATTCCTGGTGGTGCTCAACAGCCTCACCCCGATCGGCCTGACGGGGCTGGATTACGCTGCCGCTGTGCTCTGGGGCGTGGGGTTCTTCTTTGAGGTGGTCGGCGATTGGCAGTTGATGCGCTTCAAGGGCGATCCGGCCAACAAAGGCAAGGTGCTGGATAGCGGCCTGTGGCGCTATACCCGCCACCCCAATTATTTCGGCGAAGCGCTGATGTGGTGGGGCTATGGCCTGCTGGCCGCCAACAGCGGCGCCTGGTGGGCGCTGCTCAGCTCGCTGGCGATGACCTTCCTGCTGCTGCGCGTCTCCGGCGTGACCCTGTTGGAGCGCGACCTGAAGCAGAGCAAGCCGCAATACGCCGCCTACATCGAGCGCACCAGCGCTTTCTTTCCGCGCCCGCCCAAATCGGCCTGAAGCCGGCCCCTGTGCTATAGTCGCGATCACTGATGGATAAACGTTTAGTCCGCTACCTGGTGATCAATATTATTGTCTCGGCGTTGACCACGCTGCTGGTGCTCTTAGTCTGGAACCGGCTGACCGCGCCTGAATTACCCGAGGGTCTGGCCGGTCCCGGCGCCGCCACCGAGGCCGCCAGCCCCACGGCGACCCTGGGCGATTTCGGCGGCCAGTTAGCACTCGCCTCCATCATAGGCGCTGGTAACCTGGATAGCGAACGCGTGCGCCTGGAGCATGTGGGCGACCAGGATCTGTCCTTGGCGGGCTGGCACCTGGAAGATGAAGACGGCAACCGTTACAGCTTCCCGGCCTTGGTGCTGCATCCCGGCGGCGCGATCAGTCTCTTCAGCCGCAGCGGCGACGACAGCGTGATCGAGTTGTATTGGGACCGCACCGAGCCGGTGTGGGAAGCCGGCGAACAGGCGCGGCTGGTTGATCCGGAGGGGGAAACCCAGGCCGAATATATAGTTCCGTGAGATTAATCGGTAATCTGTTAATCACTTAATCAGGTCTCAATTAGTCAACTAGTCGCTTAGTCAGGTGGTCGATTAACGGATTATTGGATTAGCCGATTAACGGACTAGAAGACCAAGCGACTGATTTACTTCGCCCATGATAGACTTTTCCCATGGATCGCTTAACCCGCGGAATCGACGAGATCATTCGCGCCGCCATGGAAGAGGGCGCCTTTGATAACCTGCCCGGCGCCGGCCGACCGCTCAACCTGGATGAGAATCCCTATTTGGATCGCGAATGGCAGCTAGCCTACCACCTGCTCAAGGAGAACGGCTATGCGCCGGATTTCATCGAGCGTCGCCAGGCAATTGAGCAAGCATTGGCCGCCGCCCGCGAGCGGCTGGCCACGACCTGGGCCTGGCGTCAGCGCGCCCTGGCGGCCGGCGAAGACGCGGGGCTGGTGGAGAGCCAGTGGCGCGCCGCCCGCGCGACCTTTGAAAGCCGCGTGGACGAGATCAACAAGCAGATCAAATCCTATAACTTGAAGATACCGAATGATCGCTTTGCCCGCATGGCTTTGGATAGAAACGCAGAGGTAGAACGACTAGTCAAGGGGGACTGATATGGCCTCCTGGATGACCCACCTGCGCATCGCTGGTGAACTTCTAGAGCGTATTCCTAATCTGGACGCGGCTCAATTCGGCATTGGCAACATCGCGCCAGATGCCGGCGTGCCCGATGAAAACTGGAAGCACTTCGACCCGCCGCCCAATGTCACTCATTACAGCTCGGGCAAAAACCACCGCGGGCGCTATATCCGCGATCTGGATTACTACCGCCAATTCGACGACGCCCTGGCGCCCGGCAGCCCGGATGCCAGGCAGCGCGCATTCCTGTTGGGCTACTTCTTTCATTTGTTAACCGACCGGCTGTTTGACGCTTATATTTGGAGTCTCCCTGGGCCGGATATTCGATCATTGTCTGAGGTTGATCGCAAGCAATTGATCAAGACCATTCGCGAGGAATGGCAGAGCATTGATCAGATCTACGTGCGAGATCACCCGGAAGCTTTTTTTGGACGGTCTTCGTGGATGCCCTTTACGCTGGTGATTATCTGCCCTTCCTGCCCGCCGCCGCGATCCAAACACGGGTTGAGTTGCTGCAGGATATCTATCAGCGTAAGGAAGCCCGGGCGCAAGCGCTGTACGCCCTGAAACTGGAATACTTTTCTAGCCACTTGATCAGTGACTTTGTGCAGCAGACTTCGCAAGAGCTTTACACGATTTACGATCACATATGGAATCAGCGCGTCGATCTGGGCCAACAGGATAGCGCCTTGTTCTTGCTGGAAGCTTAAGAAATCGGCGCTTTCTTGCCCGCGTCTGCCCCCTCTGATACACTAGCTCTATTCAACCTGACAACCGTTCGACTGGCCACTCGTGGCCGCTAGCTGACCGTTGAAAGCCGCATCCATGTCCCAAGCTCTCTACCGCAAATGGCGCCCCAACACCTGGTCCGACGTGATCGGCCAGGCGCATGTGGTCGATACGCTGCGCAACGCGGTGGCGGCCGGCAAAGTGGGCCACGCCTACCTGTTCAGCGGCCCGCGCGGTACCGGCAAGACCACCACCGCGCGCTTGCTGGCCAAAGCGGTCAATTGCACCAACCCCGATTTGGCCCAACGCCCGGATGGCAGCTGCGAGAATTGCCGCGCGGTGCAGGAGGGCAGCTTCCTGGACCTGATCGAAATTGACGCCGCCTCCAACACCAGCGTGGAGGACGTGCGCGACCTGCGCGACAAAATTAACTTCAGCCCCAACCGCGGCCAATACAAGGTCTACATCATCGACGAAGTGCACATGCTCTCCACCGCGGCATTCAACGCCCTGTTGAAGACGCTGGAAGAGCCGCCGCCGCATGCGATCTTTGTGCTGGCCACCACCGAGGTGCACAAGATCCCGGCCACGGTGCTCTCCCGCTGCCAGCGGCACGAATTCCGCCGCCTGCCGGTGGCCGAGATCGTGGGCCACTTGCAGACCATGGCCAAAGAGGAAGGCATCCAGGCCGAGGACGCTGCGCTGGAATTAATCGCCCGCCAGGCCACCGGCTCGATGCGCGATGCGATATCGCTGCTGGACCAATTGTCGTCGCTGGGCGACGAGATCAAGCTGGCCTGGGCCGAAGAGGTGCTGGGCGCCGCTACCAGCCACTCCGTCTTGGACTTGCTGGACGCGCTGCAGGCCGCCGATTCGGCCGCCGGGCTGGCGGTGATTGAGCGCGCCCTGGATGGCGGCACCGACCCGCGCCAGTTCGCGCGCCAATTGGTGGAATATTTGCGCGGCGTGCTGCTGATGCGCATGGGCGCCGAGGTCGGGGCCGAATTGGGTGCCGAAGAAAAGCAGCAGATGGGCGCGCATGCCCAGGGTTTTAACGTGCCCCAAATCCTGCGCACGATTAAATTGTTCAATGAAGCAGCCCTCGCAGCCCGCGGCGCCTGGCAGCCCAGCCTGCCGCTCGAGCTGGCCTTCGTCGAGGCGCTGGGCCAGGCTGAGGGCCATACGGCGGCTCCGGCCCCCGCGGCGCAGTCCGCGCGCCAAAGCGCGCCACCCCCGGCCAAGGCCGAAGCGCCGCCCAAAGCCCAGACCGCTCCCGCGCAAAGCGAGACTCCGGAAGCGGCGCCGGAACCAGCGGCGTCCGAGCAAGCCGGCGCGGTGGCCTTCAGCGGCGAGCACTGGAACCGGCTCAAAGAAACCGTGCGCCAGCGCAACGCCAATTTGGCGGCGCTGCTCAACTCGGTGCGCGGCCGCGAACTGCGCGGCAATGTGTTGCATTTGGGCTTTGCCAGCGATGTGCTCAAAGACAAGATGGAAAAGGAAGAAAACCTGAGCGCGGTGCAGGCCGCCCTGGATGACATCGCCGGCGTGCCGATGCAGGTGCGCTGCTTTATTGCCAGCGGCAAATCCGGCGAGGTGCCCCCCGGCGTGGATAACAGCGGCATGGTTGCTGCGGCGCTGCGCTTGGGCGGCGAGATCGTCGACAAAAACGAACTGAATAAAGGCGACTAGAGTTCCCTGCGGGAACTTCAGACTACTTGATAAAGAAAGAGGAAAGATGGCAGATAACAAACCCGGATTGGGCGACATGGCTGGCATGCTCAAGCAGCTGCGCCAGATGCAGAAGGACCTGGAGACCGCGCAGAAGGAATTGAAGAAAGCTACCGTCAACGCCGAAGCTGGCAATGGCGCCGTTAAGATCACGGTCACCGGCGACCAGCGTGTCACCGCCCTGGAGATCAGCGACGAACTGTTTGCCGAGGGCGATGCCCAGAAAGTCAGCCGCCTGCTGCAAGAGGCTTTCAATGACGCCCTGGAGCAATCCCGCCAAATGGCGAAGGATCACCTGGGCCCCATGGCGGCCAATCTCAATCTCTAAGCCTTGTTAATTCCCGAACCGATCCAACGCCTGGTCGACGCCTTCGCGCGCCTGCCCGGCGTTGGCCCCAAGACCGCCTCCCGCCTCACCTTCTTCCTGCTGAAGGCGGACCCGCGCCTGGCCGACGACCTGTCGGGCGCGCTGTCCGGCTTGCAATCCGGCACGGCCACCTGCCAGCGCTGTTTCAATATCACCAGCGCGGGCCAGGACCTGTGCCCGATCTGCGCCAGCGCCGAGCGCGATGCCAGCCTGCTGTGCGTGGTGGAAGAACCCCTGGATGTGATCGCGCTGGAGCGCACCGGCGGCTTTGGCGGGCGCTACCACGTGTTGGGCGGGGCGCTCTCGCCGATCGAAGGCATCGGCCCGGAGGATTTGACGATCGCCCAATTGGTGCGCCGCTTGCAGGATGGCGAGGTGGCCGAAGTGATCATTGCCACCAACCCCAGCATGGAGGGCGATGCCACCGCTATGTATCTGCGCCAGCAAATTGAACCGCTGGGGGTGCGGCTCACCCGCTTGGCGCGCGGGCTGCCGATGGGCGGCGATCTGGAATATGCCGATCAAAACACCTTGCTGCGCGCCCTGGCCGGCCGCCAGGCCATGGATTAACCTTTTTTCTAATCCGCACCAGTTTTCACAAAAGCCTTGACCTTTTGCCCAAGACTCCATATAATCATCATCCTGTCAACGGAACGGATCACACACCCGCAAGGGAAGATCCCTAACAACTGAACAACGCACGAGCTTCGGCTCCAGGCGTTCATAGTAGGCGGCAAGACTCCCGGCGTCGAAGCAACAACCGGCCCGGGTGTTTTTGACGCCAAAAGGCCTTGACAGCCAGAAGCGAGGTGGTAGAATCTCGCCCGCTCAACAAGCACCTTAACAATTGAAAAGTGATAGAAAGTTTTCAACCTTGTGCTCTTGATCAACATCGCCGTAAGAAGAAACACAACATGTCTTCGGACATGTCCCGTTTTCTGCGGAGAGTTTGATCCTGGCTCAGGATGAACGCTGGCGGCGTGCCTAATACATGCAAGTCGAACGAGGCCCTTTGTATTCGTACGAAGGTGTCCTAGTGGCGAACGGGTGAGTAACGCGTTGGTGACCTGCCCCGAAGTGGGGGATAACAGTTCGAAAGGACTGCTAATACCCCATATGGCTATGAGCGTTAAAGGGCTCATAACTAAAGGATTTATTCGCTTCGGGAGGGGCCTGCGTCCCATCAGCTAGTTGGTAAGGTAATGGCTTACCAAGGCTAAGACGGGTAGGGGACCTGAGAGGGTGACCCCCCACACTGGTACTGAAACACGGACCAGACACCTACGGGTGGCAGCAGTAGGGAATATTGCGCAATGGACGAAAGTCTGACGCAGCAACGCCGCGTGCACGATGAAGGTCTTCGGATCGTAAAGTGCTTTTATGTGGGAAGAGAACGGACGGTACCACATGAATAAGGATCGGCTAACTACGTGCCAGCAGCCGCGGTAACACGTAGGATCCAAGCGTTATCCGGATTTACTGGGCGTAAAGCGCGTGCAGGTGGTTTGGAAAGTTGGGTGTTAAAGCTCTCGGCTCAACCGGGAGTTGTCGCTCAAAACTAGCAGACTAGAGGATGGTAGAGGGAGGTGGAATTCCGGGTGTAGTGGTGAAATGCGTAGATATCCGGAGGAACACCAGTGGCGAAGGCGGCCTCCTGGCCCATTCCTGACACTCAGACGCGAAAGCTAGGGTAGCAAACGGGATTAGAAACCCCGGTAGTCCTAGCTGTAAACGATGTGAACTTGGTGTTGGCGGGGTAAAACCCGGCAGTGCCGAAGCAAACGCGATAAGTTCACCGCCTGGGGACTACGGCCGCAAGGTTAAAACTCAAAGGAATTGACGGGGCCCCGCACAAGCAGCGGAGCGTGTGGTTTAATTCGATGGTACGCGAAGAACCTTACCTGGGTTTGACATATAGGTGGTAGTGAACTGAAAAGGGAACGACCCTTCGGGGAGCCTATACAGGTGCTGCATGGCTGTCGTCAGCTCGTGCCGTGAGGTGTCCGGTTAAGTCCGGTAACGAGCGCAACCCTTGCTGTATGTTACATGTGTCATACGGGACTGCCGGTATAAAGCCGGAGGAAGGTGGGGATGACGTCAAGTCAGCATGGCCTTTATATCCAGGGCTACACACACGCTACAATGGTCTGTACAATGGGTTTGCAATACCGCGAGGTGGAGCCAATCCTCAAAGCAGGCCTCAGTTCGGATTGTAGGCTGCAACTCGCCTACATGAAGTCGGAGTTGCTAGTAACCGCGCGTCAGCAATAGTGCGGTGAATACGTTCCCGGGGCTTGTACACACCGCCCGTCACGTCATGGAAGCTGGCAATACCTGAAGTCGGTATCCTAACCGCAAGGAGGGAGCCGCCCAAGGTAGGGCTGGTAACTGGGACGAAGTCGTAACAAGGTAGGTGTACCGGAAGGTGCGCCTGGATCACCTCCTTTCTAGGGAGACCCGAACAAGGATCCGGCAGTCTCGATCTACGGATCGCTGCGCTGCAGATCGGCGTTCCACTCCTTACAATCAGGGGAATCTCCTAACCGGAAAATACTCCCCAAGTCTCGCTACGGTGGCGAGGCGACACAAGGATGAGCTTTCTATCACTTTTCAGTTGTTAAGGTTTGCAGGTTAACAAATCAGGCGGTGGAAATCCGCCGGATGCCCGGGCCTGTAGCTCAGTTGGTTAGAGCACTGTGCTGATAACGCAGGGGTCAGAGGTTCGAATCCTCTCAGGCCCACACCTCTAGCCATCCGCCGCCAGCCTTGTGCTGGCCAGGCCTGGGGATGTAGCTCAGTTGGGAGAGCACCGCCTTTGCAAGGCGGGGGTCAGGGGTTCGAGCCCCCTCATCTCCACCAGGGCGCAGCCCCCGGGCAGCGCAGTACTGAGACGGACAACGAGTAACGGAGCAGAACGACTGATTACGAACACTCAACCAGCAAGATAGGCAGCAGCGTTCGGTTGCATGGGCAACCCGGCGTTGTGCCGGGTTGTTTTCGTCTCAGGCACATTTACAAAGGAAGATGCACCATCGGCGCCGGATGCCCACCCCGGTGGGCGCCCGGCGCCGGCAGTGCATGCCGGAACCGGCAGAGTTTGCCGGTAGTGGCCCCGCAAACGCGGGCCCCACGAAGCGCTTGCGCTTCGCAGCACCTTACTAACTGAATATTTGATAATCCTGAATAAAAAAAACGAACAAGACATATAAGGAGTCTTTGACTCCTTGTTGTGGAAAATTTTCAATTTCTCCACATTACCATATGGTTAAGCTACTAAGAGCTTACGGTGGATGCCTTGGCGCAAAGTGCCGATGAAGGACGTGGGACACTGCGATAAGCTTCGGGGAGCCGTGCACAGGCTTTGATCCGGAGATCTCCGAATGGGGAAACCCACTGCGGTAAACCCGCAGTACCTCCTTGCTGAACACATAGGTTTGGAGGAGGGCACCTGGTGAACTGAAACATCTTAGTAACCAGAGGAAAAAAAATCAAAGAGATTCCCTTAGTAGTGGCGAGCGAACGGGGAACAGCCCAAACCGATCGAGCTTGCTCGGTCGGGGTTGTAGGACTGCCTTATGAAGTAAAAAATCGTTGGGTTAGCAGAATGGTGTGGGAAAGCCTGCCATAGAGGGTAACAGCCCCGTATGCGAAAACCGAACGACTTCTGGCATGTTCCTGAGTACTACCGGACTCGTGTAATCTGGTAGGAATCTGGGGAGACCACTCTCCAAGGCTAAACACACTTTGCGACCGATAGTGAACAAGTACTGTGAAGGAAAGGTGAAAAGCACCCCGGTGAGGGGAGTGAAATAGAACCTGAAACCGTCAGCTTACAAGCAGTCGAAGGGCTATAACGCGTCTGTGAACCTGTGAAAGCAGGTGCCGCGGCGTCAGGCCTGACGGCGTGCCTTTTGGAGAATGAGCCTGCGAGTTAATCTATGTGGCAAGGTTAAGGGAGTAACACCCGAAGCCGCAGCGAAAGCGAGTCTGAATAGGGCGTGCAGTCGCATGGATTAGACACGAAACCGTGTGAGCTACCCATGGTCAGGGTGAAGCGAGTCTAACCACTCGTGGAGGCCCGAACCTTTCAATGTTGCAAAATTGAGGGATGAACTGTGGGTAGGGGTGATATGCCAAACGAACACGGAGATAGCTTGTTCTCCCCGAAATAGCTTTAGGGCTAGCGTTTTGAGTTCAATACTGGGGGTAGAGCACTGGATGGGCACGGGGGCTTACTGCTTACCAACCCCAACCAAACTCCGAATACCAGTATTCTAGATCAAAGCAGTCGGACCGCGGGAGATGAGTTTCGCGGTCGAGAGGGAAAGAGCCCAGACCATCAGCTAAGGTCCTCAAGTTCGAGCTAAGTGGGAAACGTTGTGAGATTACACAGACAACCAGGAGGTTTGCTTAGAAGCAGCCATCCTTTAAAGAGTGCGTAATAGCTCACTGGTCAAGTGATCTTGCGCGGAAAATGTAACGGGGCTAAGCTCGGCACCGAAGCTATGGGTTTTAGCAGTAGCTAAAGCAGTAGGGGAGCGTTCCATCAGCAGTGAAGGCGGACCGAAAGGACAGCTGGAGCGGATGGAAGTGAGAATGCAGGCATGAGTAGCGTAAAACATGTGAGAATCATGTTCGCCGTAAATCTAAGGTTTCCGACGGCAGGTCAATCCGCGTCGGGTTAGTCGGTCCTTAGCCGAGGCCGAAAGGCGTAGGTGATGGACATCCGGTCAACATTCCGGAACCATTCGGGAGGAGCGATGGGGGGACGCAGCGAGGTAGGCCAGCCTGCGATTGGTTGTGCAGGTTCCAAGCGTGTAGGTGTTGAGGTCCGTAGGAAAATCCGCGGACTGAGCTGAGGCGTGATGGTGAGCCCCTGAGGCGGAAGTGGTTGAGCCTTGCTGCCGAGAAAATCCTCTAAGCGTTGAACCTCGAATGACCGTACCGCAAACCGACACTGGTAGATGGGTAGAGAATACCAAGGCGAACGGGAGAACTTTCGTTAAGGAACTCGGCAAATTAACCCCGTAACTTCGGGAGAAGGGGTGCCCCTTACCGTGAGAGATACACTTCTTCAGCGGCGAGGGGTCGCAGTGAACAGGCTCTGGCGACTGGTTAACAAAACCACAGGTCTCTGCTAAGTCGTAAGACGATGTATAGGGGCTGACGCCTGCCCGGTGCCGGAAGGTTAAAGGGACGTGTTAGCTTAGGCAAAGCACTGAACTGAAGCCCCGGTGAACGGCGGCCGTAACTATAACGGTCCTAAGGTAGCGAAATTCCTTGTCGGGTAAGTTCCGACCCGCACGAATGGCGTAACGACTGGAGCACTGTCTCAACGAAAGACCCGGTGAAATTGAAATACGAGTGAAGATGCTCGTTACCCGCAGCAGGACAAAAAGACCCCGTGGAGCTTTACTGTAACTTGACATTGGGTTGCGGCTTTATCTGTGTAGCATAGGTGGGAGGCTTTGAAGCTGGGGCGCTAGCCTCGGTGGAGCCATTAGTGAAATACCACCCTGATAAAGTTTCGACTCTAACCTCACGCCGTAATCCGGGTGAGGAACAGTGTCAGGTGGGCAGTTTGACTGGGGCGGTCGCCTCCCAAAGAGTAACGGAGGCGCCCAAAGGTTCCCTCAGGCTGAATGGAAACCAGCCGTTGAGTGTAAAGGCACAAGGGAGCTTGACTGTGAGACCAACGCGTCGAGCAGAGACGAAAGTCGGGCTTAGTGATCCCACGGTACCGAGTGGAAGGGCCGTGGCTTACCGGATAAAAGCTACCCCGGGGATAACAGGCTAGTCACGCCCAAGAGTTCACATCGACGGCGTGGCTCGGCACCTCGATGTCGGCTCGTCGCATCCTGGGGCAGTATCATGTCCCAAGGGTTGGGCTGTTCGCCCATTAAAGCGGCACGCGAGCTGGGTTCAGACCGTCGTGAGACAGGTCGGTCTCTATCCGCTGTGGGCGTAAGGGATTTGAGAGAGCCTGCCCCTAGTACGAGAGGACCGGGGTGGACAGACCTATGGTGTGCCAGTTGTCGTGCCAACGGCATCGCTGGGTAGCTACGTCTGGCAGAGATAACCGCTGAAAGCATCTAAGTGGGAAACTCGTCTCAAGATTAGATCCCTCGTCCCATTTTGGGAGTAAGACCGCAGGTAGACCACCTGCTTGATAGGCAGCGAGTGTAAGCGCAGCAATGTGTTGAGCTAAGCTGTACTAATGGTCGAGGGCTTAATCGGTAATGTGGAGAACTTGAAAATTTTCCGTTCGTATAGGCTATCAAATATTCGGTTCTATAACCTTTGCAAGTGGAGTTTCTGGCTTGCCAGAAACTCTTAAATAAGTTCGGCTTGCCGAATTTATAAGTCTCTTGGTGATTTTTGCGGCGAGGGTACACCCGGTAACATCCCGAACCCGGTAGTTAAGCTCGCTAGCGCCGATGGTACTTGGGGGGCAGCCCCCTGGGAGAGTAGGTCGTTGCCAAGAGGCTTTTGCTTTTAATCGCAAAAGAGCCGCATACGCGGCTCTTTTTGTTTTAAGTCCATTCCAGTTGGCTGCGCTGCTGCCAATAGGCGGCGGGGTTCTCGGCCCATGCTTGCAGTGTGTCTAGTTCGGTGGATGATATATGCAAGTCTACGGCTTTAAGATTGGAATGCAAGTGGTCGACCGTGGCCGCACCGCTGAGCACCACGCCGGCCCAGGGCTGTGCTAGGGCGGCGGCCAGCGCCAGGGCATCCAGCGTGCAATCCAGCTCAGCGCACAGGTCTGTCAGCAGGTGGCCTTGGCGGACAAAATCGGTAGGTTGGCTGCGGTCCGTCAGGCGCCCGTTGGCCAGCGCTTCTTTGATGATCGCCAGCAGCCCGGCTTCGTGCGCGGCCTCCAGGGCGCTGGCTGCGGAAGGCTCCAGCAGGTTCCAGGTGGCTTGCACCGTATCGAAGAGCAGCTGCCCATCGCGCTGAATCGTAAGCGCTTGTTCAATCGTAACGGCCTGGCCGGGGCCGCTGACGCTCAATCCGATCGCTAAGCCACCCGCTTTCAGGCGCCAGAGCTCATCCAGCACCTTGCGATTTTGCAGAACCCCACTGGACTGGGTGGCGGAATGGATCTGGTACAAGGCCAGGTGCTCGCCCAGGTAGCGGCGGCTTTCTTTGACCTGACGCTGCAGCACCGCCAAGCTATGCTCCTTGACTTCGTGCTGCTCGGCGGCCACTTGCCAGTCTGCGGTATAGGTGTAGCCCCATTTTGAGGCTACCACGGCGTCTTGGGGCGCGATCCGGCGGCCGGCCAGCCAACCAGCCAGGAAGGCTTCCGCCTGGCCATAGGAGCGGGCGGCATCGAAGTAGCGCATTCCGCCGGCCCAGGCTGCATCCAAGACTTCCCAGCATTGCTCGCGCAGCGCCAGCATGCTTTTATCCGCGCCGATGTCCTGATCGTGGCCCAGGTTGATGTAGCCGGGCCGACCGAGCGCGGCCAAACCGAGGCCCAGGCGGGCGGGACCTTTGTGCAGTTTCGCGATTTCCATAGCTCGATTGTAGTTGTTTTCTATGATTAACTTGACAAAATCTTTTGATTCGCTATAATTTCTCATGTCCCTAAAATATATTTTAGCGGACGAAATGATATGACTGATAAAACCAGCGAATTACCGGCCCTCAAAGTGATTGACAACCTGGAAGCCCTGAAGGTGGTGGCCGACCCGCTGCGCACCCAGATCATGGAGATCCTCTATCCCCGGCCGATGACGGTGAATCAAATCGCCGACCGCCTGGGATTGGCGCCCAGCAAGCTGTATTACCACATGAACCAACTGGAGCTGCACGGCTTTGTGCACGTGGTGGATACCCAGGTGCAGGGCAACATTATCGAGAAATTCTTCTGGCTGACCGCCCGCGATTTTGAATTGGATAAGGACCTGCTGCAATTTGCCGGCCACGAGGCCAGCAGCGAGGTGCATGAAGCGCTGCTGAGCACCCTGGATGCCACAGGCGCCGATATTGTACGCAGCATTGAAGCCCGCGAGTTTAATCGCGGCCAGGGCGCCCAGGATAATCCGCGCCACCTGATGTTGAACCGCATGGTCAACCGCATTTCGGATGAGCGCGCCACTGAGTTTTTGCAGCGCCTCAAAGATTTGATGGAGGAGTTCAGCGAAGAAACCCCAGTGGATGATGCCGCGGCGCCCAATTACGCGCTGACTTTGGCCTTCTACCCCAGCTTCTACTACAACGAAGATCTGGACAAGCCGCAAGGCAAACAGGACTGATTGATGGAGACTAATGCAGTGCAACGACCTACCAATATGAAGTTGCCTAAAATTCGGTCTACCCCTATATATGATGTCTATCCTGTCTACAAAATCGCATATATGGGGGTAAAAGCGTCTCTCTGGTTGATTGTTTCCATAAAATCTACACGGGTTGCACCACGGTTGCACCGGATCCACCGGAAGGGAAGGTGGCCGACATAAAGTTTCCAGGCAGGCGTTTCCCTGCTTGTCCCACAGAAAAGGCGTGACTTGTTCACGTCTTTTTTGTTGCTCCGGCTCACTGCCGTATTTCTCCTTATCTGCCCTTCGGGGCATTTTTGTTTTCGGCGTGGGGTGAAGGTTTTGCAATTTTAGCCGCTTCACGTTTTGTCAAGTCATCCGGGCTTGTGCCGCTGCGCTCACCGACTGGACAAAACGCTGTGTGAAGCGGCTTTTCCAATTGCAATCACCCCTCGCTAGGAAAAATGCCGGGCGGGAGAAATACAAGGCAGCTCACAGAAAGGAGCAACTTCATGAAAAAGACAAACGTTTACCAAAAAGTCACAGATAGAATTCTGGCGGCAATGGAGCAGGGGATTGTGCCTTGGAGAAAACCCTTTAAGTCCTCCTTCTCGCCGGTTCCGGTGAACTTCTCAACCGGTAAGCCCTACCGCGGGATTAATGTCTTTCTGCTCAACCTGACGGCCTGGCAATTGGGCTACCCCAAGAACGCCTGGCTGACCTTCAAGCAGGCTAAAGACCTGGGCGGCCACGCCCGCAAAGGCGAGACTTCCGAGACTGTGCTGTTCTGGAAGTCCTACGACGTTACAGAAAGCGATGAGGCCGAAGAAGATGCCGCCGAAAAGACGGTCTTTGTAGCCCGTGCTTATAACGTGTTCAATATTCAGCAGTGCGAAGGGATTGATCCCGACGCCGAACAGATTAGCGAAGTGCCGCAGTTGGGTTCTGCTTCCGATGTATACGCCAATTATCCGGCTATCAAGCCCGAAGTGCTTGCCGGTACCAAGGCAGTCTACATTCCCGCCCGCGACCAGGTGCGCATTCCTCCCGTCCAAGATTTCATCTCACCAGCAGCCTACTACGCTACACTGTTTCATGAACTCATTCATTCCACCGGCCACGAGAGCCGCTTGAACCGCGAGGGCATTGCCAATGCCAACCGCAGTGATGATATTCGCTATGCTCAAGAAGAACTGGTGGCTGAGATGGGAGCGGCGTTCCTGTGCGCGCTAACCGGCGTTGAAACGCCCGACCTGACCAGCAACTCTACGGCTTACCTGCAAAGCTGGCTGGAAGTCTTCAAGCAGGATAAGACGATGATCGTTAAATCCGCTTCCCAAGCGCAGAAGGCGGCGGATTTTCTAAATCGTGCTTTGTTATAGGTTTGGGATAATTGGAACATCTCAGAAAGAATTGTCAAGTTTTTAGGTGTATAACTAGGTTTCTTCCTGAACAGTTGGTTTGAACAAATTGATCGTGTCAATGGGCCGTCTGCCCATGTTGCGATAGCCCTGGTGACTGC
>OMJR01000010.1 GCA_900299355.1 Anaerolineaceae bacterium
GACTGATCCTAACTTTACTTCTGGACCAGTTTTCGGGGGGCAGGTCACTGTACAGCGCAACGGGAGCATTGCAGTTATTAAAGTTAATCCGCCAGTTGCCGGTGCAGTCCGGCTCGCTGGCTTGTTGCGCAACTTCCTCTACCAGCAATTTGATTTAATTGACCAGGTCGTCGAAATCGGCCCAGGTATAGGTCTCACCATCAAAAGTGAAGCTGCCCCCGGCCGCGTTAGCCAGCCCCAAATCCGCCAGCGCTTGCGCGTAATCGGCTTCGCTATAGGTGCTGAAATTGAAGACCAGCTGGGCATTGCCGGTCGTGTTAGCCGTAATCGTGCCGCCCACCTGCGCGCCATTGTTGAGTGTGGTCTGGATATCGCCATCCCCGGCGTTCAGGTTCACATCGCCGGTGACCCCGCCGTTGATCGTCAGGTCGATATCGCCGTAACCACCATCCGCGCCGGCTGCGCCGTTGGATACCGTGGCGGGTAATACGGGTTCGGTTACCGCAAGCGTGACAGCCCCCGTGGCGCCACTGCTGCCGTTGCTGTTGCCGCCCGTGCCCCCGGCGCCGCCAGTCCCGGCAGTTGTGACACCATCCCCGCCCTGGCCGCCATTGCCGCCCCTGTCGGTACCATTGCCGCCGGAACCACCTGCCCCGCCGCCATCGCCGCCATCCCCGCCATTGCCGCCTCTGCCGCCATCCCCACCATGACCGCCTATTTGGGGAGTCGAACCAGCACCACCCTCGCCGCCGCTCCCGCCCGCGCCGCCATCGCCGCCATCGCCGCCGTCATAGCCGGGCTGGCCGGTCACGGATACGTTGCCCACCACATCAATATTGAGACTGAGCGAATTATTTGGGCCCGAACTACCATGTCCACCGTGTCCGCCATTGCCCCCATCACCACCGTTGCCGCCATCCTCGCCAGCGGCGACACCATCGTCACCATTGCCGCCTGGATCTCCATCGCTGCCATCTGCGGCTGGTGCGCCGTCGCCGCCATTGGCGCCATCCGCCCCATTGCCTCCATCAGCTGCGTACGGGGGCGCAGCCAGGGTGGCCTGCGTCGGGCTCAGCACTGATAGGGCCAGCGCCAGTACGACGGCCAAGCGAAAAATCCGCTGAAAGGCAATATATAAATGTGTTTTTTGGGGTCGAATGGTACACCTCTTCGACGGCATAGCAAAACTGCCAGCCGATGACGGTTGCCAACCAACTCATTATAGGTGCTTTTCAGCGGAGCCGAGTCTAGTCTAAGTCTAGTCTGTCCCAAAATAGGGCGAATTCAAGTCAGGGAAACGATTTTTCAATCCCTTGACCAACGACCAGGTTCTCTAAAAAAGGTGCTCTTACCGCGCTATGCTTGCCCCATGCTGCGCCTTGCCTCAGCTCGCATAGTCCGATTTCACTATCTGCACAAAGCATTGGAGTTTGGCGCAGCCAAACACCCGAATCATCCATCCTTCCCGGATGACCGTCATGCTGAGCGCAGCGAAGCGTCCACCCGAATCCCCACTTTCCCCACGCTGTCAAGTTTTAATCAAGCTGTGTCGCGCAATGAAAACTTGACACTCTGCACTCACCGCAGTGCTAAGGACTTGGTGTTTGGCGCAGCCAAACTCCCGAACCGTCCGCCTCTCCCGGATAATCGTCATTGCGAGAAGGCCACAGGCCGACGAAGCAATCTCCCGCATCAGCTTTCAACTCCGAGTATTCCATCCACCCGCATCACTGCCTTCCTCACTCTGTCAAGTATTAATAAAGCTGTGCCGCATAATGAAAACTTGACACAATCTCTTCTCTGTCTTGCTGAGCGAAGCGAAGCATCCACCCGTACCTATAAACGTTCCATTCCGTCAAGTTGTAATAGAAGTGTGTCACAACATTACAACGTGACAACGATTACAACTTTAGTGCCCCTGACGATCCTAAAGTCCCCTCTCCTGCCATGCGGGAGAGGGGCGCCGACCCCTACTCCGGGCCCGAGAACACCTGGGGTGAGGGTCCTCATACATCCCTCCAACGCTTCATTAACGTCATTCTTGCGTTCGGCTCCTATCCTTGCTGTGTATGCGCCTCTCCCGGCGCCTGCAAACTTACTAATAACGAGGAGTATTTACGATGACAAAGACAATTGGAATTGACCTGGGCACCACCAACTCGGTGGTGGCGGTCATGGAGGGCGGCGAGCCCACCGTGATTACCACCGCGGAAGGTTCGCGTTTGGTGCCCTCCGTCGTGGGCTTCAACAAGAATGGCGAGCGCATGGTTGGCCAGACCGCCAAGCGCCAGGCCGTTATCAACCCCGACAACACCATCTATTCCATCAAGCGCTTCATCGGCCACCGCTACGACGAGGTCGAAACCGAGCGCCAAATGGTGCCCTACGAGGTCACCGAAGGCCCCGGCGGCGACGTGCAGGTCAAAGTGCCCGTCACCAACAAGGAATACAGCCCGCAGGAAATTTCGGCCATGGTGCTCGGCAAGCTGAAAGCCGACGCCGAAGCCTACCTCGGCGAGAAAGTCACCAAAGCCGTGATTACCGTCCCGGCCTACTTCATCGACAGCCAGCGCCAGGCCACCAAGGATGCCGGCAAAATCGCTGGCCTGGAAGTCCAGCGCATCATCAACGAGCCGACTGCGGCTGCCCTGGCCTACGGCCTCGACAAGCAGGAGA
>OMJR01000011.1 GCA_900299355.1 Anaerolineaceae bacterium
AGGAAGAGTGGGTTGTAGGCGCGGGCCGGGTTCTCGGCCACCGCCAGCGAGGCGGCGTGCGCCAGGCGATTGCTGGGCCCCACCACGAAGCTATCGAAGGTGTAGCGCGGGTTCAGCGAGCGGTGGGGGGCCGCGCTGGGCGGCTCCGGGCGCGGCTCGTCGGCCTGGGGCTTGGCGATGTCTTCCTGGGGTTGCTCCTGCTGCCAGACGACGAAGCGCAATTCCACTGTGCGGTTCATCATGCCGGTCAGCATGCGGGTTACCGTGCTCTTGAGGCGGCTATCCAGCCAATCACGGGCGTAGGCATTGTTGACCCCCACCACGAAGGACCCATCTTCATACGCGACGAACTCAGCATCCTTGACCCAGGTATCGTAGGTAGCTTTGGGCATTTCGACCTGCAACTGGCCGAGCGCCGCCTGCCAAGCCTGGCTTGGATTCATGCTTAGTTCCTCCTCGCTAAAGATGTGTAGAGCCGCTTCGCGGAGCCTCTACGAAAAAGACCAGGCCACCGTGAGGCCGGTCTTTGTATTTATCTGCTAATGTCTACAAGTGAACTGTAGATGGTGCTCAGAGCACCAAGGACTTAGGATTGTAATTGACAAGCGGTGTGGCATCAATGCGAATCCCCTACGCTAGCCTAAAAAAAACCGATTCTTTAAGTTTTGGAAATGTTAAAGAATTGAACGGCCTTAGCGGCGACTGACCTTTTATCTGGCGGCCCGCTTACTTTCTACCTGTGGGCGAGTCCTCCGGTCCGCCCCTACATACAGGGTTGTCTGAACCTTTGTCTGCCGTTCGCCGGCAACCTTAAGGAAATACCTGCACCTTTGCCGAGCCTCGGTGTCGTACTCCTAACTACAATTTGTGAATCGGGGTCTTAAGCCTATTTCCAGCGTCTTAGTTATACTGGCGCCATGTCATTTCGCGATCGTGCCCTCGCTTTTGTCCAACGCTACCGCTTTGCGCTGGCGGCTTTGCTGCTTTGTGTCCTGGCCTATGCGCCCCTGATGAGCACCCTGGGATTTTATTGGGATGATTGGCTGCTCGTCTTCCACGCCCAGAGCGGCCGCCTGGGCGACCTTCCCGCCTTGTATTCATACGACCGGCCCTTCTCGGTCTGGACCGCGCTGCTCAGCGCGCCGCTGCTGGGCAGCAGCCCGCTGGCCTGGCATCTGTTTGCCCTGCTGCTGCGCTGGCTGCTGGTGCTGGCGATGGCCTGGTCGCTGGCCTTGGCCTGGCCGCGCGCCAAAGGCGCCGTGCAGTGGGCCGCGCTGCTCTTTGCGGTCTATCCGGCCTACCAGCAGCAGCCGGTAGCGGTGGCCTTTAGCCAGCACCTGCTGGCCTATTTGCTGTTCTTTGTTTCGCTGGTGGCCATGTTGATGGCTGTGCGCCAACCGGCGCGCCGCTGGCCATGGACCGCGCTGGCCTTGCTCACCCAGGTGATGCACCTGCTCACCGTGGAGCATTTTGCGGGGCTGGAATTGCTGCGCCCGTTGCTGCTGTATACCGCCCTGGTCGGCGGCGACCGAAGCTGGCGGCAGCGCGCTCGCGCGGCGTTGATTCAGTGGCTGCCCTATTTGGCCGTGCTGGGCCTGGTCACTATCTGGCGGCTGGTATTGCTGGAATTGCCGGTTGAGCCGCACCCGCCGGAACTGCTCTTGGCCCTGCGGGCCAGCCCGCTGCAGGCGCTGGTCGGCCTGGTGGTCACGGCTGCGCAGGGCCTGGTGCACGTGCTGGTGGATGTATGGTCGGCCACCTTGCGCTCGGCCTTGTTCACCCTGGAAGACCGCGGTGTGCTCTTCGCCTGGGCCTTCGGCGTGCTGGCCGCGCTGGGCACCGCTTGGTGGGGTCGTGGCAAAGATGCGGTGGCGGCGGATGACCAGGCGCCGGTGCGCGGCTGGGCGCTGTTGGGCGTGCTGGCCATCCTGGTGGGACTGCTGCCGGCTTGGATTATTGGCGAACAAATCCTGCAGCGCGGCTATCACGAGCATTTGGTCTTGCCCGCCTTGTTGGGCGGGGCGCTCTTCTGGGTTGGCCTGACCTATACCCTGGTCTCGCAGCGCCGCCAGCGCTTGCTGGTCTTTGCGTTGCTCATCGGCCTGGCGGTGGCCAGCCAATTGCGCCAGGCCAACGAACTGCGCAACGATTGGCAGGCCCAGCAGGATGTCTACCAGCAGTTGCAGCTGCGCGCCCCCGGCATCCAGCCGGATACGGCGCTGGTTTCCTTTGAACGCCTGACCACCTACACCCAGAATTCTTCCCTGGCTGCAGCGATTAATACGCTCTACCCGCAAAGCCGCCAAGCAACGGAACTGGATTACTGGAATTTCGAAGCCGGCCTGGATGCTACCCAGGAAACCCTGGCAGCCGATGCGCGCTTTGAAATCGATTACCGCAATATGCATTTCCAAAGCGAATCTGCCGACGCGGTGCTGGTGTACTTTGTGCCGCCGGTCGGCTGCCTATGGCTGCTCAGTCCCTTGGATATCCACAATGACTACCTGCCCGGCGACCACCGTGATTTGGCCGCTTACTCCAACCTGAGCCGCATCCAGCGCACAGCCGCCGACCCGGACTATGACGCCAGCCACATCTTCGGCACACTCAGCCCGCAATCGTGGTGCTATTACTATCAACAGGCCGAGTTGGCGCGCCAATTTGAAGATTGGGCCGGCGTCGTCGAAGTTTACGACCAGGCCTTCGCGGCCGGCCTTAACCCGGATAATGGCTTGGAACTGCTAGGCTTGGTGGATGCCTACGCCCACCTGGGCGACTGGCCTCAGGCGCTGGAGCTAAGTGAAGAAATCGCCAGGCGCCAACAACTGAATCAACCCATGCTGTGTGCGCTCTGGGATGAATTGGCGGCCAAGCAATCGCTGGGCGTCCCCGCCGACACTTTGGTGGAACTGCGCCAGTTGGCCAACTGCGACCGGGAGGACTGAGCATGCTGGCGGATCTTCGCGACCTTTTCCACTACCGCGGCCGAATCAACTGGCCATTACTAATTCTCTTCATACTGGTTAACCTGCTGGTGCTCTTCAATGCCGTGGCCCATGACCCCTACATCGGTTATGACACCTCGGCCTACCTGGACTACATCACGACCCTGGGAGAAGGCCGCCTGCCGTCCAGCGAGGACACGGGAGAATTCTTCTCACCGCCCCTCGCCTTCGTGCCTTCTGCGGGGCTCTATGCCGCCCTGCAGCCCCATGCCGATAGCCCGGCCCTAAGCCCACCCGAATCCAACCTGCGCATCGTGAATTCACTGTACTACCGGCTGCTTTATTCGATTGATGATTTCCCTGTGGCGCTGAGCGCTAAGCTGCTGCAATTGCTGAATGTAGTCTATTCGCTGGGCGTGACCTTGCTGCTGCTGAAGATCGCCGAGCTGCTGCATCCCGGCCACCCCTGGTTCAAGACCCTGTCGCTCTTTTTGTTGGGCATGCAGCCGGTCTATTACAAGACCTTTGCCTTCGTGCGTGCCGAGCCATTGATGATCTTACTGGGTATGCTTGGCCTGTACCGACTGCTGGCGGCCTACCGGCGGGCCTACTTTGAGGCGGCGGATGCCGCTTGGCTGGGCTTGATTGCCGGCCTGGGGATGCTTACGCGGCAATGGTTCCTGGCGGCCTTCCTGACTTTGTTCGCCGGCCTGCTGTTATTAGCCCGTAAGCGCGGCGCTCCTTTGCTGTCGGTGGCCGCTGTGTTTTTGCTCGTGGCGGCATTGGTGGGCGGTCCCTTCTACCTGCATCTGACGAACAGCGAAGGCTCACCGCTGGCCTTCAACCGCGACCCGGGCGCCCAGACCCCGTGGAGTGAATACTTCGCGATGGAAGCTGAAGGCATGTTCAGCGACCCGCTGCGGGCCACCTTTGGCCTGCAATTTCTTCCGATTTTTTACAGCGATATCTGGGGCGATTACTGGGGCTACTTTACTTTCTATGCTCGCGATCGGGAAAGCGGCCGCTACATGGAAGGCTTATTCGCTGCCAGTGATATTGTCAGCCCGGCCGAAGCGGCCGATCCCGAACATCCTATGCAGACCAATCGCTACACGATCAATGCCTATCTGGGGCGGGTGAATACCGTGTCGCTGTTGCCCAGCCTGGTTCTCCTGGCTGGTTTCGCTTTCGGCCTGGCCCAGCTATGGCGGGCCTGGCGGCAGCGGCTGGCAGATGACGAGACCAATATATTTGCCCTTTTCGGCTTTAATGCGGCGAGCGCTGTTCTGATTTACATGACCTTCCTGGTGCTCTACACCCACGAAGACGCGACCACGGTCAAAGCCAGCTATCTGCTGCATGCCGCGCCGGTGTTAGCGCTCCTGACCGCCGAAGTGCTGCGCCGCCTGGAAGCTCGCAACCGGCGTGCCTTTCAGTTGTTGATGGTCGGGATGGGGCTGGTGCTGCTGCACAACCTGCCGGCGATGATCACCCGGCACATTCTCTAGACTTTCCTACAAGACTTCGTCGATTACGACTTCCGGCAATTGGCTGACCTGGGCATAGATGCGCCACAGGTATTCGGCGATCAGCCCCAGCGCGGTGACTACGAAACCCAGCGCCAGTACGGCCAAGGCGAGCAGCAGCGCGCCGCCGCTGACCACCTGCCAAATTGCGGCCGCCAAACCGAGGGCACTGAGCAGCAGCCCGTTGTAGAGCACGAAGCGCGCCGGCCAAATCGAGAAGCCCATAATCGAACTGACGAAGAGATTGATGCGCTTGCCCAGCCCCCAATGGCTTTCCCCGGCTTCGCGTTTGGCGCGCTGGTAATAAATCACTTCGGGGGTGAAGCCCAGCCAATAGGCCAGCAAGCGGAAATTGAGCATTACGCTGCTTTGCAGGATGTAGGGCAGCAACTGTTTGTCCATCAGGGCCACATCGTAGCCCGCGGACGGGAAGTCGCGGATCGCCAGCCGTCGGATGAACTGGTAATACAGCCCGGCGAACAGGCGCGTGTTCAGGGCATCGTCACGCCCCTGGCGCACGGCAATCACAAATTTGTGTCCCGCCTGCCACTTCTGGGCCATCTCGAGCAGCAGTTCGGGCGGATCCTGCAGGTCGGCCGAGAGCGGGGCCACGCAGTCGCCGCCAGCCAGCCCGAAGCCCGTCTTCATCGCGTGGAAGGCGCCGAAGTTGCGCGCCAGGCGCACCGCTTTGACTGATTTGCGGCGGCCCTTGAAGGCTTTGACTTCCGCCCAGGTGTGTTCGCTGTCCGAGCCGTCGTCCACCAGGATGATTTCCAAATCCAGGCCTTGTTGCTTGAGTGTGCGGCTGACGCCCTCCAAGCGCTCAAAGAGTGGCGCCAGGCTGGGCTCGTTGTAGAAGGGGATCACCACGGAGAGGGTAGGCATCTTAGCTGGCCTGGAAATCCTTAATCGCCGTGGCTACCGTCTCCACCTGCGCGGCGCTCAATTCAGGGTACATCGGAATGGAAAGTACCTGCTGGCAGGCCGCCTCAGCCACCGGGAAATCACCTGCGGCGCCCAGGCCGGGATATCCCTGCTCCAGGTGCACTGGATGGGGGTAATGGATTCCGCTGTGGATGCCCTGCTCAGCCAGGTGGGCTTGCAAGGCATCACGCCGCTCGCTGCGCACCACATAGACGTAGTAGACATGCCGGCAGCCCTCGGCTTCCACCGGCAACATCAGCCCACTGTCCGCCAGCAGCTCGTTGTAGTGGGCCGCATGGGTGCGGCGCGCCTCGGTCCAGGTTTCCAGGTGGCGCAACTTCACGCGCAATACCGCGCCCTGGAAGCCATCCATGCGGTAATTGAAACCAGCCATGTCGTGATGGTATTTGCGGCTCTGGCCCCAATCGCGCAGCATCCGCAGCCGCTCAGCGGCCTTGTCGTCGTTGGTGGTGACTAGCCCGGCTTCGCCATAGGCGCCCAAGTTCTTGCTGGGATAAAAGCTGAAGCAGCCGTAATCGCCGATACTGCCGATGCGTTGCCCCTGGTATTCAGCGCCGTGCGCCTGGGCGGCATCCTCGATTACGGTCAAATCGTGTGCCTGGGCGACCTCCCGAATGGGGGCCATGTCCGCCGGGTGCCCGTAAAGATGCACCGGCAGGATCGCCTTGGTGCGCTCCGTGATCGCGGCCTCCAGCTTGGCCGGGGCCAGCGTCAGCGTTTGGGCGTCCACATCTACCAGCACGGCCTTGGCGCCGGCATACTGGATCGCTGCCACGGTGGCCACAAAGGTGTTCGGCACGGTGATCACCTCATCGCCGGGCCCGATCCCGGCCGCGAGCAGCGCCAGGTGCAGCGCGCTGGTTCCGGAGTTGACCGCGATGCCGTACCTGGCACCTGCATAAGCGGCGAACTCTTCTTCGAATTGGTGCACTTCGTCGCCCAGCACATATTGGCCGCTATCCAGCACCCGATCCAGAGCGGCGCGAATATCCTCACGGATCGTCTGGTATTGGGCCTGCAAATCAATCCAGGGGATCATGACCAATCCAATTCCACGTAGCTGCCGTGTTGGGCCATTGATTGGTCAGCAGCCTCCAGGATCTTGACCACACGCAGCCCGGCCTGGCCGTCGGTAATCGGCGTCGTGCCATTTTCCACGCAATCCACAAAATGCAAGGCTTCGGTGCGCAACGCTTCGGTTAGATCGAGATGCGGGGCCCACATATCGCCACTGCGATAACTGATCAGCATCTCGTAAATGTTCTCCGGATCGCTGTGGTAATCCACGCCGCGGTCATACACACGGATTTTCTCACTGGGCTCAATGTCGTTGTAGACGATCATGCGCTCGCTGCCGCCCACAAGGGTTTGGCGCACCTTCACCGGGGCCAGCCAGTTCACGTTGATATGTGCAATCAGGTGCTCTTCAAAGAACAGCGTCAGATAAGCGACGTTCTCCGGCTCGCCGGGGACATGGTTGATGCCGGTCGCCACCAGGCCGGTAGGCAGCTTGTTGAGCACATAATCCATGATCGTCAGGTCATGCACTGCCAGATCCCAGAGCACGTTCACATCGTGTTGGAAGAGGCCCAGGTTGACCCGCGTTGAGTCGTAATAGTAGATTTCACCCAAGTCGCCGGTTTCAATCAATGCGTGGATCTTGCGCACCGCGCCGGTATAGACAAAGGTGTGGTCAACCATCAACACCAATCCCTTGGCCTCGGCTTTGGCGATTAATTCTTCGGCCTGCGCCGAACTGTTGGTAAAAGGCTTGGTCACCAATACGTGCTTGCCGGCATCCAGCGCCCGGCTGGCCAATTCATAATGGGTGGAGACTGGGGTCACGATTGCGATCGCATCGACCTGCTCATCTTCCAGCAGGTCTTCATAGCGCGTGCTGGTGCGCACGCCGGGATAGAGCGCCTGCACGCTTTTGAGCTTTTCCTCATCCAAGTCGCTAACCGCCCGCACCTGGGATGTGGGGATTTGCATGAAATTGCGCACAATGTTGGGGCCCCAATAGCCGTGGCCAATAACTGCGATTTGGAGCATGGACTACTCGTCGATCCGCCGCACGGCGCGGGCCGGCATCCCGGCCACCAGCGTGTAGTCGGGCACATCCTTGGTGACAACAGCGCCAGCCGCTACCATGCTGCCCTCCCCAATAGTGATGCCACCCACGATCGTCACTCCGCCACCGATGCTGGCGCGCCGCTTAACCAGCGTTTTTTCGAGCTGCCAATCCGTTTCGGACATGCGCGAACCATCCGGGTTGACGGCCCGCGGAAAGCGGTCGTTTGTAAAGGCGATATGGGGACCAAGGAATACTTCGTCTTCAATGATGACACCCTCAGGGATGATGCAAAAGGCTTGAATCTTCACGCGGGCGCCGATCACTACCCCTTTGCGAATTTCTACAAAAGCACCGATTGAAGTTTCATCACCGATGGTGCAACCATAGAGATTGACCAGGTCGGGTTGGTAGATCTTGACATCTTTTCCGAGTACAACGTCGTCTTTAATCATCTCTTTGATCCGGAGGTTAGCAGGCGGTCATTTTACCAGTCCCCGCCGGACAAACAAAAAAGCTCCGCCCATTCGGGCGGAGCTTTCAATTGAGTCTCTTCGTTTAAAAGCTGGCGATATGGGCGGCGAGCAGCTCGCGCGCCTTCTGCTGAAAGGCCGCGAAGGCGCCATCGGGGTGCATTGCGCTCAATTCGGCGTGGCTGTAGGCCTGGCCAAAACGGACCCGCGGCCGCAGCAAGAACTGTCCCCGGCGGGCTACCTGGGCTAGGATTTGCAGCATCTCAGCCGTGCGTTGGCGCTGGGCCGCAGTGCCCCGGCTGCGCGCGATGGGATGGTTGACAAAGCGCGGCAACAGGATGTGGGAAGCGGCCACCGGCACAATGCGCATTTGGGGCACCTTGCGCAGAAAGAGCTCCACCGAGCGGTGCCAACCGTCGATTGATTCCAGCGCGCCGGGCAGCACTGCCGGATCGGGTTCCAGGCGACCCGCTGGATACAGAAACAATGTGCCGCCGTTTTCCAGGTGGCGAATGGATTCGCGCACCACGCTTGTGCGGCTGATGCTGGCGTCTTCGTGGCGGAAGATCAGGTGCTGGGCGATGCTGTCCAATGCGGCGACAAAGGGCGAGTGCCCGGCAATCAATTTAAGGTCGGTACGGGGCAGGGCGGAAACAATCGCGAAGGTGTCCACCGTGCCGGGATGGCTGGGGGCGATCAGGAGCGGCCCCTGGCGCGGCACCCGGCGGGCGTCCTCCACGAGCGGCGCATGCGCAAAGAGGTGCTGGGCCACGGCAAAGCCGTCATTCAGCGTGGTGGCGCCGACCCGCTCGTCCACCTCCACGGCTTGCTCGGCGAGCCAGCGCGTGGGGCGCGCAAACAGCCGCTGACCAGCCGGGCGCAGCCGGCCATGCGGATCCCAGCCCAGGGTTTTGAAAATCTCGTCCACCAGCATGGCGCTGAGGGTCGCGATGCGCAGTTCTCGTGTATGTCGTCAAGCAAAATGGGACACAACGGGCGGATCA
>OMJR01000012.1 GCA_900299355.1 Anaerolineaceae bacterium
CTCGGCTGTAGCTCGCAAAGAAAGCCGCGGCGCCCACGCGCGCGAGGATTATCCCGAGCGCGACGACGATAACTGGATGAAGCACACGCTGGCCTGGTTCGAGGATGGTAAGGTAAGCTTGGACTACAAGTCGGTCACCCAGACCAAATACGAACCACAAAAACGAGTGTATTAGGCAGGAGCACCCATGCTGGTTTACCTACGCATTTTTCGTTACAACCCCGAAGCGGGGCGCGACAAGCCCTCCTACGACACCTACAACGTGCAGGCCGATCCCAATGATCGCGTGCTCGACTTGCTGGAGTATGTGAAGGGCGAGATTGACGGCTCCCTGTCCTACCGCCGCTCCTGCGCCCATGGCGTGTGCGGCTCGGATGCCATGCGCATCAACGGCGTCAACGCGCTGGCCTGCAAGGTGCTGGTGAAAGAAGTCGGCAAAGAAATCACGGTGGAGCCAATCCTGGGGTTGCCGGTGCTTAAAGACATGATCGTCGATATGGAGCCTTTCTTCGACAGCTACAAGTCGGTGATGCCTTTCATGATCAATGATGACGAGCCCGCCGACGGCAAGGAACACCTGCAAAGCATTGAGGAACGCGAGCGCTTCGACGATACGACCAAGTGCATCCTGTGTGCGGCCTGCACTACCTCCTGCCCTTCGTTTTGGGCGGATGATCAGTATGTTGGCCCCGCGGCGATTGTGAACGCGCACCGCTTTATTTTCGACAGCCGCGACCAGGCTGGCGATGAACGCCTGCAAATCCTGAATGACCGTGAAGGCGCCTTTGGCTGCCGCACGGCCTTCAACTGCACCAGCGCTTGCCCGCGCGAAATTCATGTCACCAAGGCCATCGCGGAAGTAAAGCAGGCCATCACGGTCGGCTAAGTCCGAATACACCTAATCAACGAGGGCGCTATTGTGGCGCCCTCGTTTTGTTTAAACTCAAAACATCTCCAACGAAATCTGAAGCCATGTGAACGGCTTGGCATCTAATCGCTAAACACCTGCGGCAAGCAAAGCGCCGAGGAGGCTTAGATGAAAGCGAAACTGATTGTCCTAATATTGGCGGCCCTGGCGCTCACGGCTTGCGGCCAGGCGGATAGAGAAGCCCAGGCCACCAGTGTGACTATGGCGGTGCAATTGACCACCATTGCGAATGAAGACAGTGTTGAACCCACGGCGACACCCACCGAGCTGGCCGAAGCCACGGTGCCCGCGACCCTGGAGCCGACGGCGACCAGCGAGCCGACGCCGACTGAGACGCCCGAACCCACCGCGACGCCCTATGTGGTGCCCGATTGGCCGCTATTCCGCAATGGCGATGAAGGCCCCGAGGTCTACGCCATTCAATGGCTGCTGCGCGCCCACGGTTACTACCTGGGCGTGGATGGCCAGTTCGGCCCCGAAACCCGCGGCCGCGTGATCGCCTTCCAGGGCGCCGAGGGACTGGCCGCGGATGGCGTGGTCGGCCCCGATACCTGGGCGGCGCTGGTCGATATCCCGCTGGTCAACGAGAACGACAGCGGCCCGGCGGTGCGCGCGGTGCAGCGCCTGCTCAACGAGAAATTTGGCTACAACAGCGTGGCCGTGGATGGCGACTTTGGCCCCATCACGGATGACACCGTGCGTGATTTCCAGGCGGCCTATGACCTGGTGGTGGATGGCCTCGTCGGCCCGGAAACCTGGCAGGCTTTGATTGCCATTCAGCCCTAATTGAGGGATAGATAACGATAAAAAAGGCGTCCATAGGACGACCTTTTGCTTTAATCAGTTAGGTGACCTAGATTTTGCATATTCGGTCAATCGTATGGTTCAGCAGGTCTTCAAAGATATCGGCGCTGTCTGGCGCAAGATAGGTCTCATTATCATAAAAGGCCATTAGCTCAGTACCCAGGAGTTGGCTGAAATACTCATATAGGTATGGTGATTTCTCTTTCGACTTCCAATGGTTCAGGTAACTGGCATCGATCTCGCCGATGTAGTTGTAACCACCGGCTGCCCGATAGGATTTTTTGCATCTAGGGCAATAGAGGACCGCCTCGCCGTCTTCCTGCACCTCAAGTCGGGTCTCGCAGACAGGGCACTGCTCGAGCCGCGGGCGCTGGCCGGCTTCAACGAAAGGCAGCCCCAAGCGCGCCCAAACGCGGCGTAAATTTTCGTCGGACTCGCATGTAAAGGACTCGAGGCTGACCACAGTATCTATGTCGCGGTTGCGATAGAAGCCATAACTGGTCATTTCGTCCAGGATCAGGGCCCTTAGCCAGCCAAGCACCTGGTCATCGTCGGCCGCGGCCAGGCCGTAATCGCGGGCGGCCATTTCGTCCCAGCCCTTTTTCCACGAGTAGTAGAGGGTGACCGGATTCCGAAAGAGATAGATCAGGCGCAAATTGTCGCGCTGGAAAGGAAAGTGGTAGGTTACATCTTCCGCTTTGGGTTTGTTGAGCAGAATCCAATCCACGCTGGCTAAATTCTGTTTTTGCGGCAGCAGCTGTTTTTCGGCGATCTCGTCGATTGGAAAGAGTTCTGAGTTGAAATAGGCTTTCAGCTGACCACCCAGTACGTGTTCTTCCAGCGCGGCTACCTGCGGGTGGCTGTGCAGGGCGTGCAGCACGAAATGCGAGCCGCTACGGCCGCGGGTGAGCAACGCGGCCATTTGTGGTTTTGGGCGACCGTAGACCTTCTGCCAATCGCGGATAAGCCACTTGTGTTTACGACGCTTGAAGAACATCAGTCAATTCCATTATGTGAGAAATAACAAAAACCTTCAGTGGGCTGGATCATTATCGCCCACTGAAGGTTTGGGCTCATGGCAGATTATGCCATAGAGCATTGTGTTTTATGCTATTGGCGCTTAAGCGTCGGCTTCTTGTTTCTTGTCGACTTCAATCGGCGTCGGTTTGCCTTCGCTGAAGACCAGGTCGTCGCCTTCTTCATTCAGGTCGACCACCACGGTGGTTCCGCTTTTGAAGTCGCCGCTGAGCAGCTGCTTAGAGAGCGGGCTTTCCACGTATTTCTGGATCGCGCGCTTCAGCGGGCGGGCGCCGAAAGCCGGGTCGTAGCCTTGCTCGGCCAGCCACTCGCGCGCCTTAGCGGAAAGCTGTACGCGCAGGCCTTGTTCCTTCATGCGTTCTTGCACTTCTTCCATCTGCAGGTCGACGATCTCTTTCATGTCGTCCACCGACAGCGGCGAGAAGGTAATGATCTCGTC
>OMJR01000013.1 GCA_900299355.1 Anaerolineaceae bacterium
CTCCAGGAATGTCTCCACATCCAGCGGTGCTGAGGGCAGCGACAGGGCCTGAGCCAGGCGCACCAACTGCGGGGGCGCCACGGCGGCACGGGCCAGGGTTTCGCTCTGCACCAGCACCTCTGCGGCCGGCCCATCCTGCAGCACCTGGCCGCCCGCCATCACCAAAACCCGCTCGGCCTGTTCGGCCACAAAATCCAGGTCATGCGAAATCAAGACGACCGTGCGCCCTTCGCGTTTTAGCTGGCCGATGATGTCGCCCACGCGCCGGCGCTGGTCTTCATCCTGGCCAATGGTCGGTTCATCCAGCACCAGAATGGGCGTGCGCATCGCCAGGGTGGCCGCCAGGGCCACCAACTTGCGCTGATTGTATTGCAAATCATAGGGATGCTGGTCGGCAACTTGGCTGAGACCTACCTGCTCCAGCGCGCTGTTAACCCGTTGGTCCACCTCGCTGGCGGCCAGGCCCAGATTGCGCGGGCCAAAGGCCACATCGCGGCGCACACTGCGCTCAAAGAGTTGGTCGTCCGGATTCTGGAACAGGAAGCCGACCCGTCCGGCCAGCTCAGCCGTGCTGTGCTCATCGGTGCGCCAATCGCCCACCAAGACTGCTCCCTGGCTGGGATGCAGCAGCCCATTGAACAGTTTCACCAGGGTGGTCTTACCGGCTCCGTTTTCGCCGACCAGCGCCAGGCACTCGCCGGAGGCAATCTCCAGGCGCACGTCCTGCAAGGCCTGCACACCCGAGGGATAGCGAAAGGAGACTTGTTCCACCCGCAGCTTCATCGGAAGAACTCCCGCGCCTGGTCGAGGGTCACCGGCAGGGCGCGCTGCGCGGACACCAGGCCACCCTGCTGCGCCGCACGGGCCGCCAGCGTGTAACGCGTGCCGCCAATCCCGTAGTCCAGCAGCACCTCGTCGGCCAGCACCTGGGCGGGTTCGCCGTCCGCGACCAGCCGCCCCTGATGGAGCACCAGCACGCGGTCGCAGAAGGCCGCCAGCCATTCCAGCTTGTGGCTGGCCAACACCACGGTGGCCGCCCGCTCCTGGGTGAGCGCATCCAGGTTGGCGAACACCTCGCGAGTGCCATGCGGGTCCAGTTGCGAGGTGGGTTCATCCAGGACCAATACGCTGGGCTGCATCGCCATGATGGCGGCAATCGCCACGCGTTGCTGCTGCCCACCGGATAGCGCAAAGGGCGAGCGTTCGGCCAACTCACTCAAATCACTTTGCGCGAGCACCTGGCTGACCCGCGTTTCGATTTCGCTGGGCGGCAGGCCCAGGTTTTCCAAGCCGAAAGCGATTTCTTCACGCACGCTATAACGCGCACCGCTAATCTGGTTAAACGGATTCTGGAAAACGAGCCCGACCTCGCCCGCCAAGTCTCCCAGGCTGCTCTCCAGCACATCGACCTCATTGAGATGCAAACGTCCTTCGGTCTTACCGCGGTAGAAGTGGGGCGCAAAACCGCTCAGCGCATAGCACAGCGTGGATTTACCCGCCCCATTGGCGCCGACCACGCCCACAAATTGCCCGTCGGGGATTTCCAGCGAAATCTTACGCAAGGCCCAGGCCTCGGTATTGGGGTAGCGATAGCCAAAATGCTTCAGCGTAATCATGCGCGCACCAAGGGCAGCAGGCGCCAGACGATTAGGGCGAGCGCGGCCAACAACAGGCCAGTGCGCAATAGCACTTGGAAGCCGGAATCGTGCAGGCTAATCAGGCTGGTTTTCTGGCCGGGTCGGCTGAAGGCGCGCGCCTCCAGCGCCATGGCGCGTTCTTCCACATCCACGATGCTGGCCAGGATCAGCGGACCGATTAGTGGCACCAGCAAGCGCAAGCGGCGCAGCAAGTTCACCTGCGTCTCCAGGCCGCGGGCCTGCTGGGCTTCCAGGATCACGCGCGCCCGGTCTTGAAAGCGCGGAAAGATCTGCAGCGCGGTGAGCACGATGTAGCCCAGCGCCTGCGGCAAGCCGCGCTCGGTCAGGGCCAGCATCAAATGATCGGGACGGGTGCTCAGCATCAGCAACAGCGTGCCGCCCAGTGCCACCAGCAGGCGCGCGGATACCGTCAGGCCGGCCAACAGTCCCTCCCAGGTGAAGGCAAAGCGGCCCAGGGTCAGCAGGGCCGTATCGCCACCGGCAAAGAAACCCTGGATCAGGGCCAGCGAAATCACAAAGGGCAGAATAATGCTGAAGCCGCTGCGGGCGAAGGGCGCCAGGATGCGCCCCCAGGCTGCCAGCGGCAGCAGGAGCAGGCCGAAGGCGGCCAGCAACCAGCGGATATCAGGCAGCGCAAAGGCCAGCACCAGGCACAGGCCTAACAGGGCCAGCTTGGTCAGCGGGTGCAGGGCATGCAGGCCGCTGTTGCGTTCAATATACAGGCTGGAGCTTTGCACGGACTAATCCTACCTGAACAAAAGGCCCGCGAGTGCGGGCCTTTTGAGTTAAGTGGTTTGCTGTGTCGCTTATTCTTCGACGTTGCCGAAGCGGTTCTTGAAGCGCAGCGGCAGGGCCAGCATGACGGCCCAGACGACCACAAAGCTGATCGCCTTATCCAGCGGCTCGGATACCGCGCCCTGGCCCAGGTTGGCGCCCAGCGCGTCCAGGCCCGCCGAGCGGAACATGGCCACCACGGCGTCGGTGCCGGTACCGGTCACGCCGCCGAAGACATAGGCCGCTATCGGGGCCGACAAAATCGCGGCGACGAAGCCGGTGATGATGCCCGCCAGGGCGGCACGGCTCCAGCTATTGACCCAGCCCGCGCGCCCAAAGGCGCCGGCCAGAGCGCCGATGATGGCCGCCACGCCCGCCCAGGCGATCGCCTGCGGGAAGAGGCCGGATAGGGTCCAGACCACGTTGGCCAGGAAGCCGGTGATGGCGCCGGCCCAGGGGCCGACCAGCACACCCACCAGAATGGTGCCGATGGAATCCAGGTAAAGGGGCAGCTTGAGGGTGATCGCCAATTGGCCGATGGCCACGTTAATGGCAATCGCCACCGGGATCAACACCAAAGTGAGCGTACTAAACTCTTTACGAAAGCCGTTCATTGTTTCTCCTCAGATAAACGATACTGTGCGCAAATTATAAGCCAAAGGGCGCGGTGTGGCGGCCAGCCAGCAGGTAGAATGCCCGCATGCTTGATTTACCCGAAGTGATTATTTATACCGACGGCTCCTGCGACGTGAACCCCGGTCTCGGCGGCTGGGCGGCCCTGCTGCGCAGCGGGCGCCACGAGAAGGTGTTGCAGGGCCACGAACGCGATAGCACCAACAACCGTATGGAACTGACCGCTGCCCTTCGGGCCCTGGAGGCGCTCAAGCAACCCAGCCGGGTGCAGCTGCACACCGATTCACAATACCTGCGACGGGGCATCACCGAGTGGCTGCCCGGCTGGCGTGCGCGCGGCTGGAAGCGCAAAGGCGGCGCACTGGCCAACGTGGAGTTGTGGCAGGCGCTGGATAAGGCCACCCAGCGCCACGAGATTGATTGGCACTGGGTCAAAGGCCATTCCACCAATAAAGACAACCAACGGGTGGACAAGCTGGCCCGCGAAGCCATGGAAAAGGCGAAGTAAAACTTGAAATCGGACAGAGAATTCGCCAACGTCGAATTCTCTATAAAACAAAAAGCGCCCCATGAGGCGCTTTTTGTGTCAAGGCGACGACGGGATTCGAACCCGTGATGAGGGTTTTGCAGACCCTTGCCTTACCACTTGGCCACGTCGCCGTTTTTCGAAAGCTGATTATACCGACTATGTTTCCCAGCTAAAGCTGGGAAACATACTTTAAGCGAATTGCGCTTTGCGCAATTCGCTACGGTTGAGTTAGGCAAACTGCGTTTTTAAATCAAAAAGGCCCTAAGGCCTTTTTGAAGAGCGGGCGACGAGACTCGAACTCGTGACCTTCTCCTTGGCAAGGAGGTGTTCTACCAACTGAACTACGCCCGCAAGGACAGGAATTATACCCGATGCCTGGTGCCGAGAGCCAGAATCGAACTGGCGACACCACGATTTTCAGTCGTGTGCTCTACCAACTGAGCTATCTCGGCGAATGTGACGCGGCGGACATTGTACTTTTGGGGCGGGTGGATGTCAAGAATGGCCTCTCTTGTCATTCCTGCGGCGTATTGCCAGTAAGTCTCATTGCTGGAAGAACTAATCCCTCCAGCCAAGCTTATGCAAGAAGGCGCCGTAGGAATTCCTCGTCGGCGAGCTATGCTCGCCTCGCTCGGAATGACAAAAAGAGCAGTGTGCCTAATGAATGTTAGACGGGTCTTGTGGACTAATTACAGGTCCTTGACCATATACAAATCCCCCATCTCAAAGCCGCGGCCGGCGTAATAGCGGCGGGTGCCCACGGCGGCGATTACGGCCATGCGTGCAAAGCCGGCCGCGCGGGCCAGCGCCTCGGCGCGCTCCAGCAGCGCGGTGCCCAGGCCGATGTGCTGCGCGGCGCCCTGCTGGTCCTCGCCCACTTCCAGCGATTGACCGTAGACGTGTACCTCGCGAATCAGGGCCGCGCCGCCCAGGTCGGCCAAGCCGGTGGCCGGGCTATCGGCGCCGGGCAGCGAAAGGCGCAGGAAGCCAGCCAGCTTGTCGCCGGGGGTCACAAAGCTGAGGAAGTGTTCCTCGGCGCCGCCAGCCGGGTAAACGCGGTCGTCCAGGCGCAGGTCTTCGGGATCCACCGGGCGGCCGCGCACCTCGCGGCAGCGCACACAGCGGCACTCGCGGCCAGTAGCGCGCAGGCGCTCGTGCACATCCATGCGCAGGCTGGTGCGCTTGTTGCCTTCGACCACGTTGGTGGAGGGGATATCGCGAATCACGCGGTTGACGCGGCAATACTCGGGAATACTGGTTTTGATATCGGCTAGCAGTTCGACCAACTCGTCCGTCTCATAGGGCTGATATTCGCCCCGCTGCCAGTATTCGTAAAGTTCAGTGTTTTCCAATAATTGCGTAGGGTAAATCTTGATTTCGTCGGGGCAGTAGCTGTCCCAGAATTTGACGAAGTCGCTGCGGTCGCTGTCCGGCGTGGCGCCCAAGAGATTGGGCATCCAGTGCAACACCACCTTGAAGCCGGCGGCACGTAGCAAGCTGGTGGCGGCCAGGGTCTCGGCCGCGTCGTGGCCGCGTTTGTTCATCTCCAGCACGCGGTCGTCAAAGCTCTGCGCGCCCATCTGCACCTTGGTGACGCCCAGGCCGCGCAGCCAGGCAATCTCTTCGGGATTTACGTGGTCGGGGCGGGTCTCAATCACCAGGCCGACGTTGCGGTGCTCGGCGGTTTCATTGAAAGCCTGGGCCGCCGCCAGCGTCTCAAACTCGCGTCCGCTAAGCGCATCAAAAAGACGCGTAATGAACCATTGCTGGTAATCGCGTGTGTAGGAAGACCAGGTGCCACCCAGGATGAGCAGTTCAATTTTGTCGGTGGGATGGCCCACCGCTTCCAGCGCCGCCAGGCGATTGATAACCTGCTCGTAGGGGTCAAACTCATGCTGTAACGCGCGCATCGCGCCGGGCTCATCGGGCAAATAGCTCTTGGGCATGCGCAAGTCGGTGGGGCAGAAGACGCACTTGCCGGGGCAGGGATAGGGCTTGGTCAGCACGGTGACCACCGTCACGCCCGAAAGCGTGCGCATGGGCTTCATGCGGATGGCAGCCAGCAGCGCCGGGTCTTCGTCCCATTCGCCATCGTCCACCAGCTGGCGGTACACCGCAACCAGGTTCTGCTTGGCGATAAAACCGCCGCCTTCGGTTTGCAGGGGGTGGGCTTTGATGGCATCGAAGACTTCGGCGCCATCGCGAATAGCCTCCAGCGCCAGCAAGGCGCGGCGCTCCTTCTCGGGCGTGTGCTCTTTCGACGCTGTCCAGGCTTGGATTTGTTCTTCGCGAATATCGTGTGTAGCCATTTTATAATGGAGGCCGTGGAAGCTGACTTGGCCCAACGCCTTATCGACCTCAATCGGCGATTCTATCAAAATTTCGCGGAGGCGTTTTCGGATACCCGCGGACGGCTCCAGCCCGGCGTGCAGCGCATCCTGGAAGGCCTGCCCGCCGCGGCCGATGTGCTGGACCTGGGCTGCGGCAACGGCACCCTGGCTGCCGAACTGGCCCGCAAGGGATTCCAAATCAATTATCTCGGCCTGGATTTTAGCGAAGGCCTGCTGGCGATTGCCCGCGAAGCCGTGCCGGAGGCCTTCGACGCCGAATTCCGCCAGGCCGACCTCACCGCCCCAGATTGGTCACTGGGCCTGGGCGAGCAGGGCTTCGACTATGTGTTGGCCTTTGCCTGCCTGCATCACATGCCCGGTGAAGAGATTCGCCTGCATTTGCTGCGCCAGGTGCATGCGCTGCTCAAGCCCGGCGGCCGCTTTATCCTTTCCAATTGGCAATTCCTCAACAGCGAACGCCTGCGCGAACGCATCCAAGCCTGGGAATCAGTCGGCATCCTGGATGAAGAAGTGGACGAATGGGATTATTTGTTGGATTGGCGGCGTGACGGAAACGGCTTGCGTTACGTTCACTACTTTACCGAGGAACAATTGGCCGCCCTGGCAGCCAAAAGTGGTTTCATCATTGAGGATAGCTTCTATTCCGACGGTGAAACGGGGGATCTAGGGCTCTACCAGGTGTGGGCAACCATTCCCTAACCAAAATCTGTTTTCTAATCTTATGACGACCTAACGATTCTGTTAGGTAGGTTATCATTACGGGGCCGCCATCGACACAAAGGACACACTACTTTTGCTCCTAAACAAATTGACCCCGGACAATGAGCATTGGTGGAGCAAATGGCGTGCTCGACTCTTTGCAGTCATCCTGCTCTTCAGCACCTGTTTACTGTTGGGCCGCTTATTGCTCAGCTAATCATTGACCCGGCCATGTCGGCCGAGCTCAACTTGCTCTTCGGCATTCTGGTGCTGGAAGTGCTTACCTGGCTGGCCTGGCGTCTGCGCAGCCTCAACTTTGCTACCAACTTATTTTGCTTCGGCTCCTGGATTATTGCGATTTCGGCCATGGTCTTTTCGGGGGGCATTAGCGGTTCGCTGGCCATCGCCCAAGTGTATGTACTGTTGATTACGGCTTTGCTGGCCAGTCAACGCACCACCGTAAACACGCTAATCCTGACCGGGATCGCCAACCTGGCGGTCTTTTACTTGGAAACAGCCGGACTGCTGCCCGCCGCCAGTTTGGATGCCAGCCTGATTGTGCACATGATTGTCTCACTGGCAATCATTACCCTGACCGCTGCGACCATCATCTATTCAAATCAAACCCAGCAGCACCTCGTTCAGCATTTGAGCGAGAACGAGCGCAAGTTTCGGGCGCTGTTTGAGAAATCTACTGACGCCGTATTCCTGCTCAGCCCCAACCTACGCGTCATCGAAGTGAACTCGGCGGCCGCCACCATCCTGGGCTATGCGCCCGAAGAGTTGACCGGCCTGCCAATGAAGAAACTGTTTCCGGCGGATGAGTGGCCTGAAGTGCGCCAACGCTTACAGACTGTAACTGCCAGCCAGATGCTGCGGCCCACCCGCCGCAGCTTTGTGACTAAGTCCGGCGACAAGGTCATTTTAGAAACCAACCTGGCTTTAGTCGTAGACGAGCGCGGCAAACCGATGCACTACCAAAGCATCGGCGGCGACATCACCAACACCGTCTTGGAAGAGCAGCGCATGCGCAACACCTTGGCGCACATGACGTTGCGGGCCAGCACCGATGCCCTGACTGGCTTGCTCAACCGTGAAGCGGTGATGCAGCACGCTCACGCCGAATGGGAGCGCTATGCCCGCGAAGGCGTACCGATGAGCATCATGATGGTGGATATGGATGGCCTGAAAAAAATCAATGATACGCATGGCCACCTGGTGGGCGACGCCGCGCTCAAAGCATTAGCCAAAGTGCTGGAAAACAACAAGCGGCCCTACGATTGGCTCGGGCGCCTGGGGGGCGACGAGTTTATGCTGGTGCTGCCCGGCGCAGCCCTGGACGATGCCCAACGCATTCTGAGCCGCATGCATCAGGCGGCCAACACCAAGACCATCCGCACCGGCATGGACGAAGTGCGCCTGACCACCAGCATGGGTATCGCCTCCACAGAGGATAACGGTACGGCCCCTCGCGCAATAAACGAGTTGGTAGAACGCGCCGACCAGGCGCTCTACGCCGCCAAACGGCGGGTGAACACCCCCGTAGCCATCCCCCACGAATAAGCTACAATCCAGGCATGCCGCGCGAAGTCCGCAGCCAGCGCCTGGAAGCGATCGTTTTAAAGCACAGCAAGTTCGGCGAAGCCGATCAATTGCTGACGGTCTACTCGCGCGAGCGCGGCAAAGTGCGCGCGCTGGCCAAGGGAGCCCGCAAAGCCCGTTCACGCAAAGCCGGCCACCTGGAACCCTTTACCCGGGTCAGTCTGCAAATCGCGACGGGCAAAAGCCTCGATATCGTCACCCAAGCCGAAGCCCAGGACACCCACAGCCCGCTAAGCGCGGACCTGCAACTGCTGGGCTATGCCTCCTACGTATGCGAATTGGTGGACAAGTTCACCCCCGACGAAGACGAGAACCGCGGCGTCTACCGCCTGCTGCGTGAGACGCTGGAGCGCCTGGAAAGCGAAAGCGACGCCGAATTGGTGGTGCGCTATTACGAAGTGCGTTTGTTGGATCTGGTCGGTTTCCGGCCGGAACTGCAACACTGCCTGCAATGCGGGCGCGCCATCCAGGCCGAGGACCAGTACTTCGCCACCCAGCACGGCGGCGTCCTCTGTCCGCGCTGCGGCAAATCGGCGGCAGGTGCCAGCCCAATCAGTATGCCTGCGCTCAAGTACCTGCGCCACTTCCAACGCAGCGACTATGCGGCGGCGGGCCGCGCCCAACTTAGCCCGAGCGTGCGCCTGGAGCTAGAAACCCTGATGGACCAATACATGACCTATGTGCTGGAACGGGCGCTCAACAGCCCGCGCTTCCTGCGCCGGGTGCGCGCCGAGCAGAAGAACTAATTTCGAATTGCGCCTAGGGGGCGGTGGTCGGGGTAAGCGTGACCAGCGACGTATAAAACTGGGGGATCCAGCCGATGCGGCCCAGGCCATCCATCACTTCAATCCACACCCAACCGTTCACAATTTCCATGCCAGCCAGTTGTCTCAGCTGGCTGCCCACGAAAAGGAAGGCGATGCTGGGGCCTTCGGGGGACTGGCGCAAATAGACGCCTTCCTGGCCAAAGGCATTGGTTAGTTCCAGATAGGCGGGGGTGGCAGTGTAGGTGGCCGTGGCGCTGGCCGTGGGCGTGCTGGTGCGGGTTGGCGTCGGCGTGGATGTGCCAGTAACCGTGGGTGTTACCGACAAAATCGCAGTGGGCGTCTGGCTGGGTGGGACGCGTGGATCCAGGCGTGCGGCAAAGACCTGGTTGATACTCAGTTCGACTGGCTGCTGTAACTGCACATCGATCGCTTCGCGCAGGGCCACACTGTCGTCGTAGTTCAACGCCTGCACCGTTCGCACCGTAATCTCGATTTCCAAAATCCCATCGTTTTCTACGGAATTTACACTGACCAATTCCACGTCTTCGATCTTGCCAATTTCCTGGCGCACGACTTCATTGATCAATTGGCTCCTCTGCGCCTGCTGCACAAGCTGGTAGCTCTGGTAGCCCAGCGGCGCCAACAGCAAGAGGGTCAGGGCCGCTGAAATCAACAACGAGCGTGGCAGCAAGCCATCGCCTTCCTTGCGGCGCGGGGCAAAGCCCATGGCAAAGAACAGTGCGATCGCCGACGCCGCGATGGTGACTGCATTAGTGATGAAGAGCAGGGTAGCGCCGGTGGCGACTTCCCAGTCACCCAGGGCGATGCCAATCCCGATTGTGCATAAGGGCGGCATCAATGCCGTGGCAATCGCCACGCCCGGTAAGGCGGCCGACAAGTTCGGCTGCACCAGGGCAAAAGTGGCCGCCAGGCCGCCGGCCACGGCTACGCCCAAATCTATCGGACTGGGGCGCGTGCGGGCCAGCACCTCGACCGGCAATTCCTGCAGACTAATAAAGGGCAGGCGTGCATTGGTCCAGGTGATAAAGATCGCCAGTAACACTGCGAAGACCGCGCCACGGAACAGCGCAATCGCCGCATCGCGCAGCAGGGTGGTATCGCCGCGGATGGAGGCCAGCCCCAAACCGAGGATCGGCGACATCAGCGGGGCCACCAACATGGCGCCGATAATCGTGGCCGCCGAATCAATCAGCAAGCCAAAGGTGGCAATCGTGCAGGACAGCAAAACCAATACGAAGTAATCGAAATCTGGCTCGGAGGCTTCGCGCAATTGCAACTGCACTTCGGCGCGGCGTTCCCGATCGGGCGGCGGCAGCACCCGGCGCCACAGGAAGCGGATCCGCACGCGCAGGCGCGTGAAGAATTCTTTGGCCGTTAACGGGATCTCGTGGGGAAAATGGGGATACATAGTCGACTCGGGCTTGATTTTACTCCCCTGAGAATAATCTATCGAATTTCATATATACTGGCACTTGACAATACTATGTATTACACAGTATTATGGCGTCATGGTAAACACAGAAAGCTACACCGAACTGCTGGAAAGCCTGAGCCATGAGCTGCGCCGGGGGAGCGTGGTGCTGGCGGTACTCAGCCAGCTGCGCACGGAAAAGTATGGGTATGCTCTCAAACAGGAAATGGCCGATGGCGGTCTGGATATCAACGAGGGCACCCTGTATCCACTGCTGCGCCGCCTGGAAGACCAGGGCTTGCTGAATAGCGA
>OMJR01000014.1 GCA_900299355.1 Anaerolineaceae bacterium
GCTTTCTTGGCCTCGCCGTCCACGGAGTCAATCACCTTAGGCAGCGCCTCAATCAATTGCTTCTCGGCGCTGTAGAGGTCTTTCAGTTCGTGGATAAAGACCTTGTCTTTTGAATCCAACTTCATTGTCATACCGTTCTCCTTAGATGGATAATGTGAATTCGGTGCCTATAACGGGAGACTAGAGAAAGATGTTATTTTCAATCAGGTAATTTTTATGTTTTGTATATATGGGAAGTTGCAGTCATGACCAAAAGGGTCTAACGCGTACAGAGCCCGCGTGAGGCTGGGCTAGTAGGGCTCGCAATGACGAACAAAAAGACCGCCGAGATTTCTCAGCGGTCTTTTGATTCAACATTCAAATTTCAATGCCGCTTATTGCACAGGGCTGACCGGGAAGGTGCCGGGGTCGGCGTAGAAATCGGTGAGGTCAACGTCTTCGGTGACTTGGCTGCCTTTTACCTGTACGGGCAACAGGCTGTGGTCGGTGCAATCCACGCTGAGGCCGCAGAGCACGGCCGCGGTGTAGCCGCCGCCGTATTCAGTCTGGCCGGTGGGATAGGCGACCACGTAGTAGGTGCCGGCGGGCAGGCCGTCAAATTGGTAGCTCTGCTGGTTTTGCTGGGTGATGATATAGAACCAGGCGCTGCTGTTCACGTCGTAAGCGACCACGTTCATCGGCGGGATGCTCTCGCTGGGGTAAGCCAGCGCACCAGCGATGGAGCCAACGCCTCCTTCCTCTTCCGGCAGGGTCAGGTTAGCGGGGAAGTCCTCTTCGGCGGCGTACCAGTCGGCGGGGTCAGCCTCGGTGGTTTCGCCAGCGTTCACAATCAGCGGCAGCAGTTGGTGGTCGGTGCAGTCGGCAGTCAGGCCGCAGGGCACCGCGGCGGTGTAGCCGCCGCCGTAGTTGCTGTCGGTGGTGTAAGCTACCAGGTAATAGCTGCCGGGCGGCAAGTTTTCCAGCTCGAAGCTTTGCTGATTCTGTTGGGTGGCGACCATGAACCAGGCGTCGCTGTTGACATCAAAGGCGACCACATTCAGCGGCGGGATGCCCTCGCTGGGGTAGCTGAGCTGGCCGGCAATCGTGCCGGTGGTGGCGCTGGGCTCGGTGGCGGCGGGCGCTGCGGCTTCGGCGGCCTCCAGGGTGGCGGCCACAATGGTGGCGATATCGTCAGGGTTGGCGGCCTCTTCGCCGCCGCCACAGGCTGCCAGCAGCAGGGCTGCGGCCAGGCTGAAGATAAAGAACTTGCGCATGGAAAACCTCACTTGCGGGTAAAGAAAAGAATGCGGCCAAGCGTTGGCCTGGCCGCATTCTAATCGATTTGTTACTTACGGGATGATTAGGTTAGGGTTGCGCAAAGGCTATTGTTTTGTCCAGGGCTTTGGCGGCGTACATCGCGGTATCAGCTTGCTGTAATAATATCTCGGCGTTGCTAGCCTGCTCCGGGAACAGGCTGATGCCCATACTGAAATCGCCCTGAATGCGGAGCTTTCCAACCTTCAACGGTTTTTCAAACAGGTCAATCAAGCGTTGGGCGGCGGATTGGGCTTCGTCCAGGGATTGTATGTTTTCCAGGATGGCTCCAAATTCATCGCCGCCCAGGCGCGCGGCCAGCTCGCCCCCGCGGACTCCCTGGGACAGGCGCTTGCCGAAAGCTTTCAGGAAGTTATCTCCCACCAGGTGACCATAGTTGTCATTGATGGATTTGAATTTGTCCAAGTCAATATAGAGGACGGCAACAAGGGATTTAGCACGTTTGGCGCGTTTCAAGGCCTGGTCAAGTTCTTTGTGAAACACATGTGGGCGCGGCAGGCCGGTGAGTTGGTCCTCGCGGGCCAGGTTGTGTAAATCCAGTTCGAGAGTTTTGCGCTTGGTGATATCGCATGAAACGGCAATGATTTCCAGGACTTCGTTAGTTGCTGTGTCTCGAATGGTTTTGCTGGTAGTTTCGAACCAAATATAGTTACCGTCTTTGCGTTTCAGGCGGTAGGCCACGGTGAAGACATCCGGCGTGTCGATAATGGTCGAATGCGATTCACTGACAGCTGGCATGTCGTCGGGGTGAAAGAAATCGTAGGGGTCGCGTCCCACCAGTTCTTCCGGCGCGTAGCCGGTTAACCGGGTGGCCGCGGGTGATGCATAGGTGTAGGCGCCATTTGGGGCATGGCGAGAAATCATGTCTGTGGCATGTTCTTGAATGAGGCGCAAATGCTCAAGCTCCTCCCGGCATTTGGCTAAGTCAGCTTCTAGCTGCTGGCTCATGAGACACTCCTGGGTAGGGAATTCCTCTATATAGTACATTTGCCTATGGTGTAGTGACGATAGGAAAATGGTTTATTAATATAGGAAAAGGCCCGCGAGGCGGGCCTTTAGGTGGAGATGGCGGGAATCGAACCCGCGTCCGCAAGATTAAGTTCTCGAACGTCTACGAGCGTAGACCCTTGTTCGTCTCGCCGCACAGCCTACAAAGGACAAGAGTTACTGGGCGGCCAACCGCTAGGTCTTAGGCGCTCTTAGCGGTATCGAGCGCAGCACCCCGGCTTTGTGTCGTCCAGTACCGCCCAGCCAGGGATAGGGCGGAGTGGACGCGGCCCGTGGGGCCGTTAGCAGTTCTTGCTAGCCGTTATTACGCGGCGAGCGGGAGAGCTGCATAGTCAGTGTTTTTGGCACTTGACTTGTGCGCTGAGTTTACGAGGTCGGCGCCTCTCGGCTCGCAGTTCGGAGCCAGCCTCTTCCGTCGAAGCCAGTCATCCCCAAGCGTGGGAATTGTAGCACGGAGATATAAGCATTGTGTAAGCGCTTGGCGGCGGGCAGCCGTAACGCCGAGCTTAGTCCTTCGTTAGCCGTGACGATGCAGCATTAACCGCAATTAATCCAACCACAAAGGAGTTTTGAATGGAAACCCTATTGCTTATCCTGCTGGTACTCTTCATCCTGGGCTTTGTGCCGGTGCGCACGCGCTACGGCAATACCGGCGGCGGTGTCGTCGGCCTGTTGATTGTGATTATCCTGCTGGGCTTCCTGTTTGGCTGGTTTGCCTAAACCAGCCTGGTAAAACACAAAAGCGCCCGTTCTCGGGCGCTTTTGTTGTTAATGAAGATTAGTCAGCTTAAGCGCTGGCCTCGGCCAATTCCGCGACCTTGGCCGACACCTGTGCCCCGGGCGCGGTGAGCAGTTCCACGCGGTTGCCGTCCTGGTCGCGCAGCAGGATGCCTGGGCGACCGGCGCGCTCCACCGATTGGAGCGCCTGCCCGGCCCCTTGCAGCCGCTCGGCGAGCGCCAGCCAGTCGGCCGCTTCAGGCAGCTCGTAGGCGTAGGAGGCCAGGCCGCTCATGTCGTCCTCGTGGCGCGGGGCGCCGTTGCTGTGCCAGGTGTTGCCGCCCAAGTGATGGTGGTAGCCGCCGGCGGCCATGAATATCGCCGTGGGCATTTCCATCATTACATCCATGCCCAGCAGGTCGCCGTAGAAAGCGGCCGCGGTGGCGGTGTTGCTGACCTGCAGGTGTATGTGGCCAATCACCGCCTCGGGGTCAATGCCGCCCTGGTTGGCGCGCTCGCGGTCGGCTTCCTCGACGAGGGCGTTAAGGTCCAGCGGCAGGTTGCCCATCTGCACCAGACCATCTAATGTCGGCCAATCCTCACGCGGGCGGTCACGATAAATTTCAATGCCGTTGCCTTCGGGGTCGGCGAAGTAAATGGCTTCGCTGACGCGGTGGTCGGATGCGCCCTGCAGCGGCCACTGGCTGGCGGCCACGCCCAGCAGGGTGGTGCCCAGGCTGCGGCGGTCGGGGAAGCGGTAGGCCACATGGTAGAGGCCGGTGCTGAATTGCGGTTGGCGCTTCAGGTCCGGCGGGGCGCAGAGGGTCAGGATGGGGGCCGTATCGGGGGCGGGGGCGAGCTGGGCGCTGGTGGCATCCTGGGCGACCAGGCTGAAGCCCAGCAGGTCGCGGTAGAAGACCAGCATGTGCTCCAGGTTGAGCACGTTGAGTTCGACGTGGGCGATGCCCAGGTTAGCAGGCAGTTTGTAATCAGTCATAGCGCTTTCCATTTGACATATAGACGGGTTTCTATTAGTATTTATTACATAGATGTACATCTATATGAGCACAGGCTTGACAAAGGAGGTTCAGATGTACGGTTATGACCCGGAATGCTGCGGCGACGATTGCTGCGGCGGTGGCGGCAGCGATTGCTGCTGACGCTTGAACAGCTGGCGGGGCCTGACGAGGCCCCGCCATTTCGTTTAAGACGAGGAGGGCAGGACCTTAAGGCGGTCGGCCGCTTCGCTTTCCGGGGCGAAGACTTCCAGCAGTAGGCCGCAGCAGTGGGCTACGCGTTCCTGGTTAATCGTGTAGTAGCTGTGCTTGCCCTCGGCGCGCACCTTGACCAGGTCGGCCTCGCGCAGGATGGCCAGGTGGTGGCTGACCGTCGGCTGGCTGACGCCTACGGCCTCCACGATTTGGCCGACGTTGAGCCACTCGCAGCAGCACAGTTGCATGATTTGCTGGCGGGTGGGGTCGGCCAGGGCCTTGGCGAAATCCACGGAGTTGGTCTGCGGCTTGTCCATATTGATATCCTTCTATGATTGTACCTGTGGGCAGTGGGGATGGTCAACCGGAATTTGGACCTGGCTTTGAGCGTGGGGGTTCACCACAAAGACACAAAGCGCACTATCAATCGCTGGCGCGATTGATTCGGGAGAATGGCCCAAAGGGCCATTCTCCACAGTCAGCAACGCTCCAAGAATAACGGGTGGGTTCGATTGGCCGATTGGTCGTGTTGGAAGAAAGATGACAGCGGATATTCTTCGTCGCGCCCGCTGGGCGCTCCTCAGAACTACACGAGGGATGATGAGGGGTTGCCTCGCCCGGAATGACGATCAATCGCGGACGCGATTGATTCAGGCGAATGTCCCAAAGGGGCATTCGCCACACGCATGAATGCCAGATACTTTGTATGCTGTATGACTGGGTGATATAGTTGCCGCGATGAAAGTGCTATCGCTCAGCGACAAAACCTTCGACCTGGTCTACAGTCCGGCCGCCAGAGAACGCTTCGCCGACGTCGACTTGGTGCTCGGTTGCGGCGATTTGCCTTATTACTACCTGGAATATCTGGTCGACCAGCTCAACGTGCCGGTGCTCTTTGTGCGCGGCAACCACGACGCCAAAATCGAGTACGCCGAGCATGGTGAGCGGCGCGCACCCTGGGGCGCGGTGGACCTGCACCAGCGGGTGGTGCGCCAAAATGGCCTACTGTTGGCGGGCTTCGAAGGTTGTGTGCGCTACCGCCGCGGCCCCTTTATGTACACCCAGGGCCAGATGTGGTGGAAAGTTTTGGGGGTGCTGCCTCGTCTAGTGTGGAACTTGCTGCGCCATGGCGGCATGCTGGATGTGCTGGTCACCCACGCGCCGCCGCGCCACCTGGGCGACCGGCCTGATTGGGCCCACAACGGCTTCTGGGCCTTCCGCTTCCTGCTCTGGCTGGCGCGCCCGGCTTACCACTTCCACGGCCACATTCATCTGGATGACCGCAGCGAAGAGCGCCAGATGCAGTATCGCGCGACCACGATTGTGAACACCTACGGTTATCTGGAAAGCGAACTTGAATTAGAGAAGGAGTAGGGGGGCGGCGATGGACAACATGCACAACTATTCCAGCGCATTGAATGACTTTCGCCGTGCCCGGCGCCGGGCCGCGACGCAGGAACTGTTGGCGCGCCTGGGCGGCCGCTCGGAGGACCTGCTCTCATTTGAAGAGGCGCGCCGTGCGGTGGGCACCGCCGCGCAGCTGCCACGCGGGTTGCAGGAGATTCCGGTGGACGCCATCGTGGGCAGCGTCGGCCGCTATGAAGATTTCACGCGCGATTTCCTGCCGCGCCAGAGCATCGCCGCTGGGCGCTGGGCCGGCATCCGCGCCGCCATTGAGCGCCAGGGCATGCCGCCGATTGAGGTCTACAAGTTGGGGGAGGCCTATTTTGTGCAGGACGGGCATCACCGCGTATCGGTGGCCCGCCAGGTCGGCGCGCCAACCATCGAAGCCTATGTGACCGAAATCCCCACCAAGGCGCCGCTCAGCCCCGAAGATGATGCCGACGATTTGATTCTCAAGGCCGAGTTGGCCGCTTTCATGGATGAAACCGAGTGGAAGCAAATTGAGCGCGAGGTGGATATCACCGTCACTGAGCCGGGCCGCTACCGCGACTTGCGCGAACACATCGCCGTGCACCGCTATTACATGAGCCAGGAGCAGGGCCGTGAAATCCCGCTCAAAGAGGCGGTTGAGCACTGGATTGATGAGGTCTATAGCCCGGTGGTCAAGTCCATCCGGCGCTGGGGGCTGCTGCGTGATTTCCCCGGGCGCACCGAAGCCGACCTCTACCTATGGCTGATGAAGCACCGCAGCGAATTGACCCAGCAACTGGGCTGGGAGTTCAACCCGGAGGAGAGCGCAGCCGATTTGCTTTACCGAGTCAGCCAGCGGCCGGTGCGAGTGCTCAAGCGCATTTGGGAGCGCTTCGTGGACGTGATTACGCCGGATACCTTCGAGAGCGGTCCGGCCACCGGCGAGTGGCGCCGCCAACGGGAGCGCGCCGAGCGCCTGTTCAGCCGCGTGCTGGTGTCGCTCAGCGGCGGCCCGGGCAGCTGGGAGGCGCTGGAGCAGGCGATTACCCTGGCGCAGCGCGAGCACGGTGAGGTGCGTGGGCTGCATGTGCTGCCCAAGGGCGGCGACGGCGACAGCGCGCAGGTGGCCACTTTGAGGGATGAGTTCCAACGCCGGCTGGGCGATGCGGCCTTGCCGGGCCGGGTGGTGCTGGAGTGGGGCGGGGTGGTGAAGAGCGTGGAGAAGCGCGCGCGCTGGAGCGACATCGTGGTGCTGCATTTGCAGCATCCGCCGGGGTCAAAGCCTTCAGAGCGGCTGCGCTCAGGGATGCGGGCGCTGATTCAGCGCAGCCCGCGGCCGGTTCTGCAGGTGCCGCGCGCCACGCCGATGCGGTACGCGCTGCTGGCCTTCGACGGCAGCCCCAAGGCGACCGAGGCGCTGTACCTGGCGGCCTACTGCGCCCAGCGCTGGGGCACCGAGATTACGGTGCTGACCACCAAGGAGCAGGGGATCCGCCGCAGCATCCAGGGCCGCGCGCGCGAATATCTAGAGGAGCGCGGGGTGTCTGCGCATTATGTGCAGCGCATTGGGCCGGCGGGGCCGACGGTGGTGGCGGTGGCCGGCGAACGCGGCTGCGATTTCGTGTTGATGGGTGGCTACGGGCAGGCACCGCTGGTGGAGGTAGTGCTGGGCAGCACGGTGGATTTTGTGCTGCGGGAGTTCGATGGGCCGGTTTTGATTTGTAGGTAGTGCCTAGTCGGGGGTCGGTAGTAGGTAGCTAGTAGTCGGTAATGATGGTCCGATTTTTTTGCTTGACCACAGAGGACACAAAGCACACAGAGATTGGTAACGCGGTGTCATTCTGAGGAATGCCCGGAGGGCAGGACGAAGGATATCCTGAGTCAGATTTATTCCCAAACGGTTTGCGCGAAAGCAACGGCAGTAGTTATCCTTCGCGCGTTGCTCGCGCAACGCACTCAGGACGACACGTCGGGGACCGTTGGGTTCTGAGGTGGGGAAATCAACGATTGGTGGCCAGGGCATCCAATTGGGCGACATCGGCTTCGGATAATTGCCAGCCCAATGAGCCCACGTTTTCTTCGGCTTGGCGGGCTTTTTTGGCGCCGGGAATCGGGATGGTGCCTTTGGCGATACACCAGTTGATGGCCACCTGGGCCGGGCTGCGCTCTCCGTAATTCTCCCCAATCTTGCGCATAGCCACCGATAAATCGTGGGCCCGCTGCAATTGGCGGCGGCCGAAGCGCAGGCCGCGCACGCCACCGGGGCGCTTATCCGGCGTGTATTTGCCGGTCAGCAGGCCCTGGGCCAACGGGCTGTAGGCGATGACCGCCACGTCCAGGTCTTTGCACAGGTCGAGCAGGCCGCTGGTTTCGGCGCTGCGCTGCAGCAGACTGTATTGGATCTGGTTGCTATCCAGCCGGTGACCGCCTTTTTCGAGCGTGCGCTGGGCGCGCTCCAGGTTGCGGCGGCCATAGTTGGAGACGCCAATCTGGCTAATCAGGCCGGCCTCTTTGGCGTCGGCCATGGCGTGCATCCAGCGCTCAGGGCTGACCAAGGGGGTGGGCCAATGCATCTGGTACAGGTCAATGCTGGGGCGCTGGAGGCGCTTGAGGCTGCCCCGCGCGGCGGCGGGCAGGCTGTATTTCGGGAAGAGCCGCCAGGGATAGGGGAAACACTTGGTGGCGATGTAGAGGTCGTCCGGGCCGCCGTTGCTCAAGGCGCCCAGAATGCCTTCGGAGGCGCGGCCACCGTAGACCTCAGCGGTATCGAAGAGGCGCACGCCGGCATCCAGGCTGACCTGGTAGGCGGCGCGCATATCGTCCAGGCTGTAGGCCGGCGCGCCCAGGCTCCAGAAGAGGCGGTCGCCCCAGGCCCAGGTGCCGATGCCCATCTTGTGCGCGCGGATATCTGTAAACGCCATGCGGCTATCTTACCCGCTGCTTGACAAGATTCATTTATCCCTTATAATTTAGGAGTGACTAAATATAAAATTAGGAGAAACGCATGAATCCCATTTCCATCATTCGCTTGCTGGCGGTGCTGGTGATTGCCAGCGCTTTCACGATCTCCGGTTACTACCGGCGCAAGGCTGACCAAGCCGATGAAAAGCAATCCTTCTCGAGCGAGCATGTGTGGCAGATGCGTTTTCGTGTCGCCGGCGCGCTGGGTTTTTATGGCGGCATGCTGCTTTGGCTTATCTATCCACCACTGATGGGCTGGTCGGCGATTGCCGCCTGGCCGCTGGCGCTGCGTTGGGCCGGCCTGGGCTTGATGGCGCTGATGCTACCCTTCATCTACTGGATGTTTTCCAACCTGGCCACAAACATCACGCCCACCGTAACGATCCGCATAGAGCACCAATTGGTCACCAGCGGGCCATATCGCTACATTCGGCATCCACTCTATACCTTTGGGACGATGCTATTCACTGGTTTTATATTGATCGCTGGGAACTGGTTATTGATGCTGACTGCGATCGTGGCCTTATCGGCACTATTCTTGCGCACACCACAGGAAGAAGCGATGCTATTGGAGCGCTTTGGGGATGAATACCGAGACTATATGGTCCGCACGGGACGCTACCTGCCGAAGTTAGGGCAATAGACCACTGAGCAGCCAAATTGCTACGCCTACCAGCAGCAGCAGGCTGCCGATGCGCAAAGCGCGACGCCATTCCGGGCTAATCTGCCCGGCGCGGTCGATCAGGGCCGCGATGGCGATCAGACCGCCAATACTGAAGATGTAGAAAGCGGCCAGAAAGCCCAGCGCATGCAAGAGGCTCAGGTCTAGGGCTTCGAGCAAGAGCGGCCCGTTGACGCTGGACCAGAAGAGGTAGGGGCCGGGGCTGAGAAAGAGCATCATTGTGCCGAGCATAAAGCCGCGCCCGGCGCTTTGCTCGGGCAGGGCCTCTTCGGCGTCGTCGCCCTCAGCCTGGTCGCCGGCCCGCAATTGCTGCCAGAGACCCCAGGCGAGGTAGAGCAAGAGCGCTGCGCCAGCCAGGCGGACGAACACCAGAAAGCCTTCCGGAGCCTGGCCCAGCAGAAAGACAAAAACGATGCCAATGGGGATATCTGCCAGCAAGGGCGCAAAGGTAACCGGCGCCGCTCGCCGCAATCCGCCTAACAGGCTTTCGCGGATGATTAGCGATTGAAACGGCCCGGGCGAGATAGCCGCGCTCAGCCCGGGGCCGGCGCCCACCAGGAAAAAACTCAGAATACTTTGGGAAGCCACAGGGAAATTATAAACGCCCTTTGGGCTGAGTCTTGAGGCCGCGCCAGTGTTTTGCTGGGTTTTGGCCAGCGAGGACGTCGATGGCCGGCGGAGCGGCTGTGAGCCAATCCGTGCAATTGCGTTCCACGCGACAGCAGGCGGCACGCGCCGCCTGCTGTCGTCATGGTTTTATGTGATTGGAAGGAATTTGGCCTTATTGCTCGAAGTGGATTGTCACCGCCAGAGGCAGATGGTCCGAAGCAGTGGTCGCCGGCACCACGAAATCGCTGTAGCCCAGATCCGGGCTGACGAAGATGTAGTCGATTTGGTGGTCGGGATTGGTAGAGGAATAGGTGTAGACCGGCTGTTCGCCGATCTCGCGCGAGACATCCACCAGGCCGCCTTCGATCAGGATCTGGATCGCATGGGAATCGGGCAGGGCGTTCAGATCGCCAACGAAGACCGTGCTGCCAGCGCCGGCCCACACATCGAGGATGCCGGAGGCCTGAATGTTGCGCTCCTGGTCGTGCTCGTCCACATGGGTGAAGTGGGTGGCGATGAAGTCGAGCTGGTTGGCGCCCAGGTCGATCTCGGCCACGATAAAGCCGCGCCGCAGCAACAAGTCTTCGGGCAGCAAATCGTAGTAGGTTACGCTGTCAATCGGGTAGCGGCTGAGCACCGCATTGCCCCATTGGGCGTCGGCGGTCGGCCCCCACACATAATGCATGCCCAGCCGGTTAGCCAGCCATTCCATCATGTCCATGCCGCCCCAGATCAGCCAGCCGCGCGAGACTTCCTGCAGGCCGACGATATCGGCGCCTTCGGATTCGATCAGCTGGGCCAGTGCCTCGGGATCGATGGCGCCATGCGCGTTGGCGGCATTGTGCAGGTTGTAGTTGACGATGCGTACGCTTGCTGGGCTGCCGGTCGCGGGATCGGGCAGCACCCAGGTGAAGGACATCGCCAGCGTAATGAGCAGCAGCGCGGCAGCGGTCCAGGCTGGGGTACGGCTCAACTCATGCTTCTCGCTGCTGCGCGCTCCCAAGTGCGCCAGTGTCGCAAACAGGGTCGCCAGGCCGCCGACCACCAGCAGCAGCTGGCCGGAACGCAGGCCAAAGCTGATGTCGTAGGAGGCGTAGTAAACGAAGATCAAAAGGACAAAGAGAATGTTACCGAGGCCGGCCAGCAAACTGCTGCGCAGCAGACTAGGGTTAGCGGCCACGCCGGTGGCGCGGATAAAAATCAGCATACCGACCCGGAAGCTGAAGAAGCCGCCGATCAGCAGCAGCAGCCAGGACCAGCCGGAACCGGCCATGTTGCCCGGCAGCATCACCACCGTCATAACCAGTCCAGCGAGCAGGACCTTCATAGCCCCGCGCTTATTTTGGCCCAGGCCCGCGCTGGAGCCAAGGCCGAGCGCGTTGCCAGCCAGCAGCAGGCCGCCGGCGGCCGGTAGCGCCAGCCCGGTGAGCGAGGCGATCATGCCCACGCTTTGGAAGACCACCACCTGCACCAGCAGCCAGGGGCCGAGGGCCAGCAAGCCCAGATTGACGACCCAATTGCCATCGTGGGCGGCGGGGGCGTCGGCCACGATGCGGCTGAGCGCCCAGAGCAAGGCCCCCGCCAATACCAGCACGATGCCGAGGGGCAGGAAGCCGGTTTGCCAGGAAAGATCCAAGGTTTTGTTGGTGATAAAGATCACGTTGTCGATCGTGAGCCCGAAGAGGAAGGCCAGACCCAAATTGGCGCCAGCCGCCCCGCCACGGGCGCGGGCCACGCCCACTGCGACGGGAATATACATTAGGAACAAGACTGTGCCGACCATGCTAAGGTAGAGGTCGATCGTCGGGTTGTGCAGCAGCTGCTCGACGATGCGCACCAGGGCCAGGCCGCCGGCCGTGATCCACAAAGTGTTGCGCGTGCCAGCGAAGCGATTGATCACGCCGGCCAGCAGGCTGACGGCGAACACGCCGATGGCGATGGGGGCCAATTCCAGCGAGCCGTAACCAACCGAGTCGCGCAAATAGCCAACGAAGCCCACAAAGAGGGCGCGCAGCATCTGCAAGCCCAACAGGGTGGTAAGGGCGGTGGTCAACCAGGCGGCGCCGTGCTGGCGCCAATCAGAGCGAATGGATGCGAACATGGGATGTCCTTTCGGGATCAGGAGTCCGGGCGCGGATGCGCCTCGTCTTCATAGACTTTGTTGGGGTCGCGCATATACTCGCGCACCCCGCCAGAGGTACGTAACTTGTGGGCGATATCGGGCAGGCTGGCCAGCAACACGGTGACGAAGAGCGCCGCCAGGGTCCAGTACATGTAATCGGGATAGAGGAAGCGGCTCATTAGGAAAGCGCCGGTGAGGAAGGAGGCCAGCGCGGTGAGCAGAATATTCTTGGTGAGGGCCAACACGAGCAATGCCACCAGGAAGGCGGCGATCGTCTCAAGAGGAGCGATCACCAGCATCACGCCCAGCGCGGTGGCCAGACCCTTGCCGCCGCGGAAGTTGAGCCATACCGGCCAGTTGTGACCGGCGACCACTGCCACCGCAGGCCAGATTTGCAAGGCACCGGGCGGCAGCAACACGCGGGCCAGCAGGATCGCCGCAGCGCCTTTGGCCACATCCAGCGCGCCGCCCACGAGGCCCCAGAAGCGGCCCACCTGGCGAGTGAGATTGCGCCCGCCAACATTTTTGCTGCCCACGGTGCGCAGGTCAACACCCTTTATCAGGCGGGCGACAATTTGGGTGAACGGGATCGAGCCCAGCAGGTAGGCCGCGATCAGGGCGATGGCGAAATGCATGGGGCGAAACTCCTCCTAGCTGAGGTGGCCGTGGGCGCGGAACCAATCCAGCGCATCCCGCACCGTATCGGCAAAGGGGCGGGCGCGCAGATCAAGTTCGCGTTCGGCCTTGGCCGTATTATACGCCTGCATGCGTTTCAGGCTGCGCAGATGGTTGGCGGGCAAGGGCAGAAAGGGCAAGGCATCGCCCAGCTTGGCCAGCGCCTCCAGCGGCCACCGTGGCAGACGCAGCCAGGGCGGCCGCCGCCCGGCCACGCGGTTGGCGATGGAGAGCGCCTCGCGGACCGAGAGATTGTGCCCGCCCAGAATATAGCGTTCGCCCGCATGGCCCGCCTTCGCAGCGGTGATATGGGCAGCGGCCACATCGCGCACATCGACCGCGTTGATCGTCAATGGTAGATAGAAGAAAGCGTAGCCGCGCGCGGCGGCGATCAGCAGGCTACCGAGGGTGATATGCACATCCCCGGGGCCAAAGACCGCGGTGGGGTTGGTGACCACCACATTGAGATCGGGACCATTGGCGGCCAGGACCGCCTCTTCCATCACGATTTTTGCCTCAAAATAAGCTGATTGCGCATAGTCACCCGCTTGGTAGACATCGCGTTCGTCGGCCAGGCGGCCAGCGGGCGGAAGATCAATCGTGGTCAGGGTAGAGGTGAAGACCAGGCGCGGCACACCGGCGGCGCGGATGGCGGCCAGCACGTTGTCGATTTCATCCTGGGCGCGGGCGATATGTTCGGCGACCGAGAGGCGCGGTTGGCGTTTGGGGTAATAGGCCGCGGCGTGGAAGACCAGATCGACCCCCTGCATGGCGTCCCGCAGGCTGGCTGCGTCGTTGAGGTCGCCGGTGTGCCATTCGATCGGCGCGGCGCCCAGATGCCCGGTGGAGACCGGATTGCGGCGCAGCCCGCGCACTAGCCAGCCGGCGTCGAAGGCGGCCCGGGCGATGTGGCCGCCGATAAAGCCGGTGGCGCCGAGCACGAGGGTTTGCATAGGTCGGCATTATAAGCCGGACGGTGCTTTTCCCCGATTTGCTTTTAAGCAGGGGCTATTAGACTCACTGGGCAAGATGGATAGGTTAGATGGACGAGAGAAGGCCACCTGCCGGTGGTATCTATTGCGAGTGCTTTCTCAGCACCAAGTGAGTGGCAGCCGGCGTGGCCACATGATCGACGCATCGATAACCGAGAGACACAGTGTCAATGCCAGCGAAGAGGGGTTCACCTGACCCCAGCAAGATCGGACTAATAGCGATATGCATTTCATCGATTAGGCCTGCCTGAAGATATTGGCGAATGGTGGCCGCTCCGCCACCCAAACGCACATCCTGGACCCCCGCCGCCTCGCGGGCGCGATCAAGCGCCGCGTGAATGCCATCGGTGACAAAGTGGAAGCTAGTGCCCCCTTCCATGGCAACAGAGTCGCGCGCGTGGTTGGTGAGCACGAAAACAGGGCAGTGGTAGGGCGGATTATCGCCCCACCATCCCTTCTACCTGTCATCCGGCCAGGGACCGCGGATCGGCCCAAACATGTTACGGCCCAAGATCCAGGCGCCGATGTTCTCGAAGCCGCGGGCGGTAAACTGTCGCCCTCGCCCGTGGTGCCACCTTCATCGCCATAGGTCTGTTTAAACGTTCGGGTTGCTACCATCCAGTCGTGGAGCGCCTCACCGCCAATACCCAGAGGCTCTTCCACACGTTGGTTGAGTCCCGCGCCGTAACCATCGTTTGAAATTGAGAAGGAATTGATGCGCAATTTCGACATGGCAAAACTCTTTCAGCTAGGTCTGGTGATTGAATGTATATGTATTCAAACGGTAGTTGTCAGAAATTATCACACGAACACCTAAGCAACTTTATGATAGTGGTCCGGTTAAGTATTGCCCACGGGCTCCGATAAGCCAACGATGATCCCTTCGGGCCCGCGGATATAAGCGAGTCGATATGAATCCTCGTAGTCCATTTCACCGATGAGTTCAAACCCGCTGGTCTGCATGCGTGCGACGACCTCATCAATGTCTTCAATGACCAGCATAACCCGGCGGAGACCCAATGTATTGACTGGCGCGTTGATCGGTCCAAAGCGCACAGAGGCGGGCGTGTGGAATTTATCCAATTCAATGCCGCCCTGGCCATCGGGAGGCCGCAGCATGGCTAGGGTGGCGCGCACATTGTCAAGCCCGATCAATTTGCCGACCATCGGGCCTTCAACGGTTGCCTCGCCCTCCAGCTCCATACCGAGTTCGATGAAGAATTCTTTCACAGCGTCCAGGTCGTCAACGACCAAAAGAACATTATCCATACGGAGCAGCTTGCTTTTTGTGGCCATTTGTTCCCTTCTGTGAGGTTCGTCCGCGATGGTTTGCATGGCGTGATTATAGTTGGCGCGATGGAAAGCGTTGGCTTGAGTTTGCGTGGCTATGACGCCGGGCCTGATGTTAGATAGGATGGAGTCGAGGCTTTAGCCGGTGGTTGCGAGATCCGGCTAAAGCCTCGACTCCAGGTGGTTAAGGAATCGAGCCAAGCGGGCGCAGCATGCTGCGCCGGTACGTTGTTTGCTATTGCGCTGAGAACTGCGCTCCGGTCATACGCATCGCAATGACGGGGCGCCGTGCTACACTTTTGCAATGACTACGCGCGAAAACTTTTCATCGGGGGCGCCCTGGGAGCAGGTGGCCGGCTACTCGCGGGCGGTTAAAGTAGGTGAGCGGGTCTTCGTATCCGGCACAACCGCCACTGATAAGGACGGCCAGATCGTGGGCGAAGGCGATATCTACGCCCAGACCGTGCAAACGCTCAAGAACATCGCCTGGGCGCTGGAGCAGGCTGGCGCAGAGCTACGCCATGTGGTGCGCACCCGCATGTTCGTGACCGACATCACCCAGTGGGAAGCGGTGGCCCGCGCGCACGGCGAAGTATTCGGCGATATTCGCCCGGCGTCCACGATGGTGGAAGTCAGCGCTTTGATTGACCCAGCCATGTTGATCGAGATCGAAGCCGAGGCGATTATTTTCGATTGAAGTTACGAGTAGATGGCGCGTAATTCCTCTTTTGAGGTTATATAGAAGCGGGAGATTGCTTCGCTCCCTCGCAATGACGGAATTAAAACAAAACGGGCCGAAAGGCCCGTTTTTTGGTTGATCTAAATTGAAAGCGCTCAGGCGGTTTCTTTGTTGCCGTGGCCGTTTTCGCCAGCCTTGATTTCCTCGCCAGTGATAAAGGCTTCGGTCATGGTGTGGGCGATGTCGTCGGTGTACTGGGTCGGCGGAGTCTTCATGAAATAGGAGGAGGGCGCGATCAGCGGGCCGCCCATGCCGCGGTCCAGGGCCAGCTTGGCGCAGCGCACGGCGTCGATCACGACGCCCGCCGAATTAGGCGAATCCCAGACTTCCAGCTTGACTTCCATTTGCAAGGGCACATCGCCGAAGGCGCGGCCTTCCATGCGGATGTGGCACCACTTGCGGTCGGTCAGCCAGGGCACATAATCGCTGGGGCCGACATGAATGTCTTGCTTCTCCATTTCGTAGGGCAGCATGCTGGTCACCGCGCCGGTCTTGGAGATCTTCTTGGATTCCAGACGCTCGCGTTCCAGCATGTTGTAGAAATCCATGTTGCCGCCGAAATTGAGTTGGTAACTGCGGTCCAGGTGCACGCCGCGGTCGACGAACAGGCGCGTAAGGGCGCGGTGGGTAATCGTGGCGCCGACCTGGCTCTTGATGTCGTCGCCAATGATCGGCAGGCCGCGCTCGGTGAAGCGCTGGGCCCAGTAATCCTGGCTGGCGATAAAGACTGGGATGCAGTTCACAAAGCCCACGCCGGCATCCAGAATCTGCTCGACGTACCATTTGGTGGCCATCTCGGAGCCGACCGGCAGGTAGCTGACCACTACATCGGTCTGGGTGTCCTTGAGGATTTTGACGATGTCGGCGGTGGGGCCGGGGGCTTTCTCCACGATTTCGCGCACATACTTGCCCAGGCCGTCATGGGTCATGCCGCGCTGCACGGGCACGCCCAGGTGGGGCACTTCGGCGAATTGGATCGTGTTGTTGGGATAGGCGTTGATCGCCTCGCTCAGGTCTTTGCCGACCTTGGTGGAGACCACATCGAACGCGGCGGAAAACTCAATATCGCGGATGTGATAGCCACCGAGATTGACGTGCATCAGCCCCGGCACTTCGTCGTTTTCGGCGGCGTTCTTGTAGTACTCCACCCCTTGCACCAGGGAGGACGCACAATTGCCGACACCGATAATGGCGACGCGGACTTTCTTACTTGATTGGGTCATTGATCCTCTCTCCTTGAACGGAGTGATTATACATGAGGGGGCCGCCGACCTGGCTGCGCGGGGCGCGGCTTAGGCCGCCGCCCGTTGATAGACCGTTTCCACCGCCTTGGCCTCTTCGCCCTCGGGAGAGATGTTGTAGGCGGTGATGGTCAGTGTGTCGCCCTCCAGCTGCAGTTCGGTGCGCCAGCCCCAAACCGGTTCCAGGCTGCCGACTTCGTAGTAGCCGGTTACAGCGAAACCATCAGGCTGCGCCTGGCCTTTGGAGACCATGATGTTGGTGGGCATATGAAAAGCATCAGCCCAGGCGGCTTCGTATTCATGGCTGTGCACGTCGTAGCTGAGCAGGGCAAGGCCGTTGTGGGCCTTGCCCTGCACGCTGCCCTGGTACTCATAAGAGACGGTGGTGGCGCCGATCACTTTGAAGGTCGCCAGCGTGGGCGACTCGTCTGCCAGTTGGTCAGGCTCGAACCAGGTCTTGGTTTGGCCCTGCCAGTTGCCCGGCAACTGGGCAAACAGCGTTTCGGCCGCGGCCTGCATCTCCTTGGGATCGTCGTTCATAACTCGTACAGCTCCCCATACTTGGTCTTGAGGTAGTGGATATAGGGCCCGATGCGCAGCGGGCCGCCGGTGACCCGTTGGATCAATTCGTTGGCGGTGAACTTTGAACCCGGCTGGTAGACGTTGTCTTTCAGCCAGCCATGCAGGGTGCCGAACTGGCCTTGGCCAATCTGCTGCTCAATCTCGGGGTGGGCCTGGCGGGCGGCGTCGAAGAAGAGCGCGCTGATGATGTTGCCCAGCGTGTAGCCCTGGAAGGCGCCGCCGATGGTGCCGGCATACCAGTGCACGTCCTGCAGGACGCCGTCCACATCGGAGGGCGCCTTGAGGCCCAAATCGCTTTCGTAGCGGGCGTGCCAGGCGTCCGGCAGGTCCTTGATCGCCAGTTGGTCCTCCAGCATTTGTAGCTCGAGGTCCAAGCGGATCATCACATGCAGGTTGTAGGTCACCTCGTCGGCGTCGGTGCGGATCAGGGATCGGCTGACCTTGTTGATCGCGCGATAGAAAGCATCCAGCTCAACGCCCTTTAGCTGCTCGGGGAAGGCGGCCTGGAGCTTAGGATAGTAGTGCTCCCAGAAGCCGCGGCTGCGCCCAACGATATTCTCCCAGGTGCGCGACTGGCTTTCGTGCACGCCGGATGAGGTGCCGTTGGCCAACGGCGAGCCTTCGTAATCCATGTTGATGCCCTGTTCGTACATGGCGTGGCCGGCCTCGTGCAGCGTGCTGAACAGCGCTTCGGTGAGGTCGTTCTCCTTCACGCGGGTAGTGATGCGCACATCGCCCAGCGAGAACTTGGTCATAAAGGGATGGTGGGTCTTATCCTGGCGGCCGCGCTGCAGGTCGTAGCCGAAATCCTGAGCGACTTGCATGCCAAAGGCCAGTTGGTCGTCTTCATTAAAGCTTTGTTTCACTGGGCTATCGTCGGCGGGTTCCTGCTCGGTAATCGCCTGGACAATCGGCACCAGTTCATCGCGCAACTCGCTGAACACCTTGCGGATATTTTCGGCCTTCATATCTGGGTCGCTGAAGTCGATTAGCGGGTCGGCGATGTGGTCGTAGCCAGGGAAGAATTCGGCCAGCTGGCGGCTCATGTCCAGGGTCTTCTTGAGCACGTCTTCGACGGCTTTGAAGTCGTTATCGGGACGCGCCTTGGCCCAGAGCTGGTAGCCCTCGGCGGTGTGGGCGTAGAACTTGCCCAGAAACTCGGCGGGCACCAGCACAGCCTTTTCATAATTCTTCCGCGTCACGCGGATCAGCGAGGCGTCATCCGACTCGTAATCCAGTCTTTCCTCATAGGAACGCAACTCATCCAGCAGCTGGCCGACGGCCGGGTCAATAAATTTCTCCTGGGCCAATTGGGCCAGGGTGGCCATTTGGCGGCCACGCGCCGGGGCGCCGCCGGGCGGCATATAGGTGGATTGGTCCCAACTTAAAAGGGCCGCCGCCGAATTCAAATCGTTGATTTCCAGCAGGCGTTGTTTCAGTTCAGCCAGTTTCTTTTCCATAAGAGCTCCCAGTATATTAGGATAATCAATCGTGGTGTAGAATTAGTTTGTAATCAAACTGGGAGGAAAAATGGACATCTTGGATTCGTCTGGTGTTGAAAAGGCGATCTTAGGCTTTCTTGAAGATAGGAAAAACGCAGCCCTGTTTGCTGGCGCAGGTGTTGGGGTTCGTGCGGGCCTACCTGACTGGATGACTCTGATGGAACATCTTTCAGAGGTTGCCGGAAGGTACCATAAGCTTACAAGCGAATTAATTCTCGACCGAGCTAAAAACGGGCATTTTACGGGCGCAGCAACGATCTACAAATCGGCGAGGGAAATCCCGTCTGGAGTCATGTTCACTGAAGTTGCAAAAAGATTTAACAAAATCCCAGACCCAGACAAGCTAAACGCTCTAATGTCTTTACCTTTTTCAGCTGTTTTTACATCAAACTACGATAAATCCCTGCATCATGCATTTGCCAAAGTGGTTGGATCTGCTCCAGATGTCGTGGAATTAGATGATGCCACAATGAGGACAGCCAATTTTAAAACAGATTTCTACATTGCAAGACTGCATGGCCGGGCTGAGGTTCCTGAATCTATGGTACTTGATGATCAGGATTACAGGGACCTGTTTGAAAATCGCCCTTATATGGAATTTGTTACTCATATTTTGACGCGATACAGTTGCATCTTTTTAGGGTTCTCCTTTATGGATCCTGCAATTAGATTTGTTTTGGAAGCAATTGAAAAGAGGCTCACGCCTAATTATCCTGAAAGCCACTTGGCTTTATTGCCTAAACTGGATAACTCCCCGTTGGCTTCCGAGTTAACAAAATTTAACATTAGTGTGTTGTTTTATGATCCTTCGGGAAACCACGAAGCATTATGGCAGGGCATAGCCCAAGCATCGCGAAAGTTTTCTCCTACTCAGAAGAAAATAAAACCAGAAGCCAATCTATACATTTCTACCATACACAGATATCTTGCCCGGACCTACGCCCAAGCTAAAGTCAATGAC
>OMJR01000015.1 GCA_900299355.1 Anaerolineaceae bacterium
ATATCGGGGCGGTTGGTGGAGGCCAGGATGATTACATTGGTATCGGTGTCGAAGCCGTCCATCTCGACCAGCATCTGGTTGAGGGTCTGCTCACGTTCGTCGTGGCTGCCGCCCAGGCCGGCGCCGCGCTGGCGGCCGACCGCGTCGATTTCGTCCACGAAGACGATGCAGGGCGAGTGGCGCTTGGCCTGCTCAAACAGGTCGCGCACGCGGCTGGCGCCCACACCGACAAACATTTCCACGAACTCCGAACCGGAGATCGAGAAGAAAGGCACACCGGCTTCGCCGGAGACGGCCTTGGCCAGCAGGGTTTTGCCGGTGCCAGGTTGGCCGACCAGCAGCACGCCCTTGGGGATGCGGGCGCCCAGGTTGATGAATTTCTCCGGCTCGCGCAGGAATTCGACCACTTCGGCCAGGTCCTGCTTGGCTTCGGGTACCCCGGCGACATCTTCAAAGGTCACGGTGGGTTGGTCGCCCGCAAACATGCGCGCCTTGGATTTCCCAAAGGCCATCGCGGCGTTGTTGCTGCCCTGCGCCTGGCGGAAGACGAACCAGAAAACAATACCCAGCAGCAGGAAGGGCGCAATGTAGCCCAAAATGGTCAGCAAACCGACCCAGGAGCTGGGCGGCTCAACTTCGATGCTCACGTTGTTGGGCGAGAGCATTTCGGGGCTCACGCCCAGCGCCAATAGCTGCTCCACGGTGGTGGCGACCGGCTCCTTCTGGGAGGTGCGCTCTTCGCCGTTTTCGTAGATGACAAGCAGGTTGTTCTCGTCGGTGACGATGCGCGCCACTTCGCCAGCCTGAATATCAGCCGCTACCTGGTTAATCGTCAGAGGTTCGGTCTGGCTGGCGACACCTTGAATGTTGTAAAACACCCAGAAGATGATGGCGGAAAAGAAGAGTACATAGAGAATTGATATTCGGCTGCGTGGGGTCACTAAATGCCTCCGGGCAGGAAAATTAAATGATAAATCAGCTTCGGACGATTATACCAATGCTGGGCCTGCCACCTGCAGGCCCAGCCGTTCTTATAGATTTCTTATCGCTTTGACGATTTAGGCGGAAGGACCCTTACCGCGGCCCCAAATCACACCTTCAATGAAGCGCCAGATACGCCGCAGGACTGAGCGCACCCGCGCGGCGCGGCGGAAGGGGGTCAGGCGCACACTGGGTGCATCCTCGAACGGCCCGGTCCAGCGCACTACAGCCGAGCCCCAGGTGAGCCCCGCACCGAAGCCGACGATCACGATGTTATCGCCGCGCTGCAATTGGCCCTTTTCCGCCGCCTCCACCGCCGCAATCGGGATCGACGCAGTGGAGGTATTGCCGTACTTGTTCACATTGACGATGAATTGCTCCATCGGCATCTTCAGCCCGCGGGCGGCGGCTTCAATAATGCGCAGGTTGGCCTGGTGGGGGATGATCCATTGGATTTGGTCCATCTCCATGCCGGCTTTTTCCACAGCTTCCTCGGAAGCGGCGGCCATCACGCGGGTCGCGAAACGATAAACCTCGCGTCCGTTCATATGAATGAAATGCAGGCCGTCCAATACGGTTTGCGAGGTGGCCGGGTGAGCGCTGCCGCCGCCGGGCAGCGAGAGCAAGCTGCCGCCGCTGCCGTCGGATCGCATCACTGAGGACAAGACCCCGCCGACTTCGGTCTCGTCGGCCTGCAGCACAAAGGCGCCAGCCCCATCGCCAAACAGGATACAGGTATTGCGGTCATTCCAGTCCACGATGCGTGAGAGGGTTTCGGCGCCGATCACCACCGCGCTTTTGACCGCGCCGGTGCGGATCGCCTGGCTGGCCATGTTGAGTGCGTAAATGAAGCCCGAGCAGGCCGCCGATAAATCGAAAGCTCCGGCATTCTCCGCGCCCAGGCGGTCTTGCACCAGGCTGGCCGTGGCAGGGAAGATATGTTCCGGCGACGAGGTAGACACGATAATCAGGTCCACTTCGTCGGGGCGCAGCTTGGCCATGCGCAGCGCCTTGACAGCCGCGTCAGTGGCCAGGGAGGCCGTGGTCTGGTTCTTGGCGGCGATGTGGCGCTGTTCAATGCCGGTGCGGCTGCGGATCCACTCGTCGCTGGTATCCACCAGTTGGGCGATATCGGCATTGGTCAGCACCTTCTCAGGCACAGCCATCCCCCATCCAGTGATGTGGGCGTAGGCTTGGGCCACTAGGCGCTCGATCCGTTGGCTTTGCCCAGGATGATGGTGGCGTTGTGGCCGCCAAATCCAAAGCTGTTTGACATGACCCGGCTGACCTCGGTTTTGCGTGCCTGGTTGGGCACATAATCCAGGTCACATTCGGGGTCCGGAGTTTCGTAATTGATGGTGGGCGGCAGCACCTGGTCACGCAGCGCTAGGGTGCAGAACATGGCCTCCAGCGCGCCGGATGCGCCCATCAGGTGCCCGGTCATTGATTTGGTGGAGGATACCGGGATGTCGTAGGCCTTTTCGCCAAACACGGTCTTGATTGCGGCGGTCTCACTCTTGTCGTTCAGCGGCGTGCTGGTGCCGTGGGCGTTGATGTAATCAATGCTGTGCAAATCCAAGTCGTACTGGTTGAGGGCCATGCGCATGCAATCGGCGGCCCCGCGCCCATTCTCGGAGGGCGCCGAGATGTGATAAGCATCATTGGTCACGCCGTAGCCTTGCACTTCAGCCAGGATGTTGGCGCCGCGCGCCTGGGCGTGCTCCAGCGATTCGAGCACCAGCACGGCTGCGCCTTCGCCCATCAAGAAGCCGTCGCGATCCTGGTCAAAGGGCCGCGAGGCTTTTGTGGGATCGTCGTTGCGCGTGCTCATCGCCGTCATGGAGGCCAGGCCGGCGATCGACAGGGGCACAATCGCGGCCTCGCTGCCACCGGCCAGCATCACATCCGCCTGGCCGCGGCGAATCACTTCGGCGGCCTCGCCGACCGCGTTGGTGCCGGTCGCGCAGGCGGTCACAACCGCCAAATTGGGGCCCTGGATTTGCATATGGATCGCGATCATGCCGCCAGCGGTATCCACCAGCATCATTGGCACCAGGAAGGGGCTTACCCGGGTGGGGCCGCTTTCATGGTAGACCGCCATCTGTTCCTGGATTGTGCCCAGGCCGCCGATGCCGCTGCCGACCACCGCGCCAATGCGCAGGCGGTTCTCGTCCGTAATATCGAGCTTGGCGTCGGCGATCGCCTGCTGGGCGGCCGACACCGCAAATTGCGAGAAGCGATCCATGCGGCGTGCATCGCGGTATTCGAAGTAATTTTGGGGATCGAAGTCTTTGACCTCGGCAGCGATGCGGGTCTTATATTCACTGGGATCAAAGTGGGTGATGGGACCAGCGCCCGACTGGCCCGCCAGAATGGCTTGCCAGGTACTTTCCACGTCCAGCCCCAGCGGGCTGACACAGCCCAATCCGGTAATCACAACCCGGGTTTCCATGTGCGTCCTCCGTTACAGTCTGCGCTTAATAACACAAGCCGGCGCTAATCGGTGCGCGGGAACCTTGTTTAGTCAACTAATCGTCGCTGCCCAGCGGGGAATCGGGGCCGACCACAAACACGGTCGGCAGCGGATGGCATTGCCCGCAGCCCACCCGCGGTTCGTCCACGGCGCACTCGCACTGGCTGCAGTAGGCGTCCACGCGCACGCGGGCCTTGCCGATCAGCATCGGCCGCTCAATGCGCGGCTTTAGTCTTTGGTGCTCGCAGGCGTTGGCCTTTCGGATCTCAGGCACCTCGCAGTTGAAGCACAACTGGGGCTGCCAATCGAGGCCGTGGTCATCCAACAGGCGGCAGCGTTCAAGGTTGCGCCCGCGATGGTAATCACCAAAAAAGTAGGGGCATTGCTTGCCCGCCGGGGTTTGCATAGGCAAAGATTATAACGATCACGCCGCTGGTGCGGCGTGATTCGGGAGTTTGCTTCGCAAACTCCAAGAATAACTCTAGAGAGATTGGGTCAGACGCGGGTGACGTATTCGCCGCTGCGGGTGTCGACCTTGATCACATCGCCGGCCTCGACGAAGGCCGGCACCTGCACTTCCAGGCCGGTCTCGGTTTCCACCGATTTGTTCACGCCGGTGGCGGTGTCGCCCCGCACGGCGGGATCAGCGCGCACCACTTTCAATTCCACCGAGGTGGGCAGCTCAATATCCAGCGGCTCGCCCTCGAAGAAAGTCAGCTTGACTTCCAGGTTCTCGGTCAGATAATTGACCGCATCGTCCAGCATATCGGCGCCGATGCTGGGCTGTTCGTAGGTGGTGTTATCCATGAAGATGTAGCGGTCGCCATCTTTATATAAATAGGAAACCATGTGGTAATCCAGGCGCACATCCTGGATTCGTTCACTGGAACTGAAGGTCTTATCAATAGTGGCGCCGCTGCGCAGGTTGCGGGCCTTGATGCGGATGGTGGCTAGGCCGCGGCCCGGCTTGTGGTGCGAATAATCCAGCACCTTGTACAGGCTGCCGTCCAATTCGAAAGTTACCCCTTTGCGCAGTTCATTGGCGTCAATCATGGTCTCTCCTCGCTTGATGTAGGCAAGCGGCGGACATTATAGCTTAAGCAGCAGGCCGCGAGGCGCCGCTTAATGGGAGCTTTGGGGGAGCGGGCCAGCACCTTGCTTTATGGTAAACTGCCTCAAGTCTGCCCGGCAGGCTGCTTAAACTCGGAGAATCACATGGCTGACAGCAAAAACCGCAACATTGTAATCGTTGAGGACGAGCAGGAGATGATTGACCTGATCGAATTGATCCTCAGCCGCCGAGGCTTTGACGTGATCGGCGCCAATGGCGGTGCCCAGGGCCTGAAGGCCATCCGCGAATACAAGCCTGACCTGGTGCTGCTGGACCTGATGATGCCGGAAATGGATGGCTGGCAGGTCTACCAGCAATTGAAAGGGGACCCATCCACCGAGAATATCCCCGTCATTGTCGTCACCGCCAAAGCCCAGAATATTGATAAGGTGCTTGGCCTGCACATCGCCAAGGTGGATGATTACATACCCAAGCCTTTCAGCCTGGAAGAATTGGTCAGCCGCATTGAAAAGGTGCTAAAGCGCAGCAACCAGGCGCAAAAAGCCGCTAGCTAAATCGGGGCAGGAAACTGCCCCTTTTTGTTTTAATAGCCCCATGAAACACGTTCGCATTGTCAACCGCAGCCGGCCGCAGGCGCAGCCCTTCCAGGGCGGCTGGTGCGCCAGCTTCCTGTGCCGCTTGCGCGGCCTGGCCTGGCGGCGCAAGCTGGCGACGGGCGAAGCCCTGGTGCTCGTGCAGCCGCGCCCGAGTCGCTCCGGGGCGGCGATTCACATGCTGGGCATGTTCTTCGACCTGGCGGTGATTTGGCTGGACGAAGACCGCCGCGTGGTGGACGCTCAATTAGCGTTTGCTTGGCGTTCCCTGCTGCAGCCTGCCCAAGCGGCGCGCTATGTGATAGAGTGTGCCCCGCACCATTTGGATGACTTCCATGTCGGAGACCAGATTGTTTTTGAAGACCCGTCCCTGGATTAGCGTGCTGCTGTTGGCGGCCCTGGCGCTGGTTGTGCAGCCCGCGGCCGCGCAGGTAGAGGAGCCGCCCGGCCCCAGCTATATCGTGCAGCCCGGCGATACACTTTCCAGCATTGCCCTGCGTTTCAACATTTCCCAGGATGAGATTATCGAGGCCAGCGGCCTCGCCAATCCGGACGCGCTCAATGTCGGCGACGTGCTCATTTTGCCCGGCTTGGATTGGATTGACGGCACGCTGGTCTTTCAGGACTTGCCGCTGGGGGAAACCTATTTCAGCCTCAAGCGCCGCTACCTGCTCAACGAAGAAAGCATGGCGCTGCTCAACCGCCTGACCAGCCCCAACCAACTCTATTTGGGCTTCAATACGTTGATTGCCACTGACCGCGGCGAGTTGACCAATGCCGCGCGCGCCGCCGTGGCCCCCGGCCAAAGTTTGCTGGAACTGGCAGTCGTCTCTGGTGACAATGCCTGGGCGCTGCAGGCCTACAACCAGCTGCCAGCGGGTTGGGCGGCCTTACCCGGTGATGTGCTCTTCACGCCCGCGCAGCAATCGGCAGGACCCGGTGCGCTGCCCTCGCCGTTCACCGCCTTCAATGTGGACGGCGGTCGCTTCGTGCAGGGCAAGACCGCTGTGCTGCGCGCCAGCGGGTCGGAAGCCTTTTCACTGACCGGCGAATGGATTGGTAAAGACATTCATTTTTTCGCCAACGAAGGCAGCCTGGTCGCCTTGCAGGGCACCCCGCTGACCGCCGAATCGGGCACCTTCCCGCTGATGATTAGCGGCACCACCGCTGGCGGCGCGCCCTTTGGCTTCACCCAAATCGTGCGGGTGCAATCCGGCAACTATCCCACCGAAAGCCTTTCGCTGACCGATTTGTCCACCCTGGACAATGATGTTTCCAGCGCTGAGACGGCGCGCGTGACCGAGATGGTCTTGAACGCCAGCGCCGAAAAGCGCTGGACCGGCTACTGGGGCGCCCCGCATCCCTACATTGATGTCATCAATTCCGAGTTCGGCGTGCAGCGCACTTACAACCAGGGCGCTTATGAGAGCTTCCATTACGGGGTTGATTTTGGCGGCGGGGTCGGCATCGAAATTTGGGCGCCGGCGCCCGGCGAGGTGATTTTCACTGGCTTGCTGGATGTGCGCGGCAACGTGACCATTATCGACCACGGCTGGGGCGTGTACACCGGCTACTTCCACCAATCCGAAATCCTGGTCGAGGTGGGGCAGCAGGTCAGCCACGGCGACCTGATTGGCCGGGTGGGCAACACCGGGCGCTCTACGGGCGCCCACCTGCATTGGGAAGTGTGGGTGGGTGGTGTGTCGGTCGAGCCGATGGATTGGCTCGCCTTTGTCTACCCCTAGTCCGCTTCCAGATTCCCCGCGAAGTAATCGTTCATTATTTGCTCGGCGCGCGTGTGTTCGCCCGCCGGCACCAGCAATTCAATTTCGCCCAGAATGCCCACGTTCACGCCCAAGGCTTTGGCCGCGCCCTCCTGCGCAATCAGCACCCGGATGCCTTGGGCTTCCAGCAATCCGCGCAACAGTTCGGCCTGAATAGGCTCATTGAAAGTGGCCAGCAACTTCCATTCTTTTTCCATGACATATCCTTGTGGGCGACGCATGACTGCGCTCTCCCGTCGAGTATAATACCGCCTGTTTGATTAACAGTCCCATCGCCTGGAGGATTCTACGTGGCGCCCGTCCCGAGCTCCACTTGTTGCACCGTATGACCGACCTTCAATTAGACCTGTCCCCTTCGTACTGGCAAGACTTCCAACCAGATTCCAAAGACCTGGAACAACTGACCGCATACCTGCTTGAGATTGAGACCCCACTCAGTCCGCAGGACTTGCTGCCGCCGCTGATTGAAGCCCGCCTGGCGCGCGAAGAGCAGCAGCAGACCGAAGAGCAGACCCAGGGAAACGAAGTCTACCTGCCCAAAGGCAGCTACAAAGTCGGCCAGATGCTGGCCTTTCCCGGCCTGGATTGGAAGTCGGGCAAGGTGCTGGCGGTGCGCGCCTCCCAAACGCTGAATGGCCACGACTTCCAGGTGATTGAGGTGCAGTTTGAGGGCGAGGAACCGCGCGAATTTGCTGCCGGCCTCGCCGAACACGTGCTCAACGAAGCGCCGCAGCAGGAAGAACCCACCCAGGAGCTGAGCACGGAATCCGTGATTGCTGCCAACGGCGACCAGCTCGCTGCTCGTCTGGAAGCGGCCCTGCGCGAAAGCCCCGAGTTTGTCTACATTGCCGGGCGCTGGTTCCCCAAGGCCCTGATAGTCGACGTGGGCGAAGGTCCGCTGAATTTGGCCGAAGCCCTATTGGATATGGCCAGTGGCGGCCCGCTGCCGACCGAAGAATTGCTGGGCCAGGTTGAATTGCCCGATGGCACCAATCCCAAACTGGCCGCCTTTTCGCTGGATTTGGCCCTGCAGGAAGATGAACGCTTTGATGAAGTCGGGCCGGCTGGCAAGGTCGGCTGGTTCCTGCACCGCGCCGAGCCTGAGGCCGTGCGCGAGACACCGATCTATTTGCGCTATCGTGAGATTGAATACGACCGCGATAGCCCGAGCGCAGACATGCTCACGCTGGAGCGCCAGTTGGATGATGAGTTGTCGCCGATTGAGGACGACGGCGAAGCGCCCGAGGAAGTTGAGGTGCGGCTGATATTCCCGCACTGGCGCGCCGGCACGCTGCCGCTCACCGACAAGGTCGCACGGCTGTTCCCGACCGCTTATGAATCACCGCGGGTCCATTTCGATTTTGTGGACGCCGACAGCGGCAACCGCTTCCCTGGTTGGGTGGTGCGCAACGCTCGCTATGTACACGGCCTGCGCGCCTGGTACGAGAGCCACGGCCTCATGCCCGGCGGCTATGTGCGCGCCCGCCGCGGTGAAACACCCGGCGAAATTGTGGTCTCCACCGCGCCGCATCGCTCCAGCAAAGAGTGGGTGCGCACGGTTTTGATTGGCGCGGATGGCGGCCTGGTCTTTGCCAACCTCAAGCAAACAGTTGAGACCTCCTTTGATGAGCGCATGATGATTTACATGCCCAGCGAAACTGATGCTTTGGATGCGGTCTGGAAGCAGCATGCCAGCAAGCGCCCCGCGTTCGCCGAAGTGGTCAGCCGCGCCCTGCGTGACCTGGCCGAACTCAACCCACAGAATCATGTGCATGCCAGCGAATTGTATGCAGTGGTCAACTTGACCCTGCGTGTGCCGCCCGCGCCGCTGCTGGCCCTGCTGGCCAGGAGCAGCGATTTCCAGCATGTCGGCGATTTGCATTACCGCCTGGCAGGGGAGGGCGCCTGAGATGACCGACGCCAAGCCCAGCCTGATTAAGCCCACGCTCGAAACGCCCTATCACATTGATTTCACCTGGTGGCGCCAATCCGACCGTGAGTGGCGCGTCTACCTGCGCACCCTCTTGGGGCCGGAGAAAGAAGAACTGCTCGACTCCCTGCAGGGCGATGAGTTGGTCGATTGGGTCGACCCCGAAACCGCTGAAGTGCAGCGGGTGGAAGCCATCCAGTATTTGTTGATGACCCACTTCGCCGAGAATGAGGAATTGGCCGGGGAGGGCACCTCGCTGGTCGAGGGGCTATTCCGCACCTTCCTGAAGAACGGCAACGAACCGATGAATGCCGAGCAGTTGGGCGCCGCCTTAGACCGGCCGGCCAATACGATATTGCGCACCCTCTCCGGTGCGCGCGTTTACCGCGGCATCCGTCCGGTGGCCGCCTCCAGACCCTAAGCGTATATAATTCGCTAGCGAAAACTAGCCGTGGAGTTTGCACCAGCAAACTCCTTAAGCTATTTTTGCGCAGCAAAAATAGCCCCCGTAGCTCAACGGATAGAGCGACGGACTTCTAATCCGTAGGTTGCAGGTTCGAGTCCTGCCGGGGGCGCTTTCTTTAAGCGACCTCAAGCTGCACAGCAATCGGAAATCTTCGCCAACCAATTGACAGGAAGCTGGTTTGCGCTTAGAATGAGAGCGCTCCCAA
>OMJR01000016.1 GCA_900299355.1 Anaerolineaceae bacterium
CGAAGTGACCTTCGACATTGACACCAACGGCATCCTGAACGTGACCGCCTCGGACAAGGCCACCGGCAAGAGCCAGAAGATAACCATCACGGCTTCCTCCGGACTCTCCGACGACGAAGTCGAGCGCATGCGCGAAGATGCCGCGGTGCACGCCGAGCAGGACAAGCAGGTCAAGGAACTCGTGGAAGCGCGCAACACCGGCGACAACGCCGCCTACACCGCCGAGAAGGCGCTCAAGGACCTCGGCGACAAAGTCGAAGCGGCCAAGAAGAGCGAAATCCAGGACGAGATTGGCAAACTACGCGGCCTGCTGGACGGCGACGACGCGGCCGCTATCAAGGCCGCCACCGAGTCCCTAATGGAGAAGGTGCAGGCTTTGGGCGCCGCGGCCTACCAACAGGCCGGCCCCGACATGGGCGCTGCCGACGCGGGTGACGCCGGAGCCGCTGCCGACGACGATGACGTGGTCGAGGGCGAGTTCAAAGAAGAAGGCGACGACGCAGACGAAGACGCTGAGTAAGCGCGCCTGAATGGCCAATCAACAAGACTACTATGACGTCCTGGGGGTGCCGCGCGGCGCCTCCCAGGACGATATTAGATCGGCCTTCCGCCGCCTGGCGCGCCAGTATCACCCGGATGTCAACAAAGCCGAGGATGCCGAAGAGCGTTTCAAGGAAATCAACGAAGCCTATGCGGTGCTGGGCGACGAGCAGAAGCGCGCCGCCTACGACCGCTATGGCCATGCCGGGGTGGGTGGCATGGGCGGCGCGCCCGATTTCACCAATGTGGACCTGGGCGACATCTTCGAGGAACTCTTCGGTTTCGGATTCGGCCGCCGTGGGGGCCGCCAGCAGCAACGCAACGCGCCCCGTCGCGGGGCCGACCTGCAATACAACCTGACCCTGGACTTCGAGGAAGCCGTCTTCGGCGTGGAGCGCGAGATTGAATTTTCGCGCGACGAGGAATGCGGCCGCTGTGAAGGCTCCGGCGCGGAGCCGGGCACCTCGCCTTCGACCTGCCCAACCTGCAACGGGCGCGGCGAAGTGCGCCAATCGCGCCAGACCATCTTCGGCAACATGGTGCAGGTGACCACCTGTCCCAATTGCCGTGGCTCCGGCGAGCTGATTGGCTCACCCTGCAAGGTGTGCAACGGGCGCGGCCTGGAGCGCAAGCAGGTCAATAAGGCGGTGGAAATTCCCGCCGGTGTGGACAGCGGCACCCAGGTGCGCCTCAGCGGGGAAGGCCAGCCGGGCCAGAACGGCGGCCCCAAGGGCGACCTCTACATTGCGCTCAACGTGCGCCCGCACAAGTATTTCCGCCGCCGCAACGACGACATCCTGCTGGATTTGGATATCAACATCGCCCAGGCGACCCTGGGCGCGGACGTCGAGGTGCCCACTGTGGACGGCGACGCGGTGCTAAGCATCCCCAACGGCATCCAGCCCGGCAAGGTGCTGCGCATGCGCGACAAGGGCGTGCCGCACCTGCGCGGCGGCGGCCGCGGCGACCAGTTGGTGGTGGTCAATGTGCAGGTGCCGACCCGGCTGGACGACGAGCAGCGTGCGTTGTTCGAGCAGTTGGCCGAGAGCCTGGGCACCGATGTGCACCCGCAGGAGCGCGGCTTCTTTGACAGGTTGAAGGAAGTGCTGGGGGGTTAGTGCTGTGTTGGAAAGGGTGAAATCATGGGTAAGAGCGTTTTGAATTTAGTCAATTATGATTTCGTAGCCCCGAAAGATCCAGAAGCTTCGATTTGGCGGTACATGGACTTGGCAAAATACTTGTCTATGCTCTACACAGGCTCAGTTTATTTTGCTAATACACTGATTCTCAAAGAAGATAGGTTTGAACTCTCTTGGCCCAGGAGAGTGTTAGAGCAACGACAAGAGACAACGCGGTCAATGTTTGACCGGTTGTACTCAAGCTTTCTTTTGCAAAATCCTGGTCAAGAAGAAAGTTTGCCTTCTATTGATAGTGTGGTTGAGATGGACGAGAAGTATAGGTCGTGGGAAAAGAACTACACTTTTGTGAGCTGTTGGCACTTAGGGGATGTTGAATCGGCGGCAATGTGGAAGATATACGGTTCAGAAAGCAAATCAATTGTAATCAGGTCAAAAATTTCTTCTCTGATCGACCAAATTCGACGTTCTCCGTCGTTTGCTGGCTTTGGCGAAGGTTTGGATTATCTCTCTGTTGGCGCGGTCCAGTACATTGACTTTGACGAGTTTGAAGACTTTATGTATGAGCTCCCCTATACTAGAGCCTTTCTCAAAAGAAAAAACTTTTCGCATGAAAAAGAGATCCGCGTTGTGTTGGGAAAAATAACTGGTAGAACGTTCGAACGAGGTATTGCCGTCCGAGTGAATTTAGGATCTCTTATTGAGGAAGTGAGAATTGGTCCTGGAGCCGAGCCTTGGTTTATTGAAATGGTTAAAGAAGCTACTAACAAATTTGGGTTCGATTTTCCTGTAAACAGGACTTCCCTTGATAACGACCCGATTTTCTAATTGCATATATGACAAATAAACTTGACATAAAGTAAAGATTACTTTATAGTGTCTCCGACTGGAGGTACTATGAAAAACATCTACTTAGCTTTAGCTATTGTGGGCGCGATTGTGCCCTACACCTTCTTCTTGCCATTCTTGCAAGCCAATGGGCTCTTGCTGCAGGATTTCACGGGCGCGCTGTTTGCTAACGGGGCGGCGCGCGGCTTCACCGCCGATTTGGTCATCTCATCGCTGGTGTTCTGGTTGTATATGTTCAACCGGCGCCGCGCGGGGGCGGGTCCCCAGCCCATCGCCTTTATCCTGATTAACCTGCTGATTGGTCTGTCCTGCGCGCTGCCGGCCTACCTGTATGTGCGCGAGCGCCAGGCGGCGGTGGCGGCATGAAGAATCCCAACGCACCCATCGTGGTGGTAATTTTCCTGGCCCTGATGGCGGTCGTCTTCGGCCTCAACTGGCCGGTGCCGGCCGTGCTGTGGTTTTGGGTGGTGGTCGGCCTGGCGGCGGCCCTCATCGGCTTGCGCCAGCCGGCTGGCGATCAGGCCGCCCTGCGCCGCCGCTTTATCTGGATTATGCTGGCCTATGTGGTGCTGGTCATGGCGGCGGTCTTTATCGTGCGCCGCGGCCTGCTGCCCGGCTGGGAGCTGCCGCTGGCCCTGTTGCCGCTGATTCCCGGCGTGCTGGTGGTCTTCACCGTGGTCAACTCGCTACGCTTGATGGACGAATTGGAACAGCGCATCCAGATGGAGGCCTTTGGCTTCGCTTTCGGGATTACCATCCTGGCATTGCTGACCGAAAGCCTGTTGGGCATCGCCGACCTGGAATCGGGCGACCCGGGGGTCTACCTGCTCTACATGGCTACCGCCTGGCTGCTGGGCCAACTGATTGCTCGCCGGAGGTACCAATGAAAAGTTCACATCCCACCGTCCAGCGCATGGGTGCCGTTACTGCCGTGCTGGCTTTGGCCGCCGCGGCCTGGATTCTGGCCACCGATGAAGGCGGGCCGCTGGCGATCGTCTCGTTGGTCCTGCCGGTGCTGGCAGGCGCGATGATGGTCGCCACGATTATGACCGCCATCCGCCATATGGATGAGTTGCAACGTCGGATCCACCTGGAGGCGCTGGCGATGGCCTTCGGCGCCCTCTCCCTGGTGGCCTTCGTACTGATCGGGCTGGACGAGATGGGCCGGCCCTATGCGGTGCGTCCCGGACTCTTTCTGCTGTTGATTGATGGCCTGTGGTTGGGGGGCTACCTGCTGGCCCAGCGAAAATACCGATGAAAAACCGGCTGAAGGTGTTGCGTGCCGAACGTGATTGGACCCAGGAAGACTTGGCCAGCCGCGCCGCGGTCAGCCGCCAGACGATCAATGCGATTGAGACCGGCAAATACAACCCCAGCCTGGATCTGGCCTTCAAGCTGGCCGCGATTTTCGAGCAAAAGATCGAAGAGATCTTCTTCCCGGAAGAGGGAGAGTAAGGGCGCAGCTTGCTTCGCCCGGGGCCCTCACCCCAATTGATGGAAATCAGATGACCGAGGTCGTCTCCCCTCTCCCGCTTGCGGGAGAGGGGAAGTAAAGAGTCGGCCAGTTGTAAAGGAGCCGGGGTGAGGGTACTGCGCCCGCGGCGATTGAACTGACTTGGAATAGCCAACAACGGCTATACTCCCCGTATGGCGGAACCCCAATCCTGGCTGCAAATTGCGCTTGAAGTCGAACCCGAATTAGCTGAAGCGGTGGCCGAGGCGCTGGCGCGCTACCTGCCGGATGGCGTGGCCCTCGAAAGCACCGCTATCGAAGCCAGCGACGAAGACGAAGGCCGCGCGACTGGCCCGCTGCGCGTGATCGGCTACATCCCGGTCGACGCGCAGCTCGAGCACACCCGCCTGCACATCCAGCAGGCGCTGCGCTACCTGGCGCTGATCCAGCCCCTGCCCGAGCCGACCTACACGCCCATCCAGCAAGCCAACTGGATGGAAGCCTGGAAACAGCATTACCAGCCCATCGAGGTCGGCGAGCGCTTGCTGATTTTGCCGGCCTGGCTGGAGGACGCCCCCGGCCAGCGGCTGCCGGTGCGCATCGACCCCGGCATGGCCTTCGGCACCGGCGTGCATCCCACCACCCAACTCTCCCTGCAAATGATTGAGCGCTACCTGCAGCCCGGCGCCGACCTGATTGATGTCGGCTGCGGCTCCGGCGTGCTGAGCATCGCAGCCGACAAGCTGGGCGCGGGCTGCCTTTTGGGCGTAGATATCGAAAACGACGCGATTGAGAACGCGCGCCACAATGCCGAGCTAAACGCAGTGGAGGCCGAGTTCGCCGTCGGCTCGCTGGACGACATCCTGGCCGGGAACTTTGCGCTGCGCCAGGCGCCGCTGGTGGTGGCCAATATCCTGGCCCCGATTCTGGTGCGCCTCCTGGCCGGCGGCCTGGCGGGCTTGCTGGCCCCCGGCGGGCGGCTGCTGCTCTCCGGCATCCTCGACCGCCAGCATGGCGATATCCAGGCGGCCCTGCAGGCGGCCGGCTTGCGCGAGATTGAAGTGGTGCAGATGGGGGATTGGTTGGGGCTGGCGGCGGAAACCGCTTAATCGCTGTCCAGCAAACGTCGGTCTTCTTCGCTCAAATCCTGATTATCCAGTAAATCTGGCCGCCGCTCGGCGGTACGCTTCAGCGCCTGCTGGCGGCGCCAGCAGGCAATTTTGGCGTGATCGCCGGATTTGAGCACCTCGGGCACCGTCCAGCCGCGGAACTCGGGCGGGCGGGTGTAGTGCGGACCTTCCAGCAGACCGCTGGCATGCGAGTCGTTGGCCGCGCCGTTCTCTGCGCCCAGCGCGCCGGGCAGCAGGCGCACGGCGGCATCGATGACCACCATGGCGGCCAGCTCCCCACCAGTGAGCACATAATCGCCAATCGAAATCTCGTCGGTCACCAGGTGTTCGCGCACGCGCTCGTCCACGCCTTCGTAGCGGCCGCAGAGCAGCGCAAAATGCGGCAGGCGGCTCAAGTCGCTGGCCACGCGCTGGTCGAAGACGCGACCCTGGGGGCTGAGCAGAATGACCGGTATCTGGGGCGGCGCGCCCAGCACGGTTTCCACCGCGCCAAAAATCGGCTCGGCCTTCATCACCATCCCGCCGCCGCCGCCGTAGGGTTCATCGTCGGTGACGTGATGCTTGTCGGTGGCGTAGTCGCGGATGTTGTGCAGGCCCAGGTCGAGCAGGCCGGCTTCCTGGGCGCGCTTGAGGATGCTGCTATCCATATAGGGAGGGAAGACCTCGGGAAAGAGGGTGAAGACGTCGACGCGCATGACGCCATTCTATCAGCGCTGGCAGATGTAGCGCCGATGATGCATCGGTGTGGAATTTCGCGCAGTGAACCCCTCCAATTGGGGGCAAAGCTTTGCTTTAGCCCTAATGTAGCTCTTAGCGCCTTTTATTGACGCTATTTTTGGCCCGATGGTACGATTCAGTTATGTATTTGCGCGGAAGTAAATTCTCCATCCAGCGCCGCCGCCGGCGCCGGCGGGTCAACCCTGCCTTCATCATTTTGATGCTGGCCCTGGTGGGGGCGGTCTTCTTCTTTAACTCCTACGTGGCGCCCACCATCCCGCTGCCCGAAGCGGCAACGCCCACCCCGACGCGCGACCCCGAATCCTTCATCAGCGAGGGCGAGGAGCATTTCGCCCAGGGTAACTTGCTGCAGGCGATTGAGAGCTACCAGCAGGCGGTAATGGTGGATGCCGATAACCCGGCGCTGTACTTGCAGTTGGCGCGCATCCAGGTGCTGGCTTCGCGCTATGAGGCGGCTGAGACCAGCGTGCGCAATGCTCTGCTGCTCAGCCCGGCCAACCCAACCGGGCACGCGCTGTTGGGCTGGATACTGAACTTCCTAGAGCGGCCCGCCGAAGCGGCCGACGCGCTTGAGTACGCCCTGCAGCTGGACCCTAACAACCCGCTGGCGCACGCTTTCTACGCCGAAGTGCTGGCCGACCTGGATGAATTCGAATCCGCCGCCGAGGAATCGCGCACCGCTATGTTGCTCAACCCCAACCTGTTGGAAGTGCGCCGCGCGCGCGGCTACGTGCTGGAATTGACCGGTAACTATGATGAGGCGCTTAATGAGTATCTGGTCGCGGTTTCGCTCAACGACCGCGTAGCGGATGTACGCCTGGCGCTGGGGCGCACCTACTTCGCCCTGGAGCGCTACGAAGAAGCCATTGAAGAATTTGTGCAGGCCGACGCGCTTAACCCTACCAACTCTGTGCCCGATACCTTGATTGGCCTGGTCTATATCCGCACGGGGGAGTTTGGAAAGGCCGTGCAATCCATGCTGCAAGCGGCCAATGAAGACCCAACCAACCCCTTCCGCCATGGCAACCTGGGCGCGGCCTATTATCGCAACCGCCAGTATCCCGAGGCCATGGGCGCACTGGAATTGGCTGTGCGCGGCGGCACCACCGAAACGGGTGCCCTCGTGCAGGGGCTACCCCTGGGTCCGGATGTGGCCGCCTTTTATTATTTGTATGGATTGCTGCTGGCGGATGCCGGCCGCTGTTCCGAAGCGCTGCCGATATCGCAGGCCCTGCTGGCCAATGTGCCCGGGGATGTGACCGCGGTGGCCAACGCCCAGGAAATGATTACGATTTGCGAGGCCACCGCCGACAGCCTGCCGACCGCCACGCCCGCAGCTGACGACATGGATGACGGGGGCTAAGCTATGCGCATAAGTAAAAAACGCAAGCGCAAACTATTTCAGCAGCAAGTCGGCGGCACCAATCCCTACCGCCTGATGTTTTGGGGTCTGCTGATTGTGATTGGCCTCGTGACCCTGCGCAACGTGCAAACCGGCGAGATTGAGCCGCTCTTCCAGCCCACGCCCACGCCTACCCGCAGCGCCGCCTCCTATCGCGCAGAGGGCGCCGCCTTCTTTGAGGCCGGCAACCTGACCGCCGCGGTGCAGGCCTACCAGGATGCCTTGGCGGTCGACCCCTCGGATTATGTCGGCTGGACCGATTTGGCCCGCATCCAGGCCTATTCAGCGTCGCTGCTGACCCAGGGCCCCAAGCGTGACCGTCTGGCCGAAGCGCGCGAGAGCATCGCCAACGCCCTGGAACTGGCGCCCAACGACTCCACAGCCAATGCGGTTAACGCCTTCGTATTGGATTGGAGCGCCGGCGCGGCCGGCTCGGCGGCGGAGCGCCAGGCCTTCCTGGCCCAGGCCAGCACGGCCGCTATCCGCGCGGTGCAGCTGGACTCGCGCAACGTCTACGCCCTGGCTTACCAGGCCGAGGTCTTTGCCGACCAGCAGCAGTACACCCAGGCTTTCCAATACGCCCAGCAGGCGCTAAGCCTCAACCCCAATCTAATGGACGTGCGGCGGGTGAATGCCTACGTGAATGAATCCACCGGCGACTATGCCGGGGCGATTGAGGAGTACCAGGCTGCCACCGAAATCGCTCCCAACCTGACTTTCCTGTATATCTCGATTGGGCAGAATTACCGCCAGTTGGCGCTCTATGATGAGGCGCTGGACTATTTTGACCGTGCGGCGACAATTAATGAAGCGCTGGGCATCCAGGACCCGCTGCCCTATGTGGCCATTGCCAAGACCTACACCCGCATGGGCGAGTTCTTTGCTGCCGCGCTGAACGCGGAGCGCGCGATTGATTTCGACCCCCAAAATGCCGACCTGTACGGCCAGTTGGGCCATATCCGCTTCCAGGCGCGCAACTACGAGGGCGCGATAAGGGTCTTGCATTGCGCGGTGGAGGGCTGCACCGCCGAGGAAAATGAGGAGCGCTGGGCGGTCGAGGTCCAGGGTTTGGAACTCACCGATGCCAGCGTGGTTTATTACTATGTGTACACCTCGGCCACTTCTTCGCTGGGGGAATGTGACACGGCTTTGCCCGTTGTTGACCAAATTGAGGCGGTTTACGCGGATAATTCCCTGGTGATGGCGATTACCGCCGATAACCGCGGCACCTGTGCGCTGCTGGCCGAGCGCGATAACTAGTTCTGTAAACGTTCCGTAAGAATTCTGCTTACCCCGCTTGACTCGCATTTGGAAAGTGGTATCATAGCGCCGTTAGCACTCATATTTAGCGAGTGCTAATTGTGCGTTTGGCCCGGTAAGAACCAGGGCCATTGCAAAATCTTTTACGTAATCCATGTAGGAGGAAGAATGTCTGACAAACTCAAACCATTGGCAGATCGCGTGGTGGTGGAGCCTATCGAGGAAGAAGAAGTCACCTCGGGCGGCATCGTGCTGCCCGAAACCGCCAAGGAAAAGCCCCAGCGCGGCAAGATCGTGGCCACCGGCCCCGGCACCCGCGACGATGATGGCAAGCACATCGAAATGGAAGTCTCCAAGGGAGACGTAGTCCTCTTCGCCAAGTATTCCGGCACGGAGATCAAGATGGAAGGTAAGAAGCTCTTGATCCTGCGTGAATCCGATATCTTGGCGATTGTTGGTTAATCACCAACCCGATCTGCAATTTAGTTAAGGAGTAAAGAATGGCTAAACAACTGGCATTTGCTGAAGAAGCACGTCGCAAGCTGCAGCGCGGCGTGGACGCAGTTGCCGAAGCTGTGGTCACCACCCTCGGCCCCAAAGGCCGTAACGTGGCGCTTGACCGAAAGTTCGGTGCGCCCACCATCACCCACGACGGAGTGACGGTGGCCAAAGAAATTGAGCTGGATGATCCCTATGAGAACATGGGCGCCCAGC
>OMJR01000017.1 GCA_900299355.1 Anaerolineaceae bacterium
ACCACGTTCCCGTAGCGCACACAGGCAAAGCGCGTCGGGCGGTCACCGGAGTAAGCGTTGCTCTGCACGGTGAGCTTTTCGGCAGCCAGCTTGGTGGCACCGTACAAGTTGGCCGGGTTGACCGCCTTGTCGGTGCTGAGCGCCAACACCTGGCTGACGCGATTGTCCAACGCAGCGTCAATCACGTTGGCGGTGCCCAGGATGTTTGTCTTTATCGCCTCCATCGGGTTGTACTCCGCCGCCGGCACCTGCTTGAGCGCCGCGGCGTGCACCACGATATCTACACCGTACATCGCGCGGCGCATGCGCTCGGCATCGCGTACATCGCCGATAAAGTAGCGCAGGCGCTCATCATCGAAGCCATTCTTGCGCATCTCGTGCTGCTTCAACTCATCGCGGCTGAAGACAATCACTTTGGCGGGTTGCTTTTCGGCCAGCAGCACGCGGATAAATTCCTTGCCGAAGGAACCGGTGCCGCCGGTGACCATCACGACTTTGTCTGTCCAGTTAATTGCCATCTTTAGTCCTTTTCGACCTGCCAGTTAATCGTTTCGCCCAGCAGGTAATCAAAGCTGCGCCCGTAGGCCGCCTGGCCTTCGGCGCTGAAGAGTTGCTCCAGCGAGTAGTCGCCGACGTTGTCCCAGAAGTGCATCAGGTGCCAGGGGTAGGGCTGCGGGTAATCGAAGAAGAAGCGGTAGGCGTAGTGCCAGGCCTGGTCGACCTGCTCCGGCCGCGGGCGGGCGGCTTCCCCAGCCGCCAACTGGCCATCCAGCAGCGCAAAATACTCGTCCCAGTTGGCCGGGTCCAGGGTGAAGCCCTTGCCGTGGTAATGGGTCTGCCCGACCACTACCACCGGCAGGCCGCTCATGGCCATCTCCATGCCCACCGTGGTAGTGTACACCAGGCCCAAGTCGGCGGCGGCCACCAAATCGTAGGTATTAATCGGGTCGGCGGCGGCCACCAGGCGCATGTGTGCGGGCAGTTCGGGCAGCGTCTCGGCCACCAGGTCGGCCACCGAGGGGCCATCCAGGCCCTGCTCGCCGGGATGCACGCGCAGGATGAATTGCACCTCGGGCTTGTCGGCAAAGTAAGCCAACGTACGCCGCAGCCAGGTGCTCATATCCCCGCTGAAGGTCGCGCGGCCCAAAGTCAGGCTGTCGCCAATCACATTGGCGGCCAGCAGCACCACCGGGCGCTCATCCAGGCCCAGTTTGGCTCGCGCTTCCGCCACGCCGGTGCTGGGCACGTTCTGCCACTGGCGGTAAAAGTTCTGGAAGAGCCCGGCGCGTTTGCGGGTATCAAACAATTCGTGCACCTTGGCGCGCTGTTCCTCGCTAAAAGGCCAATCGTGGCGCGCGGCCCACATCGCATTCGTATCCTGAACCATCACCGGCGTATCCTGCGCCAGCCAGATGCGGTTGCGTTGTTCGCCGAATTCGTAGCTGACCACCGAGATATCCAGATAGCGCGCCACCTGGAAGATGGCCCCGAATTCCAAAATCAGGCCGTTGGGCAGCAGCACCACATCCGGGCGCTCGCGCTGCAGCCACTCCAGCGCGGTCGAAGCGGCCAGGCGGTTGCGCTCGCGGCGCAGTTGGTAGAGCGCGTTGCTCTTATCTACTTCTTCCAGTTGCAGGGTGTACTGGGTATCCATCACCGCCACCTGGTCCACCGCGGCGGTTAGCTCGGCGGGCAGGGCCGCTTTGCCGCTGCTGAGCAGCGAGACCAGTTCCAGCAGCTCGCCAGCCGGCGCCAGGGCTTCCCGCGTGTACAACTCGCTGCGGCGAAGGTCGAATTTATCCACCGGCTGCTGCCAGTGCGAGTAGGGCAGGTAAGCAAAGCTCACCTGGTGGCCCTGGCCGGCGGCGGCCAAGGCGGTGTGCATGCCTTGTTCAATCCAATAATTCAGCGTGGCAAACATAAAGACACGCTTGCCGCCCTGCTGGCGCAGCGGCGAAGCCGCCGCCTGGCCCACCCACTCCGGCAGCAGGGTGGTCTTCATGCGCTCCAGATTCATGCCGGCCAGCGAACCATCGGCGCCACGCAGGGCCCAATCCAATTCAGCCGCCAGGGGCAGTTGGCCCAGCACTTCTTTGACCTTGTTGCGCATCAGCATCAACCCTGCACCTGCTGAATGGCCCAATCCAATTGCGGGCGAATGGGGCCCTGGCGCACCTCGCCCCAATGCATGCCGGCTGCGCCCATGGCGTCGATAGTAAAGGACAGCGCCCGTTCGTCGGTGAAGTAGCTCTTCACCCGGAAAGCGCTGGCGTTGATGCCCAGCACGTACTGGCCCTCGTTGAGCAAATCGGCGGGAATCTGGGTGCGGCTGATGTAGCTGCCTGCCTTGCGGCTTCCGTACTGGTCATACAGCTTGGGTTCATCGGTATCGAAGGAGGTGAAGACCACTTCGCCGCGTAGGGTCATCAGGTAGATGCCCACTCGCAGGGCGGTCACGTCCTGGTCCAGGCGGTACTCAACCTCAACATCAATCGGCTCGCGGGCCAGCAGGCTGTCGCTGACCTCGCCGCGCGGGTCGCGCACCCGCAGCGCCAGCGGCACGAAGGGCGCCGCGCTGGCCGGCACCTCGTCGGCGTTCCAGGTGCGTTCGCCGGATTGCGAGAAACCAGAGGCCATGTAATAGTCCACTGCCTGCTGGGTAGGCGCGCTGTAGGCCACCTGGCCCTGGTCCAGCACGATGGCGCGCTCGGTGAGGCGCAGGATGGCCGACATGTTGTGGCTCACAAAGAGCACCGTGCGGCCAGCGTTGGCCACATCGCTCATCTTGCCCAGGCACTTGCGCTGGAATTCGGCGTCGCCCACCGCCAGCACCTCGTCCACCACCAGGATTTCCGGCTCCAAATGGGCCGCCACCGAGAAAGCCAGGCGCAGGTACATGCCGCTGGAATAGCGTTTGACCGGCGTATCAATAAATTTCTCGACACCGGCGAAATCGACGATTTCGTCAAATTTGGACTCAATTTCCTGGCGGCGCATGCCCAGCACGGCGCCGTTCAGGAAGATGTTTTCGCGTCCGCTCAGCTCGGGGTGGAAGCCGGTACCGACCTCCAATAGCGAACCGACGCGGCCATGAATTTCGGCAAGGCCGGTGGTCGGTTCGGTGACGCGCGACAGGATTTTGAGCAAGGTGCTCTTGCCGGCGCCGTTGCGGCCAATCACGCCCAGCACCTGGCCTTGGTCCAGCGTGAAAGATACGTCCTTGAGCGCCCAAAAGGTCTCGGCGCGGCTGTTCAGCTCGCCTTTGAGCAGGCGCGCGGGCCAAGTAGCGGCGTCCACAATCGTGTCGCGCAGGGTGCGGTAGGACTCGACATTGCCGCCAATGCGGTATTGTTTGCCCAGCCCCTCAACACGGATAGCAGTCGTCATCGCTTACACCGTGTCCGCGAAGGTGCGTTCCATGCTGCGGAAATAAAAAACACCGGTCAGGAGGATGAGCAGGGCGCTGGCCACCGAAACCCAAATGAAGCTGGCCGAATAAACCTCGGTGCCCAACAGCGCAGCACGGAAACCTTCGACCACCCCCACCAGGGGATTGAGCGCATACAGCCATTGCCAGGCTTCCGGCAGGCGGGTGAATACTTCGCTGGCTTCATAGGCCAGCGGCGAGGCGAGCATCCAGAATTGGGTCAGGAAGGGAATCAGGTAGCGGATGTCGCGGTAATGCACATTTAGCGCCGAGAGCCACAGGCCCACGCCGATGGCGGTCACCAGCGCCAGCAGCAAGTAGAGCGGCAGCAGCGCCGCACCTGCTGCGGGGGCGATGCCGTAATAGACCATCATGCCGCCCAGCAGCAGGAAGGCGATAGCGAAATCCACCAGCCCGCTGAGCACTGCCGAGAGCGGCACAATCAGGCGCGGGAAATAAATCTTGGTAATCATGTTGCGGTTGGTGACCAGCGAGCGGCCGGCGTCGTTGATGCCGGTGGAGAACAGGTTCCAGGGCAGCAGCGCCGCATAGGTGAATATCGGGCGCGGAATGCCACCGCTGCTCAGGCCGGCCAGGTCGCCGAAGAGCAAGTTGAAGACCAGCATCTGCAGCACCGGCTGCAGGATGGCCCAGCCGGCGCCCAGCAGGGTCTGCTTGTAGCGTACCTTGATGTCGCGCCAGGTCAGGAAATAAATCAGCTCGCGGAAATTCCACAGGTCGCGCAGGTTAAGCGCAGCCAGGCCGCTGCGGGGCTGAATCACAACTGTTTGGGCTTCGGCCTTAGGCGACGCGTTCACGCGCGGCAATCTCCTCGCGGTGGTCGCGGAACCAGTCAATCGTGGCGCGCAGGCCGCTTTCGAAATCGGTCCCGGCCTTGAAGCCAAAGTAATCCTCGGCGCGGCTGACATCCAGCAGGCGGCGCGGCTGGCCGTTGGGCTTGCTGGTGTCCCACGCAATCTCGCCTTCGTAACCGGTCAGGTGCGCAATCAGCTCGGCCAGGTCGCGGATGCTGATTTCGCGCCCCGACCCCAGGTTGACCGGCTCGGCGCCGTTGTAGCGCTCTGCGGCCAGCAGGATGCCTTCGGCGGCGTCCGGAGCATACAGGAATTCGCGCGTCGGGGAGCCGTCGCCCCACAAGGTCACCGTCTCGCCGCCTTCCTGACCTTCAATAAACTTACGAATTAGGGCCGGGATGACGTGCGAGGTGACCGGGTCGAAATTATCGCGCGGGCCATAGAGGTTGACCGGCAGCAGGTAAATCGCATTGAAATCATATTCTTCGCGGTAAGCCTGGGCCTGCACCAGCAGCATCTTCTTGGCCAGGCCGTAAGGCGCGTTGGTCACTTCAGGATAGCCGTCCCAGAGGTTTTCTTCTCTGAAGGGCACCGGCGTAACGTTAGGGTAAGCGCAAATCGTACCCAGGGCAACAAACTTGTCCACCCCGCGCTCGTAAGCTTGGTGCATCAGCGGTACGCCCATCATTAGGTTCTCATAGAAGAAAGCCCCAGGGCGGTCCATGTTGGCCTTAATACCGCCAGCCAGCGCCGCGGCGTGAATGATCAAGTCCGGCTGGGCTTCGTCCAGCATGCGGCTAATCTGGTCGGGCTGCACTAAATCGTAGTCGGCGCTGCGGGGCACGAAGATGTCCTTGGCACCGCGGGCCTTGAGCCCCTCCACTATGAAGGAGCCCAGGAAGCCGCTACCGCCGGTGACGGTCACGCGCTTATCGCCCCAGAAGTTGGTGTCGCTCATCTAATCCTCCAGCTCCAGCAGCACTTTGTGGCCGCGCACGCGCAGTAAAGCGCCCGCCCCGTTATCCGAAATCTCCAGTCCCTTTTCCAGGCAGGTCAGTCGGCAAATATCGGCGATGTCATCGGGGCCCTGCTGCTGCACCTCAATGCGCACGGCCTCGTGCCCGGCGTCCACCACCTGGTCCAGCAAATCGCTCACCTGCTGGCGCGTCTGGCGGTAGAGCTGCATCGAGCGCTCCACGTATTCCACGGTCAGGCGCGCGCGCAGGCTGATACCCTGCGGGGTGATGATGTAGCGCAATTTGCGGCGCTGCGCCCGTTTTACCTTGACGTAACCCTTGGAGACCAGGCGTTTGAGGTGCCAATTGACGGTACCCACCGCCACGCCGAGGTTATCGGCCAGCGAGGCTTGGGTGATATCGGGGTCGCTTTCGATGTGCTCCAGCAGGAGCATATCGCGCGCGGTGTCGGTGCTTTGTTCCATACGGTATATGGCCTCTAAAATTCAGGCGCTGAATTATAACAATCGAAACAAAAAGGTCAAGCCCTGAGCCAATCCCAGAAAATATACAGCACGGCGCTGGCCAAGCCCAGGCCGACCACCTGGTCCAGGTCGATAATCGGCCATTCAAAGGCGGCGTAGCGGCGTAAATACCAGGGCACGAACCAGGCGATGACCAATCCTCCACCGACCAGTGCGCGCCGCAGCCAGGGGTCGCGGCTTTCGCGCTGGCGCTGTAGGGCCCAGGCCGCCAGGCCAATCTGGATGACAGCCAGGGCGGCGCGGTAGCGCGGGCTGTCCCAATCGTCGCCCCCGCCGCGGTAACTGGCCACCAGCACCAGCACCCAGTTGGCGAGCAACAAGGCGCCCGGCAGCCGCCGCCAGCCGCGTTCGCGCAAGGCCAGGAAGCTGGCATAGAGCAGCAAGGCCAGCAGGGCGGTCCAGCCCAGCGCACGCCAAACAATGATGCCTTTCCACAGGGCTGAAGAGCTGCCGGCAATGATGGCGGCGGGTAGCAGCGGGCGGAAGATGCCGTAGACGACAATGAAGGGCACCTGGCTCCAGGCGGGCAGGCGTTCGAACTCGCGCGCCACCCAGCCCGAGGCGTTCTGGCTGACGTAGACCTGCCAATCGGCGGACTGCACCAGCCACAGTTGGGCCACATCCACGGCGAAAAGCAAATAAGCGATCGCCGCCAGCGCGCCCAGCAGCAGGCCCGCCTGCACCCAGCGCACCCGCAGCCAGCGCCATTTCTCCAGCGCCAGCCAGACCAAGAGCAGCATGCCCAGCATGCCCAGCGCCACCGGGAAGGACAGCGGCAGCGCCAACAGCACCGGCACAGCTACCCAGGCCAGTAGGCGCGGCTGGCGCTCTGCGTGCCAGCGCA
>OMJR01000018.1 GCA_900299355.1 Anaerolineaceae bacterium
CCCCGGCAAATAGAACCCACAGTCCAAACAAGGAACACACAGATAAACCTTTTATCCTCCAGGGAATAAATACAGAAAGACAACCAATCCACAGGGAGTAACAAGCAAGGACCATACAAAGGGTAGGGGGAGTAGACCCAAGAATAAAGATCAGGATCTAAGACGGTGAAAATAAAAAGAATGAGATGAGTCCACTTTTATGCATGCATAAAAGTATAGGGATTGTATGAACATGATCAAACAGGCAAACAAGGATATGCCGGCGCAAACAAAGCTGGGAACATAGACCAGCCAAAACACAGCCCAGTAAAAAGATGTGCCGGCGCTAACAAAGGAAACACAAATCAATAATCAATAAAAGAAATATACTATTATACGGCTTGCTTTGATCAACCTGAAAAACGCCTGCCCCACCCTGTTCACCCCCCTGTCTGGGCGTTTTTAGCCTACAGGGGGACGCAAATCCGAGATTTGGGTAAATTCCGGGGGAGGCTAAAAACAAGGGCCTTGTAACACGAGATTTTGACCATTTTATTTTTACGTACGCATAAAAATAGTGGCGCCGTGGCGCCACTATTTTTTTTTACATTCCCAGATTAGACCTCAAGGCAAGGCCTTTGAATCTTGTGTTTAGCATCACTTCAATGCCCGTGAGGAATTGTTCAATGGTGTAGGAGTCATTCCGATCACCAAAGATCCGAACCCCGCCAGTCATTTCAAGCAGCTCCAGTTGACTCTCGGAGCAAACTTCACCGCTGATCGTAAGTATGTAGTTGTTGTAAGCGCCCAGGGCAACCGCAGCGCGCTCGTCATCTACTTCATAGTCCACCATGAGATCAAGAGAGACATCTTCGCCCGCCCAAGTTCCTGCCTGATCGACCGTGATCTCAAATGATCCCGATTCGGTGTTTTGGCAGAACTGCGCCTGCAACTCTTTGAAGAGATCTGAAACTTGAACTTGATTTTCACCTAACATACTGCACCTCCAGTGCAAAAAATAGTTTATTCGTTACGGCCTGTAAGCCGTTCCATGATTAGAATTAAGATACCGACGATCGCTCCACCAACAGCACCGCCCACGTGACCAGAAACGGACACCGAGTGCCCGGCTGAAGTCGTGCCATTGGTCAGCAAGAATACGCCCAGGGCTACAACGCTCAAACATACCCAAACGGACAGGCCGAATTGGCGCATGATGTTGTAGTTTTCGCGCCTAGCGTCAGCAAAGAAAATCATAGAAACGCTCGCAACACAGCCGATCGCAATGCCCGACGCGCCGAGGACGAAGTGCCCGTCTTCAAGTGTGCTGAAGCCAAACAACATTGAAAACAATCCAGCCCCGGCATCAGTTTGAGGTGCAGATAGCTGCGATACATGTACTTGTTGCGCAGGATGTCGGCCGTATCCAGCAGCCTGTCCTGGGTGCTCACCCCGCCCTTGATGATGCCCGAACTGAGGAAGAGGCCCTCGACCATGCCGGCTTCATAATAATCAATGAAGGTGCGCGCCATCTCCTCCGGCTTGGCAGTTTGGCGGCGCATGTTGCGCCCGGAGCGGAACGGGCAGTAGTGGCAGTTGCGCTCGCAAGCCGTGGTCAGCATCGTCTTCAGCGCGCGCATCTTTTTGCCGCCCGGCATACTCAACTCGGTAATCGGCACCTCGGGTAGCGAGCGGCCTTGCACCACCGGGTGGCACTCCTGTACGCTGTCGACTTCGACCTTCATATCCTTAGACAGTTGATTGACTTTGGCGAATCGGTCCATGTCAAACATGCTAGTACATTTGTTCTGCAATGGCAAGTTCTGTCAAGCCGCTTGACGAGGGGTGGGCCAAGGCGCATATAATGGGCGCATGAGTGATGACTTTGTGAAGGTGGAGCTGAGCGGCCCGGTCGCCTTAGTAGGCCTCAACCGCCCGGAGAAATTGAACGCCCTGAGTCCAGAAGTATTGAGCGCCCTGGCGGACGCATTTGAAGCGCTGTCCGTTAATCAAGCCGTGCGCGCGCTTGTGCTGCACGGCGACCAGCGCGCTTTTGCTGCTGGGGCCGATATCCAGGCCATGGCCCAGGCCAGCCCGGTCGACATCCTGGAAGGCGGCACGCGCGACTATTGGCTGCGCATCTGGGCGATTGATAAGCCGGTGATTGCCGCCGTGGCTGGCTTCGCTTTTGGCGGCGGCTGCGAATTGGCCATGGGCTGCGACATTATCATCGCCGCCGAAAGCGCACGCTTTGCCCAACCTGAAATCAAGTTGGGCATCATGCCCGGGGCGGGGGGCACCCAGCGCCTGGCGCGCGCCGTGGGCCTGCACCGCGCGATGGAAATGATTCTGACCGGCGAGCCCATCACGGCCCAGGAAGCCCTGGCTGCCGGCCTGGTCAACCAGGTGGTGCCCAGCGAACGCGTGCTGGATGCAGCCATCGAGCTGGCCGAGACCATTGCCGCCCGTCCGCCGGTCGCCGTGCGCCTGGCCCGCCAGGCTTTGCGCTACGGCTTTGAGCGCACGATGCAGGAGGGGCTGGAATTTGAACGCCGCAACTATCGCATGCTTTACGACACTGAAGACCAAAAGGAAGGCATGGCTGCCTTCCTCGAAAAGCGCGCCCCAAATTTCAAGGGTAAGTGAATAGTGATTGGTGATTAGTGATTAGTGAGCAGGTATTCCCCACATAGATACACTTGGCTCCTGTTCACTGGGTACTGTTCACTGATCACTCGGCAAATATCTATCGGGAACCTGAATTAGCATGGCAGACACACCTTCCATAAAAACCATTGGCATTGTCGGCGCCGGCACTATGGGTGCCGGGATTGCTTTGGCCTGCCTGTACGCCGATTACCAGGTCATCCTGCAGGACCCATTTCCTGAAGTGCTTGAAAAAGCCAGCGACTATATCAAGAAGTTCCTGGACAAGAAGGAGCAGGGGGGTAAATTTAAGCACCTGACCCTGACCGAAAAACTGGAAGACATGGCCCCCACCCAGGTGGTCATCGAAGCCGCGCTGGAGCAGCTTGAGTTGAAGGTCGACGTCTTCAGCCGGCTGGACGAAATCTGCCCGCCGCCCGCCATCCTGGCCACCAACACCAGCACGCTTTCCGTCACCCAGGTCGCCGCCGCCACCCAGCACCCAGGACGCGTGGCTGGCATGCACTTCTTCAACCCCGCGCCGGTGCTGCCCCTGGTTGAAGTGGTGCAGGCCGCCCAAAGCAGCGATGAAACCATCCAGACGCTCAAGGAGCTGGCCGAGGCGCTGGGCAAGGTGCCGGTGGTCACTGGTGACACGCCCGGCTTCATTGTCAATCGTGTTGCCCGCCCTTTCTATGCGGAAGCCTTGCGCTTGCTGGGCGAGGGCGTCGCCAGCCACAATTACATCGACATGATAGTGGAACGCGGTGGCGGATTCCGTATGGGGCCATATAAATTGATGGACCTGATTGGGATTGATATCAACGCCGGGGCGATGCGCTCCATGTATGAGCAGACCCACGGCGAGCCGCGCTACCGCCCGCATCCGCTGCAAATGCAGAAGCTGCAGGAAGGCGCGCTGGGCCGCAAGACTGGCCGCGGCTTCTACGATTATGCTGAGGCAATTGACGAACCCAAAGTCCGTGAGCGCAAACCGGCAGGCGGCGCCGGGCCACTGGTGATTTCCGAGGGGTCCTGGGCGCCCGGCTTGGAGAACCTGGCCTACCAGGCGGGCTACACGGTCAGCTCGGTGCCCGACCCAGAGGAACCGCCCGCGGCCTGCTTCGTGGTCGCCGGCCGCGCCGAGGAAGCGCCCAGCCTGCTCTCCTGGTACGACCAGAGCTTGCCGCCACATGTTCCCATCATTGCCCAATGTGCCGACATGGCTCTTTCGGAGATGGCGGCCTGGGTCCAGCATCCGGAGCGCGTGATTGGCTTCGACGGGCTATTCCTAGGCAACGGCGATGTCGCCACGTTGGTGCTTACCCCGGCCTTTAATGATGATTTGATTCCGGCGGTGGAGTTAGCCATCCGCAGCCTTGGCCGCGAAGCGGTCTGGATTGCCGAAGGCCCAGCGGCGGTGTTGCCGCGCATCGTCGCGCAATTGGTCAACGAAGCGGCGTTCGCAGTCTTGGAAGGCGTGGCGGATGCCGAGACGGTGGATACCGCCATGAAGTTGGGCGTCAATTACCCTCAAGGCCCGCTGGAATGGGGCCTGCAGCTAGGTTACGATAAGGTGCTGACCGTCCTGGAACACCTCTATGCCGAATACCGCGAAGAGCGCTACCGGCCCTGCGTGCTGCTGCGCCGCTGGGCGCGGCAGGCGGCTAGCTAGCTCCCACCGCCAACTGTTTGCGCTGCTGCAGCACCACGCTTAACGTAGCGGCCAAGACCAAAATACTCAGCAAGTTCATAATCGTCCAATTCGTGCTGTACAACAGGCTACCCGCGGATAACGAGGCCATCGCTTGTATTCCGAAGACGGTGAAGTCGTTGCCGGCTTGCGCCTGGAAGCGCTCGTTGGGCGCGTAGGTGCGGGTCAGCAGCACCGTTCCACCCACGAAGAGCAAGTTCCAACCCAGGCCGAGCAGCACCAGCGCGCCCCAATAATGAATGAAAGCCACGCTCACTATCGCCAGCCCAGAGCAGGCAATCATCAACACCGCGCCAATCAGCATGATGCGGAACAAGCCCAGGCGTTCGACCAGGAAACCCGTTATCAGCGAGGGCAGATACATCGCCATGATGTGGCTCTGGATAACGACCGCGGTCTGGTCCAGGCTGAAGCCTTCGCCGCCCACCATATGCACCGGCGTGGCGGTCATGATGAAACTCATCACGCCGTAGCTGGCCGCCCCGGCCAGCACCGCCACCAGGTAATTGGGCTGGCGCGCGATTTCGCCCAGCGGGCGTCCCGTGCTGTGTGCAAGTTCCTTGGGCGGCGCCACATCGCGCAGCAAGGACAGCAACAGCACCGCCGCGCCATACAGCACCGCAATGCTGACAAAAGAGCCGACAAACAGCGCCTGGCTAAACAAGTCCTGTGTGTGGCGCGCGATTTCCGGCCCCAGGTAGCCCGCAAAGATGCCGCCCACCAGCACGAGGGACACCGCCCGTCCGGCAAACTCGTCGGCCACACTTTCAGTGGCTGCGAAGCGGTATTGCTGCACGAAGGCCCCATTGGCGCCTATCAGCAGGATGCTCAGGCAAAAGAACAGGAAACTTCCCTGAGTCAGCGCCCAGGCGGCCAGCAGGGCGCCCGCCGCGGCCAGGCCCGCCGCCAGCATAAAACCCTTGCGGCGGCCGATACGCCGCATCAGCAACGCGGCCGGGATAGTGCTCAATGCTACCCCCAGCACCATCAGCGAGATAGGCAGGGTCGCCAGCGCCGGACTGGGCGCCAGGCCGGCGCCGACGATGCCGCCCAGCAGCACGACGGCCGGCGGGCCGCTCATACAAAGTGCTTGGGCGATAACTAGGATGGGCAGGTTGCGAGATTTCATTGGGACTCCATTGCGAAGTGCAGGATTATAATCTGTCCAATTCAATCGCGTGGAGGCTCAGATGAGCACGAAAGCGCAACGGACTGAAAACTTTGATTTAAGCTGGATGGATCGTTTTTTCCACTGGGTGGATAAATTGCCCTTTCATTACTTCTGGTTTTATCTGTTTATCTATTTGTTTGTTGTTCTGAGCCAGCACCTTGCGATTTGGCTTGAAGGCGTTCTGCCAATGGGCGAGTTTGCACCGGTGATCCTTGTCCAAACTGTCTGGTTTGTCTTTGTTTCCACTTTTTGGCAGTTTATGCGGAGATCTGGAGCGACAGCATTAGTGAACTTCCGTCCTGCCTTGCAACTAGCTCAAAGAGAATATGAACGCGTTAGGGATGAATTCTTGTACCTCCCTAGCCGAACGGGTTGGGGGTTTACCATAGTGGGTATTGTTCTTTTGCCAATTGGCCTTCCCCTCTTTGACGAATACTACGGTCCATTGTTTTCCTCAGCGTATACAAAATACTCAACCTTGATCTTGTCCTTAATTGTAGTTGGACTGAATTTAGGCGCGTTTTATTCGGCTATTCGAATGTTGGCCCATATTGACAAATTGTATAAGCGGGTAAAGCAGATTAACCTGTTTAATTTGACTCCTCTTTACTCGCTTTCCTTGTTCACATCAAAGGTTGGCATGGTGTTTATTATATTTGTACTGTTAAACCTTATCACGCCCTACGTGATGGGAACCAGCGACCCAGGCATTCAGAATTTCTACACCTTGTTTAA
>OMJR01000019.1 GCA_900299355.1 Anaerolineaceae bacterium
ATCTGCGCCTGGGCGATCCGCTGCCGGGCATGGCCTATAACTATGTGGGCGCCGTCACCCAGGCGGATGGCAGCCCGGCGGTCTTGAAAATCGGTATTCCCGATGAAGAGTGGCGCATTGAGCTGGCCGCTTTGCAGGCCTTTGCGGGCAGCGGCACCGTGCGCCTGCTGGCCAGTTGGCCGGAACGGCGCGTCTTTCTGCTGGAAGCCCTGCAGCCCGGGCGTCCGCTGGCGGAGCTGAGCGATGAAGACCACGCGATGCAGGTCACGGCGGATTTGTTGCGCCAACTGTGGGCGCCGCCACCCGCCGAGGGCGATTTTCCCGCCATCGCGGATTGGGCCCAAGGCCTGCGACGCCTGCGGGTGCGCTTTGAAGGCGGCACGGGGCCTTTTCCCGCGGCGCTAGTGGAGCGCGCCGAAGCGAATTATGCGGCTTTGTTGGGCGACCAGGGCGAGGTCAAGCTACTCAACGGGGATGCGCATCACTGGAACATTCTGTCCAGCCAAGCCCATCCGGCGGGTTATGTGTTTATTGATCCCAAAGGTTTACTTGGCGAGGCCGAATACGACTTGATGCCCTGGCTGCGCAACAACCTACCGGAGACTGAATCAGCGGCGGAGTGGCAGGCGCGGATCAGCCGCCGTATCGAACGTTTTGCTGAGTTGCTGGATTTCGACCCACAGCGGCTGCGCGCTTGGGGGCAGGCCGAATCGCTGCTCTCTGCCTGGTGGCATTACGAAGACGGGCGCCCGGATTTCGCGGCGGCGCTCCAAATTGCGGCTCTCTATTAGGCTGGGGGATTAAATCCGAACGGTGTCGCCGCCCTCTTGCTTGGCGCGGTACATGGCCTGGTCGGCCGAACGCAATACCTCTTCCGCTTCGTGCATACCGGATTCGTAGAGGGCGATGCCGATACTGGCCTTGCTGTGCACTTCGTGCTTGTCGGTCAGCTTGAATGGTTTGCGCAGGGCCTGGTGCATGCGCTTGGTGATCCTTAGCGCATCGGCTTCATTAGACACATTAGCGAGGAAGACAGCGAATTCGTCGCCGCCCAATCGCCCGGCCAGATCGCCGGGGCGGATGCTGCTTTCCAGGCGGCGGGCAAATTCCACCAGGAATTGGTCGCCGACATGGTGCCCGAAAGTGTCATTCACGGTCTTGAGTTTGTCCAAATCGATGAATAATACGGCGAAGGCGTCGCTTTTATCTTGGGCGGCGGCATTGATCGCCTGGTTCAGCTTGTCGAGGAAATAGGCCCGATTGGGCAGCAGGGTCGGAATGTCGTGGAAGGCACGGTATTGCAGGCTTTCTTCGGTGCGTTTGCGCTCGGTCACATCGTGCAGTACACACACCCAACCCTTTTGCACCGATTTCAACGGCGCAGCATGCAGTTCATAATGGCGGCCGTTGAATTCAAATTCACGGTGCAGGCTTTTTTCTTCTTCCAGGGTGCTGCGCAAGGCGGAAAGGTCTTCCTTGCTCATCCCGATTGCGGCTAGCAGGTCAAAAAAGGCAGGGCTTTGTTCATCGCCCTGCAAGCGGAACAGGCCCTGGGCGGCCGGGGTACTGCGTTCCACGCCCAATGCGGCGTTCAGCACCAGGATGGGATCGGGAGTGCTCTCCAGCAGCGCGTCCAGCAGGGCGGTTTGTTCAATCAGTTCGGCCTGGAACATGCGCTTGCTGGTGATGTTGCAGAACATGAGCTCTTTGCCGATCACCTTGCCATCCTCGTCGGTGCTGGCGACCCCGGAGCACATCGCGAAGACGGCCTGGCCTTCCTGGTTGTGCAGCGACATTTCACGCTCGCGCACGAAGCCATCGGTGCCGATATCGGCAAACAGGCGTTTGGCCTCTTTGGGATCATTCCACATGTAATCGGGCAGGGGTTGATTGATCAGATCGTCGCGATCGTCAATGCCCATCATTTCCAGGAAATAGGGGTTGGCATACACGATGCGGTTGTGCTCGTCGGTATAGAGGATGCCGTCGTGGGCGTTGTCGTGGAAATTCAGATCCTGCATAGCCCGCTGGAGAAAGTTCTTTTCCAGCGTGACCCGGGTCAATTCAGCCTGAAGCTGTTCGACTTGCTGCTGCAGGTCGTCGTGCGACGCGGAGGAGGATTTGGATTTCGCCATGCGAGCTGTTTCCTGATTTCAGGTTTAACGTTGGGTATATATGAGAAACTTGTGGTGAACAAATAGTTCGAAACTCCTAACTTCTAAAAACCCCGCTTTTGCCCCTTCCAGGGCGGCTGTTTACCGGCTTCAAATTCTGTGATGCTAGGCCCCGCCAGCCGGCGCAAGCGCCACTGGCCGTAGGCGTAGGTCGCGACCAGTAGCATCAGGATCAGCGGCCAGCCCAGGGCTACCTGGCTCAAGGCCAGGGCGCTGCTTTGCCCGCTGGCGAAGAACCGGTATTGCACGGCCGCCCGCAAGCCGAAGACCAGCGCCCAGCCGGCGGTGACCTCGGCGTAGGCCGGGCGCACCTGGGGGTGCCAATACCAGGCCAGCGGCCAACGGCGGGCGAGGTAGCTGGTCCAGGCCACCAGCGGCCGGCGCAGCACCAGGCTGAGCAGGCAAAGGAAGACGGTAATGATGCCGGACAACATGCCCGGCAGGAAATAGGCTTGCGAATTGGCCTGCCACAGCGCCAACAAGCCAGCGAATCCGGCCAGACCCAGGCCGCCCAGTGCAGCCCACACCGCTTCCTGGCGCCACAGACGCACCAAAGCCACGAATACCGACGCCAGTAAGGCTAGTTGCAGACCCAAATCGGTGCAGCACAACCAATCGCCGAACAGGAAAAAGAGCGGCGGCAGGGACACATCCAGGATGTTACTGAGCCGCCCGCCGAGCACAGCCTTTAGCTCTGCGCCAATTTCGGCGAATTTACTCATGGTCGAATTGGACTCAACCCGTGCCAAATTGACGGTCGCCGGCGTCGCCCAAACCGGGCACGATGTAGCCGATCTCGTTGAGGCGCTCATCCAGCGCCCCCAAGTGCACCGGCACTTCCGGGTGCTCCTGCGCCAGGTGCTCGACGCCTTCGGGGGCGCCCAGGATGCCGACATATCTGATCTGCTTCACGCCCCAATCCTTGAGGATGCCAATCGTGGCCGCGGCTGAGCCGCCGGTGGCCAGCATCGGATCCAGCACCAGGCACACGCCCACGGTGGGGGCGGTGGGCAGCTTGTTGTAGTACTGTACCGGTTGCAGCGATTCTTCGTCGCGATAGAGGCCGATGTGCCATACCTGGGCATCGGGCATCAAATCCCAAATGCCATCCACCATGCCCAGGCCGGCGCGCAGGATCGGTACCAGGCCGATGTTGTGGGTGACTTCCTTGCCTTGGGCGGTGCCCATAGGCGTCTCGACTTGTTTGTCGCTGGTGGCTAAATCGGCGGTGGCCTCGTAGGTCAGCAGCGCAGTAATCTCGCTGACCAGTTCACGGAACTTGCGCGGTTCTGTTTTTTTGTCGCGTAATAGAGTGATTTTGTGCTGGACGAGTGGGTGCTTGGAGACGTACAACTCTGGCATGGTAGGCTCCCGGGCGGTGGATTTTAAGGATTATAGCGGAGCCGGGTATTCAATTCTGGCAAAGAGATAGCCCAAAATCGCTATAATCCAGGCGATGACTGATCCTAAAGACCGGGTGCTTGATCCCAATCCCAAGGCGGACGATCGCCTGGAACCGGCGCTGCGGCCGCGCAATCTCGGTGAACTGATTGGCCAGGAACGGATTAAAGAGAACCTGGCCATCCTGATCGAGGCCGCCCGCCAACGCGAAGAGGCGCTCGATCATGTGTTGTTCTATGGCCCCCCGGGCCTGGGCAAGACC
>OMJR01000020.1 GCA_900299355.1 Anaerolineaceae bacterium
AGGTTGCGGATCGTGTTCCAGTGCACCCGCTCCCAGGCCGCCGGGCTGGCGTTGGCATTGTGGGCCGCCAGCAGGACATGATCCATCTGGCGCAGCGGGCTATTCGCGGGCAGCGGCTCCTCTTCAAAGACGTCCAAAGCGGCGCCAGCTAGCTTGCCGTATTCCAGGGCGGCGGCCAGGGCGACCTCGTCCACCAGCGGGCCACGGGCGGTATTGATCAGAACCGCGCCTTTCTTCATGCGGCCCAATGTATCCACGTTCATGATGTGGCGGCTGCCGGGGTTCAGGTCGCAATTCAGGCTGACAAAGTCGGAGCGCAGTAACAGGCTCTTTAGGTCGACCATCTCCACGCCGACCTCTTCAATGAAATCGGGATCAATTGTCACAACATCAGTGCCCAGCAGGCGCATGCCGAAGCCTTTGGCGCGGCGCAGCACCGCCTTGCCAATCACGCCCACGCCGATCACGCCCAGCGTGCACTCGGAAAGCGACCGCCCGGGCAGTTTGGCCCACTCGCCGCCCTTGAGGGCCGTATCCATCCAGGGCGTCTGGCGTGCAAAGGCTAACATGTAGGCCATAACGCTGTCGGCCACCGGTTCCGTGAAGGCCCCCGGGGTGCGGTGCAGCTGGATGCCCAGCGCTTCGGCCGCCGCCTGGTCAATCGAATCCACGCCGGTGCCCCATTTGCTGATCACTTTGAGGCGCGGCGCGCAGGCCTCCAGCACCGCCGCGCTGAAGCGGTCATCGCCGCAAATCGCGCCGTCAAATTGGCCGGCGTAGGCCAGGATCTCTTTGGCTTCCAGGCGTTCGCGTACCTCCGGCACAATCAATTCAATGCCGTAACGGTCAAAGACCGGGCGAAAACGCTCCAGGCTGGGCAGCATATAGGGGGCGGAGAGCAGTACGGTAGTCGTCATCGGCGTTGGCGCATCAGGAAATCAGCGACCTGGAAATCGAGTTCTTCGTCAATGTCCCAGGCCTCCTCGGCGGGGATGGGGTGCATCAGCGGCGACGCGCCAATGCGGTGGCCGTGGGCTTCCAGGGTGGTACGGCTAAACATGTAAATGCAGGAGTTTTCTTCGTAGACCGGCGGCAGATCCTGGGTGCGCAGTAGTTCCGCAGGGTTATGGTTGATCGCCTGGCCCGTGGCATCGTAGAGCCGGGTATGCAGCGCGGTCACTGAAAAGAGCGAATCGGCGCCAGGCTGCGCGGCCAGGAAGGCCGCTATCGCCCCGGAAATCGTACCCGCACGCAAGAGTGGATTAGTGCTGTGGGTTTGCAGGTAGAAATCGGCCGCCACCTGGGTCGTATCGTGCAGCAGGATTTCATTCATCGGGATTTCGCCGTCCCGCAAGTGCGCGGGCCGATCCAGGATGGTGACTTGGGGGAAGTGCTCGGCCAGGCCAGCCTTGATCGGATCGCTGTCGGTATCCACGACCACTTCGGCGATTTCGGGCGTGCCAAGCAGGGTGGCGATGATGTGGTGAAAGAGCGGCGTACCCGCCAGTTCACGATAGTTCTTGCCGGGTACGCGTTCCGACTGATCGCGCATCGGTACCAGGGCCACAATCCGTGGAGTGCTCATCGGGCCGTCTCCGTTTCACAATCGGCTTGGTCGTTGCGGCGGCGGGTCTCCAACACGCTGGGTGGGTAGTAAAAAACCTGCTGCATAGCGGGGGTCATTCGGCCGGCTTCCTGGTAACCGCGATAAGTGCCCCAATATTGCAACAAGCGAAAGCGTAGCGCCGGGCCAGCCTGTTGCAGAAAGGCGCCCTGGCGCAAGGCTGCGCGCCAGTCGCCCAGCGTGCGGCGCACAAACATGCCCAGGAAATTGAGCAACGTGAAGTGGCTTTGGGGCAAGATGCTTTTCAAGGCAACGGCTTCGCGGCGGTGGCGGTTGACGATCTGGGCCGCGTTCTCTTCATGAATGTGGGTCACGCCGGCCTCGGCCACATAGGCGACCTTATAGCCTTCGTGCTTGGCCCAGCTAGCCCAGGCCAAATCTTCCAGGCCGGTCAGGTCTTCGTCGTAGGGCTGCTGCTGCCAGAGGCTGCGGAGGATGGCCGCATTGGCGTTATTGCAATAGGGATGCGGCTGGTCCCAATCGCTGTGTTCCGGGAACCAGCGCTGCCAATGCTGATCCTCGGAAAATTCGCTCTCCGCGCCGCCGCGCTGCATACCGTAACTGAGCGCGACCTGTTCGTCCGCAAAGGGCGCCAACAAGTGCTCCAGCCAGCGCTCATCGAAGGGCAGCACATGCGCACTAGCCAGCACCGCGATTGGGGCGCTGGCGGCGGCGATACCCTTGTTCAGCGAGCGCCCAAAGGTGAAATCGCCGGGCTTGATGTGCACGATTTTGACCGGGTAACGGCCCGCAATCGCCAGCGTGTCGTCCGTGGAACCCGAATCGACCAGGATCGTTTCCACCGGCTGCACGCTCTGGGCCTGGATGCGATCCAGCAGGGCTGGCAGGTGTTTTTCTTCGTTATAGGCGCGGATCACGATCGAACAACGCGGGGTCGGGGAGGTCGCAGATGACATTAATTAATCTTAC
>OMJR01000021.1 GCA_900299355.1 Anaerolineaceae bacterium
CCTCTCGCGGACTGGAGAGGGCTCTACTAATGGCTGGCTGACTAGTGCAACGTCGCCGGCTTGAGCGACCAGGCCGAGTCGTAGCAGTCCCAGCAGCCCAGCGTATCCAACATTTCATAGGTATCCGGCAGCGGCTGGGTAGCGGGCAGCGGCACGCTGTCCACCGGCGTACCGGCGTAGCTGGAGGCGTAGACCAACGCCAGCGCATACAGCGCCTGGGCGGCGTTGATCTCGCCGCCGGCCACCGTGAACGAACCCGGCAGGATGTTGCCCGGCGTCAGCTGCCAGGCCTCCTCGCTGGCGGCCAGCAGGCGGTTGACCTGCGCGGCGATTTCATATACCTCATTCAGCGATAGCGTCAGGCCTTCGGCCGGCGGCAGGGCTTCCAGCGGGCCGTAGAAGAGGGTGATCTCCTGCGTTTCCGGGAACAGGCCGCGGTTGGCCTGCTGGGTCAGGGCCGCGGCCAGCAGGCCCATGGCGTCGCGCATCGAATAGAACTCGGCGCCATCCGAAGCATAGGGCGGCGGCGCGCTGCCCCATGCCTGCAGCAGCCAGCGGGCGATCGCGTCCAGTTCGGCGGCGCTCACCGACCAGTACTCGGCGGTGGCGGCCAGGGCCAGCAGTTCCTCGCTGCCCACAAAGTGGCTGCCGGGGTTAGCGGGCATGAACTCGGCCGCCAGAAAGCTCAGCGCATCAATATTGTTCTGGTAATTCTGCTCAATGAGGAAGGGTGGATTGATGCTTTCCGGTGGCAGTTCCGGGTCCTCGGGATTGGCGTAAGCGTACTGGGTCGGGCTCTGGCTGCCCTGGGCGGTGTAAATCCATTTCGAAGCAAAACCGGCATTCATCGCCTGGCTGTGGCTGCGGTCCATGGATTCCATGGTCGCGGCCACTGAGGCAGCGCCTTCGTCCAGGTTAAGCAAACCGATTGAATCCACGACCGCGGCGTCATTGATGCGCAGGGCGTCGTCCATCCAAAACAGGCCATCGGAATTGCGGTAGGTCGGCGTAAGCAAGTCCATCAGTTCATTGACCAGTTCGGAATAGCCAGCCTCACGGCTGGCGGGGCTGTGGTCGGAAAAGCCGAAATCCACCATGTAGTCGGGCATGTGTTGGATTAGCGCATGCCGGCCGGCGCTTCCGGTGATGCCCACATCGCCGGTCTCCAGGCTCAGCCCGGAGACGATCTGCACGGGCCCGAAATGTTCAGCCACCGCCAGCAGTCCGCCGCCGGTCTCGGAGAGGCAGCCGCCCAGCAGCGGGTCCTTTTCGCAGCTGACCCAGCTGCCCAGCGCCTGCACGATGGCCTCCCAGCTATCCCCTTCGCGCAACTCAGTTTGGGGGCGGTTGAAGTAGGTCGGTTCGTGGTGCGCGTGGTAGCCAAAATCAATGTAGCCTTGGGCAGCATAATCGCGCAGCATGGTCGCTACACCGGTGACGGGATCGCGTTCGGCCACCGTCTGGGCATCAGCGCCCTGGAATTCAATCGTCCACACCAATTCGGAGGCCGGATAGCTGGCGGCCAGGTCGGCCACCACCGGCGCCAGGCGCGTGTAGCGCGCCTCGCTCAGTTCGTGATTGATGTGGTCCTCGGTGTGGGTAAAGAGATAAATGTAGACCGGCTGATCGCCGGGACTCTCCTGATATTGCAGTGCCACCGGCTGGGCAACGAATTCGCTTTGAGGGGACGGGTTGCCGGGCGCCGGGGCGTCGCCAGATTGGGCGTTCCCTGGCGGGGCGTCGTTGTCCTGGGGCGGACGGTTGCCGCCCAATGGCGGCCGCGCCCCATCGGCGGCGCCGCAGGAAGCCAGCAACAGGCTGGCAACGATACTGAAATGCAGGAATGTCTTCATGGCATGCTCCTCATAAGGAGTCTAAACCCGGGCGGTAAGCTGGTCTTTGCCTCTCTGTAATAAGTATGTAAAGGGAAAGCGATTCCCGCTGAATTTAGCTCTTGACAAATATGTAACATACATGTTACATATAGTGCACAATGAACACCGTTGCCACGCACCACACCCCCGAAGTCCAGGAAAAATTCTTCGCCCTGGGCGAGCCGGTGCGCCTGCGCATCGTCAACCGCCTGGCAGCCGGCCCCGCCACCGCTGGCGAGTTGGCCGAGCCCTTCAACATCTCGCGGCCGGCGATCAGCCGCCACCTGCGCGTGCTGCGCGAAGCCGGCATCGCCCGCGCCCAGGTGCGCGGCCGCGAGTGGTGGTACACGCTGGAGCCCGGCACGCTCTCCGAAGTGCAGGCCTATTTGGAGCAGGTCAAGGAGATGTGGAAAGCCGCATTGGGATCTTTCAAGGATTATGTAGAAGGCCAGGAAGGCCGTGACTAGTCTTTAAGTCAAGTAGTCGACTAGCTGACCAAGTGGCTAAACGACCAAAGAAAACCACAAGGAATTACTATGACAATCGTCACTGAAACCATCTCCGTTAAAGCCCCCATTGATAAGGTCTTCAGCGCCTACGTCGAGCGCATTGACGAGTGGTGGCCGCGCCGCGGCGCGCAATTCCGCTACTCCTTCGCCCCCCAGGACGTGGAACCCGAACACATCCGCTTCGAGCCCAAAGCCGGCGGCCGCTTCTACGAGACCTTTGCCAATGGCGAGGAGTACGTGATCGGCACCATCCGGGAATACAGCCCGCCGCACAAGATCGCCTACACCTGGAAGGACCCGGACTGGAACGCCGAGACCTTGATCGAGGTAACCTTCGCCCAATCCGGCAACCAGACGATCCTCAACCTGCGCCACACCGGCTTCGAGGCCCTGGAGCAGCCCGGCATGGCCGCCGGCTACCAGCAAGGCGCCCACGAAATCTACGGCATCCTCAAAGCCTGGTTGGAAGCCAACCTCTAAGGAGCCCGCGATGGAACGCCAACTAAGCTTTGAAATTGACCTGGAAGCCCCGATCGAAGCGGTCTGGGCTGCCTGGACCACCGAGGAGGGCGCCCGTGCCTGGTTCGCCCCCGAGTGCCTCATCGACCTGCGCCCCGGCGGCGCCTATGAAATGTATTGGGAATTCCAGCGCCCAAAGGGCCAGCAAGGCTCCGACGAAATGATTGTGCTCAGCGCCCAGGCGCCGGAGCTGTTGTCCTTCACCTGGAACGCGCCGGTGGATATGGGCGAGTTGCGCCAGCAACGCACGCACGTCACCGTGCGCCTAGAAGCTCTGGGCGACCAGCGCACCCGCCTGCACTTCCGCGAGGATGGCTGGGGCGCCGGCGAGGCGTGGGATGAACGCTATGCCTACTTCGAGCGCGCCTGGGCAGGCACGGTATTACCGCTGTTGGCCTACCATTTCGAACACGGCCCGGTGAACTGGCGCGAGCGCCCCCCGTTGGACGCTTACCGCCAACGTGTCAAACAAATCCAGAACTAGAGGAGATTACGATGCCCTACATCAACTATGTCGAATTGAATGTACCCAAAGCCGCCAAATCCGCCGATTTTTACAAAACCGTGTTCGGCTGGGATCCGCAACCCTGGGGCGACGACGACTACCTAGTGGCCCAGCACGGCGAGGAGCCCGGCATCGACAGCGCCCTGCGCACCGCGCCGGACGGCCAGCCGCTGACCGTGGCCATCGTCACCGTGGCGGACATTGACGCCAGCATCGCCGCGGTGCAGGCCGCCGGCGGCAGCCTCGTGGTCGAGAAATTCGCCATCGAGGGCGTCGGCCACGCGGCCTACTTCAAGGACCCCGACGGTATGATTGTCGGCCTGCACCAGACCGGCGACGGCAGCCAATAGGCGACATTCTGCCCGCGACAAATATTTCCATACCGAAAAC
>OMJR01000022.1 GCA_900299355.1 Anaerolineaceae bacterium
AAAATATTCTTGCTTTGAAGTTCGAGCTTTGACAGAATCAAGCTAGTTTCATCTAAGGCTAGCCAGTATTCATGAGTTGATTATGGAAAGCTAAATCTCGACTTGGGCAAAGAATAACCCGTAAGGGTACGCACCCGGCAACAGGCAGCCGGCGGCGGGGCGCCCGGGGCGGGCGCCAATCCCTTCAGCCTGCTGCCCATGTTCCTGGGCGCCACCGAACAACAAATCCTGGCTTTCCAGACCATAGAGCCTGTCCTCCAGGTTGTCGCGGAGGTGTGTTGCGTTGTCTGGGTGCAATCGTAAGCATAGTGTGGCGCGTAATCCTGCCCTAAGGGGCTGACTATCCCCCAGACTATCCTCCCTGCGCTGCAATAACCCGTATATTGGGGGCATGGATTTCAGCGAACTACTCAATTGGGATGAATACGCCAAGCTGCTGGTCGGCCTGCTGGCGCTCACCGACCCATTCAGCCTGATGCCGATCTTCCTCGGCGCCACCCGCGGCATTTCTCAACACGAACGCGACCAGGCCACACGCACGGCCATCACCGTGTTTGTGGTGACCATGTTGGTGATGGTCTTCCTCGGCAGCGCGATCCTGGGATTGTTCGGGATCACGCTGGCTGCCTTCCGTATCGCCGGAGGCTTATTGTTTATATTCTATGCGTTCCAGTTACTGGGCTTTATTCGTATCCGGATGCCTTTGCGGGCGTCGAGGGCGGCGGCGCACGCTCGATCGGAGTAGTCCCCCTGGGGATCCCCTTGCTGGCCGGGCCGGGCGCGATCAGTAATGTGATCCTTTACGCCGGCGGCCACGAGGGCATCGAGCACAAGCTGCTGGTCATGGCCGTAGTCCTCAGCACCGCGCTGGTGGTTTACTGGGTGTGGCGGCTGGCCGCCCGCTACGGCGACCGTCTAAACCCCAGCACGCTCATAATCGCCAACCGTGTCATGGGGTTGCTGCTGGCAGCCATCGCGGTCGAATTTATTCTCGATGGCGTCGCTGCCCATTACCCCAACATCATCACCATAGATTAGAGCGTTAGCGCCAAATTGTTCCGCTTATAATTCAGGCATGCGGAATCTACTCCACTGGGTCGTTGGAGCTTCAATCCTCCTGGCTGCTTGCGCCCCCGCCCCCGAGGCGGACGCCACCATGATTGAAACGCCGGCGCCCGCCCCAAGCGCTAGTCCGGCCCCAACCGCCACGCCAACCCCCTTTCCGCGCGATGCGGCGGGCAACTTCACCGGCGCGCCAGCCGACTTTGTGCTGCCGGTTGACCTGCTGCCCGACTTCACGGCCGGTGAAGGCGAAGCGCGGCCCAACAGCTTCGTGCTAGAGAACCGCGCCGATGGCGAAGCCTATCTGGCGGCCACCGGCCGGCTGGACGGCTGGCTGCAGCAATACGACCGGGCGGAGGATGGCGCCGGGCCGCTCTACGTTGTGCAGGTGGTCAACGTCTACCAGGACGCCGCGGGGGCCGAGGCGGCCATCAGTGCCGAATGGCACAGCCAGGTCTATGATGCGATTGCGGCTGGCCAGCTGGAGCAGCTGACCGGCATCAGCGGTTTAGGCGTGCAGCACCTCGTCTGGCGCAACAGCAGCAACGGCACGATTGGCCTGGAAATGGTCTACCGCAACCTCTACATCCTGCTGACTGGCCCGGCCGAGGGCGTGGACTATTACGACTTCTTTGCTGAATTGGCGCGCGCCCAGGTCGACTGGCTCCGGGAACACGAGGAATAAATGAGTGGAATTAATTTTGAACGAGTGGAATACACTCAACTCAACTCACGCCAAAAGGAAAACTATAACTTTCACAAACTAGCAGCTAAGCTGGCTGACTACGGCTTTACATCAATACGATTAAGTGACGACTGGCAGGGGGCAGATTTTATTGCTGTCCATATCGATGGACTCACCACACTGAACGTTCAATTGAAGAGCCGGTTGAGTTTTTCTAAAATCTATATCGGCAAAAATCTGTACATAGGGTTCCCCAGTCAAGGGCACTGGTACCTCTATCCACATGATGAGTTACTTGAACATTTTTTGAGAACTTCCAACATCGAAAATACGTCTTCATGGAAAGAAGCAGGTGGTTATTCGATGGGAGGTATTCCAAAAACTCATAGCACTATCCTTGAGAAATATAGATTAGATTAAGTAGGAAGTTATGAAGAAAGTCTTGAGCATCAGCCTGGGCTCCGCCAGCCGCGACCACACCACCGAGGCCGAGTTTATGGGCCAGCATTTCTGGCTCAGCCGCCAGGGCACCAACGGCGATTTCAAACGCTATGTGCAGCGCTTCGCCGAGGAGGATGGCCAAGTGGATGCCTTCGGTGTGGGCGGCACCGAATTCTTCGTGTGGGTCAATAAGCGCCGCTATTACCTCCGCGAGGCCAAGCAAGTACGCAAGGCCATCAAGCTGTCCAAGGTCGGCGACGGCAACGGCATCAAGCACCTGCTGGCGCCGCTCTCCATTCAGGCGTTGGCCGAACATGGGATTAAGCTCAAGGGCAAGAAGGCGCTCAAGACGACCGCCGTGGACCGTTATGGGCTGGCCAAAGCCCTGGTGGATGCTGGTTGCCAGGTGACCTTCGGCGACTTTATGTTCGCGCTGGATATCCCCATCGCGATGCACAGCCTGCGCCAGGTGCATGGGCTGGCGGCGGTGCTGCTGCCGGTGGTGACCCAGCTGCCCTTCAAGATGCTCTACCCCTTAGGTGAGGAGCAGGACAAGCAACCCAGCCCGAAATACAGCCGCTTCTATGAGGAGGCGGATATCATCGCCGGCGACTTCCTGCAGGTCTGGTCCTATTTGCCGGACGACCTGAGCGGAAAAATCATCATCACCAACACCACCACGGAACGTAATGTGGAGGAATTGCAGAAGCGCAACTTGCACATCCTGGTGACCAACACGCCGCGACTAAACGGACGCTCCTTCGGCACCAACGTGATTGAAGCCATGTGCCGCTGCCTGATTGACAAGCCGGATAACGAAATCACCGAAGACGATTTCAAAGACATCATCGCCCGGGTGCCGCTCAAGCCCCAGGTTCATGTATTGAACTAGCTTTCCTTTTCCACTAGCCACTAGGCCTTGACAAAATCGTACGCCTGTTCTATATTTAGAACAGTTTATAGAACAAACATTCTTCACTGGAGGCTGCGATGGCTGCAAACGAGAACGGCAACAAGGACGAGCGTCTGAAGGCGCTGGAGAAAACTGTGGGGGAAATCACCAAACGCTGGGGCGAAGGCTCAATCATGCGCCTGGGCGAAAACCACACCATGATTGTTGAGGCCATCCCCACCGGCTCCCTTTCCCTCGATATTGCGCTGGGCGTGGGCGGCATTCCCCGCGGCCGCGTAACCGAGATTTACGGCCCCGAATCGAGCGGCAAGACCACCATTGCCCAGCATATCGTCGCCGAGGCCCAGGCGGCCGGCGGCCTGTGCGCCTTCGTAGACATGGAGCACGCCCTGGACCCGGCCTACGCCGCCAAGTGCGGGGTGGACACCGAAGCGCTGCTCGTTTCCCAGCCGGATACCGGCGAACAAGCGCTGGAAATCACCGAAGCCTTGGTGCGCTCCGGCGCCGTGGACCTGGTCGTGGTCGACTCGGTGGCGGCCTTGGTGCCCAAATCTGAAATCGAGGGCGATATGGGTGACGCCACCATGGGCATGCAGGCGCGCCTGATGTCTCAGGCGCTGCGCAAACTCTCCGGCGCCATCAAGCAGACTAACACCGCGGTGTTGTTCACCAACCAACTGCGCCAGAAAATCGGCGTAATGTTTGGCAATCCAGAGACCACCAGCGGCGGCATGGCGCTCAAGTTCTATGCCTCGGTACGCATGGACGTGCGCCGCATCCAGAGCATCAAGAACGGCTCGGAGATTGTCGGCAACCGTACACGCGTCAAAGTGGTCAAGAACAAGGTCGCGCCGCCCTTCCAAATGGCCGAGTTTGACATCATGTATAATGAAGGCATCTCCAAGTCAGGCGACCTGCTGGACTTGGCAGTGAACTACGACATCATCGAAAAGCGCGGTTCCTACTACTCCTATGGCGATGAAAAATTGGGCCAGGGCCGCGAAAACGCCAAAGATTTCCTGCGCGATAACCCCGAACTAGCTATTCAAGTTGAAGAACAAATCCGTGCCCAAGTTTTGGAACAACATCCGGCGGTATTTGCCGACCCGGATGAGGATGGCATGGACGAAGTCGTCGAAGAGATGGACGACGCTGAATTGGAGCCTGCCGCAGCCTAAGGCTCGGATACGCGCGCTCCCCCAGTGGCTGATGCTGCTGGGGGGCGCGCTGCTTCTGGCGGCCTGCAGCCGCAGCAGCCTGCCCGCCGAGGGTAGGCTTTTTATCGCCCCCAGCCTTGACCCCAACTCCGAACCGCTCATCCTGGAGACCTACACGCCGCTGCCGGCCACGCCGACCGCGCCTTGCGAGAACAACATGGTCTTCCTTCAGGACCTGACCATCCCGGATGGCACCACTCTGGCCCCCGGCCAGGAATTCGAAAAAGTCTGGCAGGTGCGCAACGAAGGCAGCTGCCCCTGGACTTCGGGCTATTACCTGCGCTTCACCGAAGGCGACCCATTGGGTTCGCTGGGCCGCATCCCACTGCCCGCCAGCCAGCCCGGCGACGTTATCGAAATCCACGCCAACTTCGTGGCTCCCGATGAACCCGGCACCTATCGCAGCTCCTGGAAGGCGCGCGACTTCGGCGACAATGAATTCGGCGTGCTCATCTACCTGGAAATCAACGTCCGCTAGCATGCGTGAGCCCCAAAACCCCACCGCTATAAAATACCAGCAGCTGCTCACCGAGATGGGCATCCAAACCCAAGTGGTCGAATTTGAGCAGGCAACGCGCACGGCGCAGGATGCCGCCGACGCTATCGGCTGCCAGGTGGGCCAGATTGTGAAGAGCCTGATTTTCCGCACGAAGAGCGGCCAAGGCCTGCTGGTGTTGACCAGCGGCAGCAACCGCGTGGACGAGAAGCGGGTGCGCGAACTGGTCGGGGAGAAGCTTGGCAAGGCGGACGCCGATTTCGTGCGCACGGCCACCGGCTATGCCATCGGCGGCGTGCCGCCCTTTGGGCATGCCAGCCAGATGCTTACTTATATTGATGAAGACCTACTGCAATACGAGACAATTTGGGCCGCGGCGGGTACGCCCAATGCGGTGTTCAGCCTGACCCCTGACGCGTTAGTCGCCCACAGTAGCGGCCAGCCCGCCGCCGTAAGCGAGGTATGAGATGAATTCCATTATGGAAAAGCAATATCCCGTCTTCCAGCTCTACCAGAAGATGCGCATGCAATTATTGGACGTGGTAAACGACGAGCAATTGGCGCTCAGCCTGCCCAACATACCCACCCTGGGCGAACTGTGCGTGCAGATTGGCGAGTGGCAGCACTCCTATGTCGAGTCATTCAAAACCTTCAAACAGGATTTTGAGTACCGCCACCCGAATGCCGCCGAGTTGGTCGCCAGCACCGATAAGCTGCGCACCTGGTGGCAGCAGTTGGACGCGGACCTGGAAGCGGCAGTTTCAACGTTGAGCGAAGAAGATATCGAGACCAAGCTGGTGGACAAGGGTGGCTGGGAAGCTTCGCTGCGCTGGAACCTAGACATCATGAAGGAGTGCTACATCATCTTCTTCACCAAGGCCTGGGTCTATTTGAAGGCCGAAGGCATCGCCACCCCCGAAAGCTGGGACCACTGGGTGGCGTGACCCAGTTCTCCGGCTAGCGTATCTCCGAAATCGACTCGTTGGGAGGGAGGGCCTGAGGCCCTCCCCTACAAAACACTAAACTCTCATCTAGCAACCTGGAGTCGAGGCTTTAGCCGGGTCCTGTAGCCACCGGCTAAAGCCTCGACTCCAAAAATCGTGCAACCTTCGCAAGTCTTAGACGGGCGGGGCTGAGACCCGCCCCTACAGAGGCAACCTGCAGGAATAACATAAAAAAAGAGGCTCGCGCATGCGCGAGCCTCTTTTAATTCTTGTAATAGCTAGGGTTTAGACCGTGCCCTCTTCCCAGGAGTTGAGGTACTTTTCCTGTTCAGCGGTGAGCTTGTCAATCGCGATGCCCATCGCCTCCAGCTTGAGGCGGGCAATCTCGCGGTCGATTTCCTCGGGCACCGAGTACACCTGGTTAGCCAGCTTGTCAGCGTTCTTCACCATGTATTCGGCGCTCAGCGCCTGGTTGGCGAAGGACATGTCCATCACGCTGGCCGGGTGGCCTTCGGCGGCGGCCAGGTTAATCAGGCGACCCTCGCCGAGGATGTGGATGGTGCGGCCATCCGGCAGATCATAGGCCTCCACGAAGGGGCGCACCAGGCGCTTGTCCTTGGCCATCTTGGCCAGGGAGGGAATGTTGATTTCCACGTTGAAGTGGCCGGAGTTGGCCACGATGGCGCCGTCCTTCATGCCTTCAAAGTGGTGTTTATCCAGGACATTGATGTCGCCAGTGACGGTCACGAAGATATCGCCCACCTTAATGGCGTCTTCCATCTTCATCACCTGGAAGCCGTTCATCACTGCTTCCAGCGCGGCCAGCGGGTCGACTTCGGTGACGACCACATGGGCGCCCATACCCCGCGCACGGTCGGCCAGGCCGCGGCCGCACCAGCCGTAACCGGCGACCACGAAGGTCTTGCCGGCCAGCAGGATATTGGTCGCGCGCACGATGCCATCCACGGTGGATTGGCCGGTGCCGTAGCGATTGTCGAAGAAGTGCTTGGTGGAGGCGTCGTTGACGGCTACTACCGGGAACTCCAGCGCGCCGTCGGCCGCCATGGCCTTGAGGCGAATCACGCCAGTGGTGGTTTCCTCGGTGCCGCCTACGATGGTCTCCAGCAGGTCGCGGCGTTCCTTGTGGATTTCGCTGACCAGGTCGGCGCCATCGTCCATAGTAATGTGCGGCTTGTGGTCCAGCGCCGCATTGAGATGCTTGTAGTAGGTCACATTGTCCTCGCCCTTGATGGCGAAGACCGGGATTTCATCGTGCGAGACCAGCGAAGCGGCCACATCGTCCTGAGTGGACAGCGGGTTGGAGGCGGTCAGCACCACATCGGCGCCGCCGGCCTGCAGCGTGCGCATCAGGTTGGCCGTCTCGGTGGTCACGTGCAAACAGGCCGCCATGCGGATGCCCTTAAACGGGCGTTCCTTGGCAAAGCGCTCGTGAATCGAGCGCAGCACCGGCATTTCGCGCTCGGCCCACTGAATGCGACGGCGGCCGCCTTCGGCCTGCTTTACGTCCTTGATATCAAAGTTTTCCATGTTGTTTACTCCATCTAAGATTGGATGATTGCTTATTGGTCCATCAGCGCGTCAAGCGCGCCGTTGTCATCGTAGTGTTCGCGATAGCGCGCCACGAATTGCTGGCGGGTGAAGCCGTGGTCCTGCGGGCCTTCGTTCTCCAGGCAGTAGGTGGCAGCCAGGTTGCCCAGGCGGCCGCACACTTCCCAATCGAGCCCAAGGCGGTACCCGGTGAGAAAACCGCCGCGGAAGGCGTCGCCGCCGCCGGTGGGGTCCACAATGTTATCGGTGGGCACCGCATCAATGTACAGCTTACCATCCGCGGTGTATACATCGGCGCCCTTGGAGCCGAGCGTGATGACCATGAAGTCCAGGTGAGCCAGCACTTCGTCGGCCGACATACCGGTCTTATCCTTAATCAGCTCGAATTCATACTCGTTCACAAAGAGCGCCGTCGCCCCTTCCAGGCCACGCTTAATCGTGGCGCCGTCCACGCGGATGATTTGCTGGCTGGGGTCGTAAATGTACTTGAGGCCGATTTCCTTGCACTCGCGGATGTATTGGTCCATCGCCGCCGGGTCGTTCGGGGAAACCATCACCATGTCCGGCGGATTGTCCTTCACGTCATGCAGCGAAAGCGAACCAGCATCCTCCATCGCGCCCGGATAAAAGCTGGCCACCTGTGCATTCGAGCGGTCGGTGGTGGCGAAATAGGAGGCGGTGTACTTATCGGGGACGACCTTCATCAGGGTCGTGTCGACGCCCTGCGTATCAAGCCAGGCACGATACTCCTCAAAGTCCTGGCCGACGGTAGCGAACACGCGCGGTTTGGCGCCCAGCAAAGCCAGAGTATAGGCAATATTGGGGGCAATGCCGCCGCGGCGGCGCACCAGCGATTCAACCAGAAAGGACAGGCTAATTTTTTCAAGATGCTCTGGGAGTAGGTGCTCTTTGAAATGACCGGGAAAGGTCATCAGATAATCGTAGGCAACGGAACCGGTAAGCAGTATGTCCATAAGCTGCAGGCGATAGCCTCACACTAAAAGACGCTCTCCGGCGAGAGCGTCTCGGCGATT
>OMJR01000023.1 GCA_900299355.1 Anaerolineaceae bacterium
ACTTCGGTTCCATCGGCGGCGACCCGCCGGCGGCTATGCGTTACACCGAGGCGCGCCTCGATTCGATGGCCGAAGAGCTGCTCATCGATATCGACAAGAACACGGTTGACTTCAACGACAACTTCGATGGCTCGCTGCAGGAACCATTGGTGCTGCCCAGCCGCTTACCGAACCTGTTGCTCAATGGCTCAGTGGGTATCGCGGTGGGCATGGCTACCAACGTGCCGCCCCACAACCTGAGTGAACTGGTCGGCGCCATCAAGTACATGATTGATGAATACGACAAAGTCGAGGACATCACCACCGAAGACCTGTTGGAATTCGTGAAGGGTCCCGATTTTCCCACCGGCGGTGTGATTGTCGGCACCGAGGGTATCCGCGACCTGTATAGCAAGGGCAAAGGCTCCATGACGGTGCGCGCCCAGGCCACGATTGAAGAAGGCAACCGCAACCGCCAGCGCATCGTTATCAACGAAATTCCCTATCAGGTCAATCTGACCAATTTAATTGAGCGCATCGCCGAGTTGGCCCGCAGCGGGCGCATCGACGGTATTGCCGATTTGCGCGACGAATCCGACCGCAATGGCCTGAGCATAGTGATTGAACTCAAACAAGGCGCCCAGGCCAATATGGTGCTCAATCGGCTCTACAAGTACACCCCGCTGCAAAGCTCCTTTGGCGCCCAACTGTTGGCGCTGGTGGAGGGCGAACCGCGCCTGCTCTCGCTGAAACGCGCGCTGCAAATCTTTGTGGAGCACCGCCAGGAAGTCATCACCCGCCGTTCGCAGTTTGAACTGGAGAAAGCCCGCGCGCGCGCCCACATTTTGGATGGCTTGCTGATTGCCCTGGCCAACCTCGACGCGGTGATTGACACCATCCGCAAATCGGATGATGCCGATGCGGCCAAGGCGGCCCTGGTCAAGAAGTTCAAGCTGAGCGAGGTGCAAGCGCAAGCCATCCTGGATATGCAGCTGCGCCGCCTGGCCGCCCTGGAACGCCAGAAAATCGAAGATGAGCACAAGCAGGTGATGGAAAACATTGCCTACCTGGAAGACCTGCTGGCGCACCCCAAGAAAATCCTGGCTTTGATTAAGGAAGACCTGAGCGAAGTCGATGAGAAGTACGGCGACCCGCGCCGCACGATGATTGATTTTGAGGGCAGCAACGACCTCAGCGAAGAGAAGTTGGTGGCCGATGAAGCGGTGCTGATTAGCATCACCGAACGCGGCTACGTGAAGCGCGTGCTAGCCAAATCTTTCAAGGCGCAGGGGCGCGGTGGGGTGGGCATCAAGGGCCATGCCACAAAGGATGAAGACGAGGTCTTGTTGCTGCTGCCGGCGCGCACCCTGGATACGGTGCTGTTCTTCTCCGACCGCGGCAAGGTCTATTCGGAGCGTGTCTTCCGCATTCCGGCTGCAGACCGCACGGCCAAAGGCCTGCCGATTGTGAACGTGCTCAACGTCGGCCCCAACGAGACGATTACCGCCGCGGTGGTGGTACGGAATTTCAAAGAAGCCAGCTTCTGCACCATGGCGACCCATCAGGGCAAGATTAAGCGCGTGGAATTGCAGGAGTTCGAAGCCGTGCGCCCCTCGGGCCTGATTGCCATGGGCCTGGCGGATCACGATGCGCTGGGTTGGGTGCGCCTGACCAGCGGCAAGGACGATGTCATTATCGTCACCGAAGAAGGCAAAGCCCTGCGCTACTCCGAAGAGGAAGTACGCCCGATGGGCCGCCCGGCGGCCGGCGTCAAAGCCATCAACCTGAGCAAGACCGATGAAATTACCAGCATGGAAGTCGTCGAAGCCGGGGGCGACCTGCTGGTGGTCAGCGAAGGCGGCATCGGCAAGCGCACCCCGCTGGACGACTATCCGACCAAGGGCCGCGGCACGGGTGGCGTGTTGACCACCGACGCCAAGTCCTTGGAGCGCATTGGCCGCATTGCCGCCGCGCGCGTGGTACAGAAAGCCGATGAAGTCACAATTATCTCAACCGGCGGCGTGTTGATTCGCACTAAGGTCGGGGACATCAAGCAGGCTGGGCGCGCCACGATGGGCGTGCGGCTGATGAACCTGGGCGCGGGCGACAGCGTGGCTACCGTGGCGCGCATCGCTGAAGCCGACCTACGCCAGGTGGGCGCGGCCGGTGAGAACGGGGCTGCCGAGGACGGCAAAGCCCAACCTAAGAAAGCCAGCAGTAAGAAGAACGGCAAGAAGAAAGAATAAAGAAACCGTAAACAGGTAAACAAGGAAACGTGGAAGAGCCGGGTTCTGCCCGGCTCTTTTCTTTTTGCGGAGTCGAGGCTTTAGCCGACGCTTTCTATATCCGGCTATAGCTTTAAAGTCGGTCTAAATCTGGCCTTTTAGCTCGCGCGCCAGGGCCAGCGCTTCCTCGCGGGTGCCGACTTCGCCCGCCGCCTGGGCTTCCCGGATGGCGGCCAGCAGTTGGCCCACTTTGGGTCCCGGATTGAGCTTGAGTGCCTGCATCAAATCGCCGCCATCCAGCAAGATGGGGGGCGCCACGACCTCTTTGTAACGCTCGAAATAGGCTTCCAACAGAGTGCGGATAACGTCCAGCCGGGCTTCGAGTTCGTCGCGGGGCAGCTCGGGGCCGTACTTGCCCATCAGGTCGGCAAGGGAGTGTAGACAGACAGCGATACCGTGCTCGCCGGTGGCCTGGAAGAAATGGTAGATAGCGCGCCGGTCGGGTAATCCGCCCGCGCGAACCAGCTCGGTAGGGCGGCCGTGTTGGGTCACCACGGTGCGCAGGAAGTCGATTTCCGCGCGGCTGAAGTGCAGTGTGTCTGCGCGCGAAGCCAGCAGTTCGGCGCTGCGCGCGGCATGGCCGCTGAAGGACCAGTCACCTTGTTCGTTCTTCTGGCGGGTCTCTGATTTTCCGGTATCGTGATACAGCGCGGCCAGGGTTAGCAAGGCCCGCAGCGGGCGGCCCGGCACGGCTTCCCGGGCTAGATAGGCGCTGATGTGCTGGCGATAGCGGCCCAGGCGCAGCACCACCAGGCCGTCAGCTAGATTGCCGGCGCCTTCCTCACTGTACTCTTCCCCCAAAACGTCTGTGACTGCCCCTAGGCCTTGCATCACCTTGAGGGTGTGCTCCCACACATCATAGCGGTGGGTCCGGTTTTGCTCGAAGCCTTTGAGTGGAAGCAGTTCGGGCAGCACCGGCGCCAGGGCGCCTAATATCTGCAGCGCGCGCAGGCTGTTGGCCGGTTTGGGGGCCGACAGCAGGCGGATGAGTTCATCGCGGACGCGCTCCGCCGATACGGTCTCCAGCGCCGGGACCGCTGTGCGCATGGCGGTGCGGGTGCCATCCTCAATCTTTAATCCGAAGGTGGCCGCCATGCGTATCGCGCGCAGCAGCCGCAAAGGGTCGTCGTTGAAAGCGTTCGGCCCGCAGGCCTTGAGGCGCCGGGCGGATAAATCCTGGCCGCCAGCCAGTGGGTCCAGCAGCGCTCCGGGCTGCTGCATATCCATTGCGATGGCGTTGATGGTGAAATCGCGCGCGGCCAGGTCGGCCGCCAGGTCTTCGCCCCGCAGGGCCGCAAAATCCAGCACGGTTTGCTGGCCATCTTCGGTCAGCAGCACGCGGGCCGTGTCGCGCTCTTCGTCGAGCACATAGAAATCTGCGTCCAGCTGGTTGGCCAGTTTGCGCGCCACCGGGATGGCCGGGCTGGCCAACACAAAATCGAAATCGGTGGGTTGGCGCCCCAGCAGCAAGTCACGCAGCGCGCCGCCCACCAGATAGATGCCGCGTTCGGCAGGCAGCTTGGCGCGCACCCTCTCCAGGACGGGCGGCAAAACCAGGGGGCTGCTGGGCGGGATAAATTCCACGGTCACTTTTTCCTTGCGACGGGCGGCATGGGCGGCGCGGCGGGCTTGCTCGGGCGTGCCGCCCTGGCTCACCACCTGTCCATCTATCTTGGCGACCCAACGCCCGGCATAGGGATTGGGCGGCGTGGGGTTCATTTTAATCGGGCGGGCTGTACTTGGTGGTATTGACCACGCCGATAAAGGGCAGGTCGCGGTAGAACTCGTCCAGGTCCAGGCCGTAACCGAAGACGAATTTGTTGGGGATTTCGAAGCCGGTGTAGTGGATGGGTACTTCGGCCTGGCGCATCACCTTTTTATCTAGCAGGGTGCAAACCCTGAGGCTGTTGGGGTGGCGCGCGCCTAGCAGTTCAAGCACCGATGCGATGGTGTTGCCACTGTCTACAATGTCTTCGACCAGCAGCACGTCCCGGCCGCGGATATCGTTGGTCAGGTCCAGCGCGATGCGTACCTGGCCGCTGCTTTCGCGCGCCCCGGCGCCGTAGGAGGACACGGCCATAAAGTCGACTGTGTGCGGGATATCAATCTGGCGCATCAAATCGGTGAGGAACATGACCCCGCCGCGCAGTATGCAAATCAGGTGTAGGTCTTTATCCTGGTAATCCTGGCTGATTTGGGCGCCCAGCTCGGGGATGCGTTTTTGCAACTGCTCTTCGCTGACCAGGATTTCAGCGAGCAGTTCATCATAGGGGCGCGGGGCTTTCATGTATTAGTCGGGAACCTGATGGTGCTGGCGGCAGCGCGCTTCGTAGAGTTCCTCGGCGCCGACCATTTCCACCGGGTCGCCGTAATGGGCTGGCTTGCCGTTGACCAGGCGCTGGGTGCGCGAAGCGGGCTCGTGGCAGACCATGCAGATGGCGTGCAGCTTGTCCACCCGCTCAGCCTTGGAGGTCAGGATGGGCATGGAACCGAAGGGCTCACCGCGGAAATCGGTGTCCAGGCCGGCGACCAGTACGCGCAAGCCGTCTTCAGCCAGCTTGTCGACCACGGCGATGATTTCCTTATCCAGAAATTGGGCCTCGTCAATCGCCACCACGGTGGTGTCTTCTTCCAGCAGGCTGAGGATATCGGCGGCTTTTTCAATTTTCACGGCTTCAAAACGCGTACCGGCATGCGAGGCCACTTCGTCTTCGCTATAGCGGTTGTCGATGCCGGGCTTGAAGACCTGCACCTTTTGCTTGGCGATGCTGGCGCGGCGCAGGCGGCGAATCAATTCGTCGGTTTTGCCGCAGAACATGGAGCCGGTAATCACTTCCACGGAACCTGTTTTGCCGTTCATAAGACCTCGGGCTGTGCTTTGGATAGATTGCGGTTAGTGTACTTGAACTCAGAGGCCTTATCAACTTGAATGCGGGTTGGCTTAACCAAAAAGCGCCCGGCATTGCCGGGCGCTTTGATCGGCCTTTGAATTACTCTGCGTCGGGCACGTCGTAGCCCATGCGGCGCAGGCCCTTCTTGGCGTCGGCCAGCGTCTTGCGGCCGATACCGTCGATATCCAGGATTGCCTGGTCGCCCGCTTCGAGCTTGGCCAGGAACTGGCCGGCGTTCTCAATCCCGGCTGCCTTGAAGGCGTCCAGGGCGCGTTTGCCCAGCTCCAACTCTTCGAGGGAGCGGGCCGGGTCCACTTGCGCGGCGGCGGCTTCTTCCTGGTCCTTGAGGTACTGCGTGCGAGCCTCAAGGCGCTTGTAGAAGCGGTCTACCTGGCCTTCGGTGTCCACGATGCGCTGCTCACCGGTGTAGAAGGGGTGGCAGTTGGAGCAAATGTCCACGCGCAATTCTTCAACGGTGGAGCCGGTGGTCCAGGTGTTGCCACAGGCGCAAATGACCTTGGCCTGCGGGAAATAGGTGGGGTGAATGTCTGTTCTCATCGGAAACCTCTCAATGACGCCGGGGCGCCTTCAACCAGTATTTAGCTGGGGTCCACACTCACGCGCTTGCGGCCACCGGCGAGGGTCTCGTAGATGACCTGGCCGTCTGCCGTCGCGAAAATGGTGTAGTCCTTGCCGACGCCCACGTTGCGGCCGGGGTGGATGCGGGTGCCGTTCTGGCGCACCAAAATGTTGCCAGAGCGCACCATCTCGCCACCGTAGACCTTAATGCCGCGGCGTTGGGCGTTGCTGTCTCGTCCGTTACGGCTAGAGCCGCCACCTTTTTTATGTGCCATATCTTTCCTCGCTTGGGCTGTCTGCCTACCTGGGCAGGCTGTAGCCGGCCTTCTTGAGTACGTCCTTGATTTCGTCCAGGCCCGCCGGACCGATGCCGTTGATTTCCAGCACGGCCTCGTCGCCCTCTTCCAGCTTCTTGAGCGCGGCGGCCACGGTGCTCACCCCGGCCTCTTCCAGCGCCGACAGCGTGCGAGCTTTGAACTCGAAGCTGCTCAGCTTCTTGCGGGTTGAAGGTTCTTCCTTCGCGGCCGGCTTGGCTTCCGCCTTGGGCTTCTCAGCCTTGGACTCCTGCTTAGGAGCGGCCTTGGGTTCTTCCTTGGCCTCTTCCTTCGCAGCCGCCTTGGCCACGCCCTTGGCTTCAATGCTTTCCACCATCAGGCGGGTGTATTGCTGGCGGTGGCCCTTCTTCAGCCGGTAGCGCTTACGGGGGGGATATTTGAAGACAATGATTTTGGGGCCTTTGAAGTGGTCCACCACGGTGGTGGAGACCGAAGCCCCGGATACGGTCGGCGAGCCAATCACGACATTGTCGCCGTCGGCTACCAATAAGACGCCGTCCAATTTGAGCTTCTTACCGACTTCGGTGCTCAACAGGTCGACTTCGATGGTTTGACCTTCGACGGCTTTGTACTGTTTGCCGCCGCTTTCGATGATTGCGTAGCGCATGCGCGCGTCCTCCGAAACAAAATCCCGCAAGCGGGATGTATTCAGCAAAAATTTGCCCCAGCAGTCACTGCCGGGGCGGTGCAGAAGGCAATTATAAAGGAGAGTCGAGCCAAATGTCAACAGAGCTCAACGTTCCGCCTGCTTGCGCGCCACGAGGACCGGCACCGGCACCAGTTCGGCTATTTGTGCCGTAATATTGGTGGTTGCCAGGTGGCGTAAGCTTTGGCTGCTGTAAGGCGAACCCAAGCCAAGCAAGTCGTAACGCCCGCTAGCCGCTACTTTGCTGATTTCCTCCAAGGTGTACCCCGAGCGGATGAGGATTTCGCTGTCAATACCAGCGCGGCTGGTTGCTTCCAAAGCTGCTTGCAGGTTGCGCCCCTGAGGTGTGTCACTGTCCAGCAGATCGCCTACCTTGGCATGGGCGCGCCGGGCGGTGGGGTACTCGTAGGCGCCCGGTTCAATGATGTGCAGCAGGCTCATCTCCGCACCTGTAGCGCTGGCCAGATAGATGGCTATCTCCAGCATAGGGAAGCTGTAACCCAAGCCGCCGAGGCAGACCAGGATACGCCGCAGCTGCATCGGAGCCTGTCGAACATAAATGAAGGGTGAACTCACCCTTTGCATAATCCGACGGATAGAACGTCCGCGTAACCAACGCCGCCAGCCAGGGCGCCCAAAGGGCCCGAAGACTAGCAGACCAGTCTCTCCTCTCTCCGCGTATTCGGCGATACGCTCCTCAGAATTGCCATGCATACTAATCACTTCGAAAGTGCGGCCCTGCTCTTGAAGTTCGGCCTGCGTGCCCTCAAGAGCAGAGGCTAGCATGTGGCGCCACGGCCCGCTCTCCTGGATGCCAAGTAGCTTGACCGGGCTGTTAAGTTCATCGGCCAGCCATGCGCCGTAGCGCAACGCTGGCAGTGACGCCGGCGCTCCGTTGGTGGCCAGTAAGATCGGGACCGACGAAGTATTCATCGGGCGAAGGCGATGCCCAAGACGCCTGCAGCCAGTAGCACCAACGGGGAGGGCACTTTAAGTAGCAGGGCAAGCAGGCTGGCTGCCGCAATCAAAAATGAAAAGGAGATCTGCGTGTCCTCGCCGCGGAAGACTTGCACTGCAGTAAGAAGCATAAGTACTGCGACAGCCGGTGCCAGCCCGCGCACGAAGCTGGTCACCCAGGCTTCGCCGCGTAACCATTGCAGGATAGATATTATGAAAAACATGAACATGGTAGGCGGTAGGATAGATCCCAATAATGCCGCCAGTGCACCCGCTGGACCGTTAATGGCATGGCCTACAAACATCGCCAGTTGCAACGCATCGCTTCCTGGCAGCGCGCTGGAAAAGCCGACGGCTTCGACGAACTGGGCCTCGGTGAGCAATGTGCCTACGATAAAGTCGTAAAGAAGGCCTACCGATGCTGGCCCCGAGGTGGTCAAAAGGTTCACCTTGACAAACATCCAGAAAATACTGAGAAATTGCGTCATAGCGACTCCTGTGCCGGGAAAATGCCTGAAATGAGAAAGTCTTGCAAGAAATTCTGCCCTGAAAACTTGACTTTGTGCAGTTGAAATGGAAATTCAATTTTTGTTAGCCAGTACGGCGACGGAGAAAAGATACCTAATCTACGGCTGGGTTAGAATAACCGCCATGCAGGCCAGCAATTACCCCACGATTAGCACCCGTTTTGCACTGCGGCCCACCCAGGTAGAAGTCGACCTGGAGCAGATTACGGCCAACCACCGCGCCATCCAGGCCCATGTCGGCCAGGCGGGAGTGATGCCGATTCTGAAGGCCAACGCCTATGGGCATGGGCTGGTGCGCGTGGCCCAGCATTTGCGCGACGAAGGCGTCCGCATGCTGGGTGTGGCCTATTTAGAGGAAGGTATCCTGCTGCGCGAGGCAGGCATCCGCATGCCCATCCTGGTGCTGGGGGGCATCCTGGGTAGCCAGGCGGCCACTTTTATCAAACACGATTTGACCCTTACCGCCTCCAGCGTGCAGAAGCTGGAGCAGGTGGAGGCCGCCGCGGCCGCCGCCAAAACCCGCGCGCGGGTGCACCTCAAGATTGATACCGGCATGGAGCGCATCGGGGTGCACTATTACAGCGCCGAAGCCTTGCTGGAAGCTTCCCTGAAATGCAAGCACGTCTTGGTCGAAGGTATCTTCTCCCACTTTGCCAACGCGGACGCGGCTGACCTGAGTTCGGCCAACCTCCAATTGGAACGATTTCAAGAGGTATTGAGTTTCTACGAAAAGCGCAGCCTGCCAACCCCCATCCGCCACATGGCCAATTCGGGCGCCACGCTGCAGCTGCCTGATAGCTGGCTGGATATGGTGCGCCCCGGCATCCTGATGTTTGGTGTCTACCCCAGCCAAGAGGTGCAGCAGACGGTTGCCGTGCAACCGGCCCTGCGCTGGACCTCGCGCGTGGTGTATTTCAAGGTGGTACGCGCCGGCCACCCGGTCAGCTACGGTAGCACCTGGCAGAGCGACCATGACACGCGGGTGGTGACCATCCCGGTGGGCTACGGCGACGGCTATTTCCGCGGGATGAGCAACAAAGCCGAGGTGCTGATTAACGGCAGCCGTTATCCCGTGGTGGGCGCGATTTGCATGGACCAGTTCATGGTCAATATTGAGCAGGATTCGGCCTACAACGAAGACGAAGTCGTGCTGGTCGGCGCCAGTGGCGACCAACGCATCACGGTCGAGGACCTGGCGGCCTGGGCCGGCACCATCCCCTACGAAGTGCTCACCAACATCAATACGCGCGTCCCGCGCATCTACAAGCAAGACTATTGAGCGACGGCCCGCCAGACCGTTTGCGCATCGTGCTCTCTATCCTGGAGCAGAGTGATGGTCGCGTGGTGCTGCAACTGCGCAGCGATATCGAGGGCATCGCCAATCCCAACAAGTGGGGCCTCTTCGGCGGGCATGTGGAAGCTGGCGAAAGCCCCAACGCGGCTATGCTGCGCGAAGTGGAAGAAGAACTCAGCATCCAGCTGCGAGCCGACAAGCTCAAACTGCTCCTTGAGTGGACCAATCCGGAAAATGACGGCCAATATTTCTTCTACCATTACCCGCTCGGTGCTGAAATGGACCAGGCGGAACTGCGCGAAGGCGAGCGCTATGCAGCTTTCTTTCCCAGCCAGTTGTATTTGGGCTTAGTGGAGGGGCACGAGATTGTCGACCATCATCTGGACCATTTGAAAGCCTTTTGGGAAGCGAAATAGTGGATGTCAACCGGGCTTGCAATTAGAATACGTCCCCATCGATTAGAAATGAGGTTCAATGAGCATTAGCCAACCCGAGATTGTGGAAGCCAAGCAACCCCTGTGGATGGGCTACCTGGAGCTGGCGGCGATTGCCGGCCTGGTTCTGGCCCTTGACCAGTTGAGCAAAAGTTGGGTGCGCACCACCTTCTCACTAGGCGAAACCTGGATGCCCTGGGAATGGCTGGCGCCCTATGCGCGGGTGGTCAATTGGCACAACACCGGCATGGCCTTTGGGCTCTTTCAGGGGGGCAGTGATTTGATTATGGTGCTCGCCATCGGTGTGGCCCTGCTGATTCTCTTCTATTACCCCAGCCTGGCCAAAGAGGGTTGGCCCGTGCGCCTGGCTATCGGCCTGCAGCTGGGCGGCGCGCTGGGCAATCTGGCGGATCGCGTGCGCCTGGGCCACGTTACCGACTGGATTTCGGTGGGCCAATTCCCAGTCTTCAACATCGCCGATTCAGCCGTCACCCTGGGCGTAGCGATCCTGTTGATTACGCTGTGGACGGACCGCGAACGTCCGGCTGATGAAGCCATCACCGAGTGAGTTGCTGCACAGCCTGTCGGTAGCCCCGCAGGAAAGCGGCCGCCTGGATAAATTCCTGGTTGGCCAGCTGCCCGATTATTCACGGGCGCGTTTGCAAAGCCTGATTCGTGAGGGCCAAGTCAGCGTGGATGGCGAAGTCGCTACCAAGACCGGCCAGCAGCTCTACGGCGGCGAACAGATTGAGGTGCTGATTCCGGCTCCCGCGCCGACCGACATTGTTACTGAAGACATCCCGCTCGAGATTGTGTTTGAAAACGATGACCTGATGGTGGTCAATAAACCCGCCGGGATGGTGGTGCACCCCGCCGCCGGGCACGCCAGCGGCACGCTGATGCATGCCGCAGTAGCCCACGCACCCGAAATCCAGGGGGTAGGCGGCGAACAGCGCCCGGGCCTGGTGCACCGCCTGGATAAAGACACCTCGGGTTTGATACTGCTCGCCAAAAACGACAAAGCCCAAAAGAGCCTGCAACGCCAATTCCAGCAGCGCAGCGTAGAGAAGACCTATTTGGCGCTGGTGGATGGACAGCCGCCCACGCCTACCGGGCGGGTGGAAGCGCCGATTGGGCGTGACCAGCGCGACCGCAAACGCATGGCGGTGGTGGCCGCAGGCCGCGGGCGAGAAGCGGTCAGCGAATACCGGGTGCGCGAGAGTTATAAGAAACACAGCTTGCTGGAAGTGGACCTGCTCACCGGGCGCACCCACCAGATTCGGGTGCACCTGGCATTTGTCGGCACCCCAGTGGTGGGCGATACCACCTACGGGCGGCGCAGCCCCAGCCTGGCGCTGGGGCGCCAGTTCCTGCATGCCTGGCGCCTGGCTTTCAAGCTGCCCGGCGAACGCCGCGCTCGCAGTTTTGAGGCGCCGCTGCCGGATGACTTGCAGGCTATCTTGGATGATTTACGAGGAAAGTCACGATGAATACGATTGATATGCGTTCGGATACCGTTACCTGGCCCACCGAGGCCATGCGCACGGCGATGGCCCAGGCCGAGGTTGGCGATGATGTCTATGGCGACGACCCGACGATAAACCGGTTGCAGGCCATGTCCACCGAGCGCAGCGGCAAGGCGGCGGCGCTCTTTGTCCCCTCGGGCACGATGGGCAACCTGATTGCCTTTTTGGTGCATTGCCAGCGCGGCGATGAAGCCATCCTGGGCGACCTGGCGCATCCCTTCTTATATGAAGGCGGCGGCATGGCCGCCCTGGGTGGGGTGCAGCCGCGCACACTGCCCACCGCGCCTGACGGCACCCTGGCTCTGGAGGATATCCAGGCCGCCATCCGCGCCGACGACCCCCATTATCCGATTACGCGCCTCATCGCGTTGGAGAACACCCACAACCGCCGCAATGGAGTGCCGCTCACCAAAGCCTATATTGATGAGGTAGGGCAGCTGGCTAAACAGCACGACCTCAAATTGCATATTGACGGCGCACGCATTTTCAATGCCGCCGTAGCGCTGGGCACGCCCCTGGCCGAGCTGGTGGCCGCCGCCGATTCGGTCACTTTCTGCCTCAGCAAAGGGTTGTGCGCGCCGGTGGGTTCGCTGCTGTGCGGCAGCGAGGACTTTATTGCCCGAGCCCTGCGCCTGCGCAAGCAGCTGGGCGGCGGCATGCGCCAGGCCGGCATCCTGGCCGCGGCGGGCATCGTCGCCCTGGAAGAGATGGTCGAGCGCCTGGCGGAGGACCATGCCCGGGCGGCGGCCCTGGCCGAGGGCCTGGCGGCCTTCGAGGCGCTCTCCGTGCCCACGCCGCACACCAACATTGTGCGTTTCGAACTCAATCCGCAGGCGGGCCTCAGTGGCGAAGATTTGCTGGCTGGCTTGGCGGCCGAAGGCGTCAAAATCGGGATGGGCGGCCCCTGGGGCTTCCGGGCGGTGACCCACTATTGGATTGATGATGCCGCATTGGAGCAGACCCTGGCCGCTTTCAGTAAGGTTCTGCAGGGCTAAAACCCCGCTAAGGTGAGGCAGATAGCGCAATGATATAATTTCGGCGTTATCAACTGCCTGCACCCCAGCTTTGTCTCATTAGTAATGGAGTTTCAATGGGTGATTTCCTGACCATGCAAGACATTCAGACCGCCGCCGACGCGGTGCGCACGCACAGTGATGTGCAGCCGCGCGTGGGCATGATTCTAGGCTCCGGCCTGGGACCGTTGGCGGAAAGCGTAAGCGACCCGCAGTATGTGACCTATGACCAAATTCCGGGCTGGCCGGTCTCCACCGTGGAGGGCCATGTTGGCCGCTTGGTGCTGGGTGAACTGGAGGACCAGCCGGTCATCGTGATGCAGGGCCGCACGCACTATTATGAAGGTTACGACATGCCGCGCCTGGGCCTGCCGGTGCGCGTGATGCAGAACCTGGGCATTGAAATTTTGATTGTCACCAATGCCGCCGGGGCGGTGAACCCCGATTTTGAACCCGGCGACCTGATGCTGCTGACCGACCACCTGAATTTCATCGGCATGGCCGGCAACAACCCGCTGCGCGGCCCTAACCTGGATGAACTCGGCCCGCGTTTCCCAGATATGAGCAAGGTTTACGACCGTGATTTGCAGGCCCTGGCCCGCATGGTCTCCGACGAAGCGAAGCTGGCGATTCAACAGGGCGTGTATGTCTGTCTGGCGGGTCCTTGCTTTGAAACGCCGGCTGACCTGCGCTTCCTGCGCACCGCCGGCGTGGACGCGGTGGGCATGTCCACCGTGCCCGAAGCGATTATTGGCCGCCACGGCGGCAGCCGCGTGATGGCTGTTTCCGGCATCAGCAATAAGGCTAACCTGGATGGCGAGACCGAAACCACTCACGAAGAAGTCCTGGAAGCCGGCAAAGTGCTGGTGCCCAAGTTGACTACCTTGCTGCGGGGCGTGCTGCGAAAGCTGAGTTAGTTTGACCGACAATGTCGCAGGTCCTGGTTTTCTTTGTACAGTATGAAGCGTTGCTTTACTTCCTCCTTGGGGTGGGGGGGATTATTTACCTCTACCGTTTTTGGATGGCCTGGCAGGATTTGCGCCTCTCGGTCTATGGACTGGAGCGCGAAGCGTCCCGTTCGCGGGTCAATCAATCGGCGGTGGTGCTCTTCTTCCTGCTGCTCAGCGCCATCCTGGTTTTTGTCATGGTGACCTTTGTGGCCACGACCCTGCCGGCCCAAAGTATGCTGGCTACCCCCACACTGGATTTAAGCATTCAAACGCCCGAACAATTGCTGACCATGACCGCCCCGGCGGGCAACGAAGTCATTAGCCTGGCCACGGCCACCGCGTTACCCACTGTAGTGATTAATCCCGCCAACTGTTTACCCAACCAGTTGTTTATTTCCGCGCCACAGAATGGCGAAGCGCTTGAGGGTGCAGTTGAGATTCGGGGCACGGTGCAGGTTGACGATTTCGGCTTCTACAAGCTGGAATGGGCGCGCCTGGATGCCGAATTGTGGACCACCATCCAGGCCGGGCGCAGCGAAGTCACCGAAGATGTGTTGGTGGAAAGCTGGGACACCAGCCGCATCCCGCCCGGGAACTATGCCTTGCAATTGGTGGCGGTGGATATTGATGGTAACGAATTACCGCCTTGCCGCATTTCGATTCAAATCGAGGCCACCAGTGGCGAGTGAACCGCGCATGGCCGTCGAGGTGCGCCCGGCCAAATCCAGCGATATTAAATTGCTGATAGACCTTGACCACAACTTCAGCACCGAATACGTCTGGCAGTTGGACCTGGGCCAGGAGCGCCCCGAGTTCGCGGTCGGCTTCCGCGAAGCGCGTTTGCCGCGTGCGATGGCGGTCAGCTATCCGCGCGACCCGCGCCTGCTGGAAGATGATTGGCAGGACCGCGGTGCGCTCTTCGTCGCCGAGGCGGAAGCGCGCATTTTTGGCTATGTGTGCATCAACATCCAGATTGCCCCGGGGGCTTTGTGGATAACCGACCTGGTTGTCAACACCCTGCACCGTCGGCGCGGCATTGGCACGCGGCTGATGCTGCAGGCCCAGGATTGGGCGCGCGAGCAGGGCATCCGCCGCGTCATCCTGGAGATGCAATCCAAGAATTACCCGGGCATTCGCCTGGCCCAGAAGTTGGCCTATGAATTCTCCGGTTTTAATGACCGCTATTATGAGAATCAGGATATCGCTTTATTCTTTGCGAAACGGCTCGCGTAGCAAGTCAGAGCCGTTACGGCTCGCTTAGCAACTCCGGGCCGTTTTTTGCGTTGTAACCAATGAAATAGCAAGTGCAGGTGGTTTTTTGCTTAGTGTTTTCGCAACCCTGAACCAAATCTTCGAAGCCGGCATCGCCATCACCGCGTTATCGCTCTTTATCTGGGCGCTGACTTTCAATTTGCGCGACCGGGTCGCGCGCTCCTTTGCGATGATTTTGGCCTGCGTGATGTTCACCTTCTCTGGTGAAGCCATCGCCGCCGCCATCCACAATCCGCCCAGCCTGGAATTCTGGCTGCGCTTCCAATGGATTGGCACCATCTTTCTGCCGGCCGCTTACCTGCATTTCTCGGATGCCCTGCTGGAAACCACCGGCCGGCCCTCGCGCGGACGCCGGCGCCTGGTCGTGCGGCTGACCTACCTGCTCTCATTTTCGTTTCTATTCGCCCTGCCCGGCGACCTGCTGCTGGGACCGCTGGTGATAGATGGCCAGCCGGTCGCGCACCTTACGCGCACTACGCTTTCCTGGCTGTTCACCGTTTACTACGCGGTAGTGATGGTGCTCTCTGGCAGCGTGCTGTGGCGCGCCCGCCAGCGGACGGTGCTGACCGCCAGCCGCCGCCGTATGACATATTTGCTGGTCGGCGCGCTGGCCCTGGCGGTGGGTTCCTATCCCTTCCTGTTAATTGGTTCGGAAACCGCGGCAGCCTTCCCGACCATCTTTCTGGGCACCGCGGCGCTCGGCAATATCCTGGTCTTCTATTCGGTGGTCGCCATGGCCTATGCCTGCGCCTTTTTTGGCGTGCCCTGGCCCGACCGGGTGATCAAGACGCGCCTCTTTAAATGGATGCTGCGTGGCCCGGTGACGGTCTTCGTGCTGCTCAGCATCATTCCGCTGGTGGATGACGCCAGCGCTTGGCTGAATGTAAACGCTGCCGTGGTGCTGCCCATCCTGGTGGTACTGGCGGTCTTGCTGGTCGAGCATTTGATTACCCTCTTCGCGCCGGCCGCGGAGCGCTGGCTGTTTATGGGCCGTGAGGGCGAAGACGTGCAGTTCCTACAAACCCTGCAGGAACGCGTGTTGACCTACGACGACTTGCGCCAATTCCTGGAAGCGCTGTTGGCGGCGGTCTGCGATCGCTTCCAAACCAAGGCGGCCTTTATTGCCGCGCTGGAAGAGGATGAAGTTGAGCTGGTGCTGGAGGTCGGCGCCAAGGATTTGCTGGGCGACCAGAAGGACAGCGCCGAATTGAAGCAGGCCGCCAGCAGCCTCAACGGACGCCAGATATTCACGTGGGGTGACTATTGGCTGGCGCCCCTGTACGGCAGCGAAACGCTGGAATTGCTGGGCCTGCTGGGTGTGCAGCGCGGCGACGAAAGCAAGCTCAACGAAGGGCAGCAGAACGCCTTGCAGGATTTTGGCGAACGGGCTGCCCTGGCATTGGAAGACCGCGCCCAACAGCGCGAAATGCTGGCCTCGCTGCAAAGCCTGAGTCCGCGCGTGGATTTAATCCAGCGCCTGCGCGCGGCTGCCCGTTACGACCAGAGCGAAGTGCTGGCAAAATTTGACGATTTGCCCGGCAGCCAGGATCTGGCCAAATGGGTCAAGGATGCGCTGACCCACTATTGGGGCGGCCCCAAGCTCACCGACAGCCCGCTCAAGGGGCTGCGCGTGGTGCAACAGGCCATGCAAGAGCATGAAGGCAACCCGGCCAACGCCATGCGCGCCATTCTGCGCGAAGCGATTGAGCGCAACAAACCAGAGGGCGAAAGCCGCCTGAGCGGCGAGTGGCTGCTCTACAATTTGCTGGAACTGAAATTCCTGGAGGGCCGCAAAGTGCGCGATGTGGCCCGCCGCCTGGCTATGTCCGAGGCGGACCTCTATCGCAAACAACGCGTGGCTGTCGAATCGGTGGCCCGCACCCTATTGGAAATGGAAAGCCGCGCACGCGGAGAAAATAGTGAAAGGACAAGTGAGCATGGATCACAACCAGTCTTGGAAGCCTAGGATCTATTTCGCCCAGGATGATGGTTGGTGGCAGTCGTTACTGGCTGAGGAAGACCGCTACGGTACTCCGGCTAAGCGCGGTCGCCGAGGGGGCCAAAAACGCAAGAAAGACAGCAATGGGCCTAACAATATGGACTGGGTCGATTGGCAGCGTGTACTGGAAATTCAGGAGAGCGAAGCCCAGTGCTACGCTGAAGTCGTGGGCCACAACCGCGGCGGCCTGTTGGTGCGCGCCCAGGAATTCCAGGGTTTTGTGCCCCGTTCCCATCTGGTGGCTACGATCAATGGCCGCAAGGTGACCGACAGTATGTTGGAATCTTATATGGGCCAGGAATTGGAATTGAAAGTGATCGAGTGCGACCCCGAGCGTGGTCGCATTGTTTTATCCGAACGCGCCGCGCAGACCGAACCCGGTTCGCGCCAGGTATTGCTGGAGACGCTGGAGGAGGGCCAGCGCGTGGAGGGCCAGGTCACCAATGTGACCCCCTTCGGCCTCTTTATCGATTTGGGCGGCGTGGAAGGCCTGGTGCATATTTCCGAGTTGTCCTGGGGCCGCGTCGGCCACCCGCGCGAAGTGGCCTCGCCCGGCGATCAACTGACAGTGGTGGTTTTGGAAATGGACCGCGAACGCGGCCGTGTCTCACTCAGCCTCAAACGGGGTTTATCCAATCCCTGGGACAGCGTGCATGAACGCTTCCCTGTCGGCCACCTGACCGAAGCCGAAATCACTGAAGTGGTGCACTTTGGCGCCTTTGCCCGCCTGGAAGAAGGCCTGGAAGGCCTGATCCACATTTCCCAAATGGGTTTGCACGCACGCCTCGATCCGCGCCTGGTATTGGAAGGCGGTATGAAGGTGCAGGTCAAAGTGTTGCAAATTGAGAAAAGCCGCCAACGCCTGAGCCTGCAATTGATGGAAGAGCCCTGGAAAGACGAAGACCACGAGGCCCCGGCCTGGTTGGACCCCACGGAGGAGCATGACTAAATCGTCCGCCGACCGCGACGACGCCCAGCTGGATTTTGACTGGCTGGAGCGCGCCCGCGCGCGGCTGCGGCTCAGCGATTACGGCGCCGACGCGCTGGGGGTCGGTTTGCTGGCCTTCTCGTTGCTCACGCTCCTGGGGCTGGTCGGCCTGACCAGCGGCGCCTGGCTGGCGCCCTGGATCGAGCTGTGGCGGCACTGGCTGGGCTGGGGCAGCGTCCTGGTAGCCCTAGCGCTGGCCTTTAGCGGTTGGCGTCTCCTGCTCCGGCAACGGACCGAGGGCGGGGTACCCTGGGCGCAAGTGGTCGCCCTGGAGGTGGCCGCCTTTGCCGGCCTGGGATTGCTCAGTCTGATTGGCGGCCTGGCATTGGAGCGGGCCGAAATGGGCTTGGATGGCGGCCTAGTGGGGTGGGGGCTGGCCGCCAGCTTAAACTTGCTGCTGGAACCGCTGTTGCCGACCTGGCTGGCCCACGCGCTGGGCGGCCTGGTTTTCGGTGGGATTGCGCTGCTCAGTTTGATTTGGGGTTTGGGACGCATGCGCCGGGCACGCCGCTGGCTCTCCAGCGCCGACGCGCGGGCCAGCTATGATCATGCCCCGGCGATTTCCACCTCCCCAGCTATGGATGATGAAGAGCCAGTGGCGCAGAGCAGCCCGGCGCGCCGCAAGCCGCAGCGGCTGCCCGCTGAGTACCGTAAGGATTTCAAGGTGGATAGCGCCCCGGCGGCCCAGGCGGCGCCGATAAACCGCGACGCCGATTTGCCTGGCCTGGATTTGTTGATCGAAGAAAAGGGCGCCAAGCCCGACGAGAAGCACATTAATCACCAGGCCGGCCTGCTGGAGAAAACGCTGGCGGAATTCGGTATTCCTGCCCGCGTGGTCAGCTTCCAGGTGGGGCCTACGGTGACCCAATTCGCGGTTGAGCCCGGCTATTTGAAAGATGACCCGGATGGCACCCGCCAAAAAGTGCGCGTCTCGCAGATTTCGGGCTTGCAGCGCGATTTGGCCCTGGCGCTCTCCGCCCAGCGGCTGCGCATCCAGGCGCCGGTGCCCGGCCGCTCCTATGTCGGCATCGAGGTACCCAACCGCCACAGCAGCATGGTGCGCCTGCGCCCGATCCTGGAAAGCCAGGAGTTCCACAAGTTGGATTCAGCCCTGGCGATTGCGCTGGGCCGCGATGTTTCCGGCACGCCGCTGGCGGCTGATCTCTCCAAGATGCCGCACTTGTTGGTGGCCGGCACCACCGGCTCCGGTAAATCGGTCTTGATTTCGGCGATCACGATCTGTTTGGCGATGAACAACAGCCCGGCGGATTTGCGTTTAATTATGCTTGACCCCAAGATGGTCGAGCTGGTGCGCTTCAACGGCCTGCCGCACCTGATTGGCCAGGTGGAAACCGAACTGGAACGCATCACGGCGGTGCTGCGCTGGGGGGTTGGGGAAATGCAGCGGCGCTACAAGTTGCTGGAAGAAGCCCGCGCCCGTGACCTGAATGGGTACAACCAGAAGATCGGCAAAAACGGTGAGACCTTGCCGCGCATTGTGGTACTGATTGACGAATTGGCCGACCTGATGATGAACGCCGCCGAGCACACCGAGAGCACCCTGGTGCGCCTGGCCCAAATGGCGCGCGCCACCGGCATCCACCTTGTGGTGGCCACCCAGCGGCCCAGCACCGATGTGGTCACGGGCTTGATTAAGGCCAACTTCCCGGCGCGGATTTCGTTCGCGGTGGCCTCCGCGATTGATTCGCGGGTGGTGCTGGATAGTTCCGGGGCAGAGCAATTGCTGGGCCGCGGCGACATGCTTTACCTGGCGCCGGAGGCGGCCAACCCCAAACGCAGCCAGGGTGTGATGATTACGGATAAGGAAATCGATAGCGTGGTGGCTTACTGGCAGACTGCCTGGGAGACCGGTGAGGCTGACAAGGCGCCCTGGGACGAAATGATCCAGAAGGACGCGATCCTGGGCGATCGCGACGACTTGATCGAAGACGCGATTGAGGAGATCCGCCGCTCCGGCAAATCCAGCGCTTCGCATTTGCAGCGCGCGCTCAAGGTGGGCTACCCGCGCGCGGCGCGGCTGGTGGACGAACTGGAAGATATGGGCGTGCTCGGCCCTTCCCTGGGTGGCGGGCGCGAACGCGAAATTCTCCTTGACCTGGATAGTTTTGACCTGCAGGAAGAATTGGAAGACGAATACGACGATGAGTTCGACGACTGACGAGATGACACCCAGCCGGAAAGGCGGACCTGATTTGGAGAAGAGTATCCCTGTGAAGAAAAAGCTGACCTTTACCGACCAATTACGCGTCACATTTAAGTGGATCCTGGATCCGATATCGGAATGGCTGTACCAGCATGATGTGCATCCCAACCGGCTGACGATCCTGGGCGTGCTGGGCACCGGGCTGAGCGCCGTGCTGGCTGCCATGGGACACTTTCGCTGGGCCGGCCTGGTCTTCCTGCTGATGAGCCCGATTGACGCACTGGATGGCCCGCTGGCCCGCCGCCGCGGCGAGCCCCAGGAATTTGGCGCCTTTGTCGATTCCGTCTCGGACCGCTATGCGGAACTGATGGTCTTCGGCGGCTTGCTGTGGTACGCCGCCGATCAGGGCCAAACCTGGTGGGCCATGGCGATTTACCTGGCGGCCTTTGGCTCGGTGCTGGTATCCTATGTGCGCGCCCGGGCGCAAAGCCTGGGCATGGAAGCCAAAGTCGGCTGGGTCACCCGCGTGGAGCGGGTACTGATCATTGGTCCCAGCTTGCTATTGAATATCCCCATGGTGGGCGTCGCGATCCTGGCCATGGGTTCCAACCTGACCGCTTTTCAACGCATAGCCCACGTGCGGGCGCAATCTCGCCGCAATGCGGCCGGAAAGAAGACAAAACAATCATGATCGATCAATACGGAATTCACCTCGGCCCCCTCTATCTGCGTTTTTACGGCCTGATCATTATGGCCGGCGCAGTGGCCGGCGCTTATCTGGCCGATTGGCTGGCCCAGCGCCGCAAGATGAACACAGACTTCCTGTGGGACAGTTTGCTGTGGATCATTTTTGCCGGCATCGTGGGCGCCCGCATCTGGCACATCCTGACCCCTTCGCCCTCGCTGGTGGCATCGGGCATCACCACCCAGTATTACCTGACCCACCCCTTGGCCGCGATCAATCTGTTGAACGGTGGTTTGGGTATTCCCGGAGCCGTAATTGGTGGCGTGCCGGCCCTCTATTATCTGGCTAAGCGCCGCAAGCAGAACTTCCTGGCCTGGGTGGATGTGATCGCCCCGGCGCTGGCCCTGGGTCAGGCGATTGGCCGCTGGGGCAACTTCGTCAACCAGGAGCTATACGGCGCGCCCACTGACTTGCCCTGGGCGGTCACCATTGATCCCGCAAACCGGCTGCCGGAGTTCGCCAACCAGGCGACCTACCATCCGATCTTCCTGTATGAATCGTTGTGGAGCCTAGGCACCGTGTTCCTGTTGGTCTGGCTGATTCGCGCCTATGGCGAGCGACTGAAAGACGGCGATGTCTTCCTGGTCTATTTGATCACCTATCCGGTGATCCGCATCCTGCTGGATTTCCTGCGCCTGGATGCCTCCGAAGTAGCCGGAGTGAATGCAAACCAGGCCCTGATGGCGGTTGTGCTGGTGCTTGCACTGGGCACGCTGATCTACCGGCACAAGTTCGCGGACCGAAAGCAGGCTTGAGCACTCCTCAATACTATATGGGGGAGCATGCCTAAACTGATTATTTTGGGGACCGCCGCGGCGGTCCCCGACGAACGTCACGAAAATACCCACATGCTGTTGCTGGGCGAGGAACGCCGGGTGCTGGTCGATTGCGCCAGCAACCCGGTGATCCGCCTGCGCCAGATTGGCATTGAACCCAAATCAATAACCGACATAGTCATGACTCATTTCCACCCCGATCATGTCTCCGGGGTGCCCTTGCTGATCATGAACATG
>OMJR01000024.1 GCA_900299355.1 Anaerolineaceae bacterium
CCTAGGAACTCCTGAATTTTGATGCCGCAATAATTGGCGCCTGATATGGCACTAGAAATAGGGTGTTATCTTCTAATTAATAGGCATTTATTCGCGTTCGGGGCTTGCTCAACGGCGAAGTCTAAGCCCTGATTCCTGTTCACTATTCACTAATCACTCCTCCCTTCTTTTATATCGCGCTTACGAAGGCGGGTGGCCCAAGTGCTATAATTATTTTTTGGAGCCTGTATGCTTAGAAATCTCGTTAATTTAATCGGTGGGGACCCCAGCAAACGCGTCATCGACAGCTATCGTGAAATCGTCGACCAGGTGAATGGCCTGGAAGATGCCTTTGAGGCGTTGAGCCAGGAGCAGTTGGCGGGCAAGACGGCCGAATTCCGGCAGCGGCTGGCCGACGGGGAGACGCTGGACGACATCATGATCGAGGCCTTCGCCACCGTGCGCGAGGCCAGCAAGCGCACCCTGGGCATGCGCCAGTACGATGTGCAAATCATCGGCGGCGCGCTGTTGCACCAGGGCAGCATCGTGGAGATGCGCACCGGTGAAGGCAAGACTCTATCCGCCACCCTGCCCCTCTATCTGAACGCGCTGCCCGGCAAGGGCGCGCATCTGATCACGGTGAATGATTACCTGGCGCGGCGTGATGCGCGCTGGATGGCGCCGATTTACAACTTCCTGGGGCTCAGCGTGGGCGTGCTGCAGATGAGTTCACGCACCGAGGGCGGCCGCTTCGGCTTCCGGGTCGATCTCGAAAAGCAGAACAACCAGGAAGACCAGCACCAGTTGGAGCTGGTCCCGCGCGCGGAGGTTTACGCTGCCGATATCACCTACGGCACCAACAACGAGTTTGGCTTCGATTATTTGCGCGACAACATGAAAATGAGCCTGGCGCAAAAGAGCCAGCGCGGCCACTTCTACGCGATCATTGACGAGGTGGATAACGTGCTGATCGACGAGGCGCGCACGCCGCTGATCATTTCCGGGCCGGCGCACGACGAGGCCGAAAACTATTATGAGATGGCCAAGGCGGTCAAGCGGCTGAACCCGGAAGATTACGAAGTCAATGAGAAAGACCGTACGGTAGCGCTGACCGAGATTGGCGAAGCCCACCTAGAGCAGATCCTGGGCGTGGAATTGCGCGACCCGGAGCGCCCCGAGGACAGCACGCCGGAGCAGGAACGGCGCATGGGCTTCGTGGAACAGGCGATGCGCGCCCAGCACCTCTTCCGGCGCAACAAGGAATACCTGGTGCAGGGCGGCAAGGTGGTGATCATTGACGAACACACCGGGCGGCTGATGCCGGGCCGGCGCTGGTCGGACGGCCTGCACCAGGCGGTGGAGGCCAAGGAGGGCGTGAAGGTCGAAGCGGAAAATGTGACCTACGCCACGATCACGATCCAGAACTACTTCCGCATGTATGACAAGCTGGCCGGCATGACCGGTACGGCGATGACTGAGGCCCAGGAATTTAGCGAGATCTATAAATTGGAAGCGTACGCCCTGCCTTCGAATGTAGAGTACAACGCGACCGGTTCCGAACCCAGTCTGATCGCGCTGGAAGACCGAGACCACTACAACTTCAAGTACACCTATTACGCCAAGGCGGACGACCCGGAGCGGAAGCCGTTCTTGTACGACCGCAAGGATTACGAGGATGTAGTCTATCGTACGGTGGAAGCCAAGCTGCGTGCGCTGGTGCGCGAGGTGCTGGTTTACCATGTGATGGGGCGGCCGGTGCTGTTGGGCACCACCAGCGTTGAAAACTCGGATTTGATTTCAAACCGCTTGCGGGCCGACATGCTGCAGCGGCTGCTGCAGGTGCTGTTGATCCGCGATGTGTGGATGGAGCAGCACAACCGCGAAGAGGACGGCCGCGCAATCCACGAATTGCAACCGCTTAACGAGGCGCTGGACAAACTGAATGTGGCCGAATTGCGCCGTTTCGCGCGCGAACTGGACCTCAATCTCAACATTCAAAGCGATGAGAACATGGCGCGGTTGCTGGCCGTGCTGGGCCTGCGCGAGGAACACGCCACGCGCCTGAATGCCGCGATCCAGGGCGGGATCAGCCACGAAGTGCTGAATGCGCGCCGCCACACCGAAGAAAGCCAAATCATCGCAGGGGCCGGCGCCTTTGGCGCCGTGACGATCGCGACCAACATGGCCGGCCGCGGCGTGGATATCAAGCTGGGCGGCGAAATCGCCGAAGAAGTGCTCTCGGCGGTCAGCCGGGTGCTGCGGCGTGCGGGCCACGATGAGCCTTATGAAATGACGCTGGAAGCCCAGCGCGATGCGATCCAGCAATTGAGCGAAGACGATTACGGCATTTACAAGAGCGAAATCAAGTACTTCCTGAAATCAATTGATGAGATGGCCAAGGTGAAGGAACTTGGCGGCCTGCACGTGATCGGTAGCGAACGCCACGACGCGCGGCGGATTGATAACCAGCTGCGCGGCCGCGCCGGACGCCAGGGCGACCCGGGTTCCTCGCGCTTTTATCTGTCCATGCAGGATGATTTGATGCGCCTGTTTGGCGGCGAGCAGGTCGAGGGGCTGATGATGCGCATGGGCGTGGATGATGCGCTGCCGCTGGAGATGGGGCTGGTTAGCCGGATTATTGAACAGTCGCAGACGCGGGTGGAAGGCGCCAACTTCGACGCGCGCAAACACCTGCTGGAATACGATGATGTGTTGAACTCGCAACGTGCCACCGTGTATGCCCAGCGTGACCGCATCATGACCAAGGACGACCTGTCCGAGGATGTGGGGGAAATGCTGGAGGCCGAGGTGCAGGCGCGGGTGCCGATGGCGCTGGCGGACGAGGACGGCCCCTGGAAGCTGTTGGCCTGGCTGGAGCAAATCCAGCCCTCCATGGTGGTCAACCAAATCTTCATTCCTTCATTTACCTATCAATTATTGATGGACGATTTGCAAGGCAAGACGGATTCCAAGGAAGCGGCTCAGGCGGCACTGCTGGAAGTGGCCGCCGCCTCGCTGGAGGCCGAGCAGCAACACCTGAGCAACAGCGCCGCCGACCTGCTGGTGAATACCGAGCTGCGCCTGGAAAGCCTGTTGGATGAACGGCTGGAAGCAGCCGACACCTTCTTTGAAGCGCTGCACTACGCCGACGAAACGGATACACGCGGCCCGGCCGAACTGGCCGAGGAACTGGGCAATCTGGTACGCCTGCCGCTCAAGCTGAGCGCTAGCGAGCAGAAGCTGCTGCGCGACGACCCGCAGCAGGCGGCCACGCTGGTGGAGGAACAGCTGGACTTCGCGATGCGCGAACAGGCGGTGATGCGCCTGCTGGGCGCGGTGGAACGCCGCCTGGATACCGACTTGGGTCTGAACCCCAACGAATTGGCCCACCAGGAATGGGATGCGGTGGAAGCGGCTTTGATGCAGGCCATCGCCCAGGAATACAGCGAACGCCGGGCGCGCCTGATTGGCGAAAACGGCGAAGGGCAAATCGCCCAGGATGTACGCAATCAATTGGCCCAAGCCAACGGCAGCATCAACCAGGCGCACCTGCTTAACGCATTGCTGGCCATGCCGCGCGGCACCGAAATCAGTTTCGACAAGAAAACCCACCGGCGTAAAGACCAGCGCACCACGCGCCTGACTTACGCCTACCATGCTGCCAGCTATCTCGATGGGTTGAGCGAAGAGGCCATCACGGATAAGGTATTGAAGCATCTGCAGAACGCGCAACGAGCGATGGAAAACATTTGGGGGCTGAGCGCCTGGCAGGGGCTGGCCTCACAAAAGGTCGGCGAGCTGAGTGAATACACGCTGGCGGCGCTGGAAGACGCCGTGGGCGCCAACGCGCTGGCGGGCCTCAACGGCCAGCCGCTGGGCAGCCTGCCCCAGGAAGCGCAACAGGAAGCCGTGTTGGGCCTGGGCCGGCGAAGCCTGAGTGAAACCTACCGCCAATTGCTATTGCGAGTGATTTCCGAGTTGTGGGTCGAGTACCTGACCCAGATGGAAGCCCTGCGCGTGTCGGTGCGCTTGGAAGCCTACGCCCAGCGCGACCCGCTGGTGGAATACAAGGCGCAGGCATTTCGCATGTTCCAGCAATTATTCGACGATATGCGCAGCTCGGTAGTGAACCGCATGTTCACCTACCGCCCACGCAGCGCGCAACAGGCAGCCGAGCAGGCAGCCATGGCCGAGGCCCCGCCGGACACACCGCGCGAAGAAGTGCGCGAAGCCAGCGGAAACGGCCGCCAGGCGCCAGCCGAACAGCCCAAGAAAGACAATAGCAGCGACGGCAAGAAACGCCGCCGGCGCCGCCGAGGCTAGGCGTCACGCATGCAGTGGCAGATTATCCCCAGCGCCCGCGTCTGGGTGGACCCGGGCGGCCCCTTTGGGCTGGTGCCCGAAGCCCTATGGCGCAAGCACCAGACGGCCAACGAGCAACATTATTTGCCGATGAACCTGAACTGCCTGTTGGTGGAATCGGGCGGCAAGACCATTCTGATTGATAACGGTTTGGGGGATAAGTTGAGCGAAAAGGCCCAACAGCAATGGGGGTTGGAATTCCCTGACGGCACCCTGATTGAGAATTTGGCCAAAGCGGGCGTGCAGCCCGAAGACATTGACATCATGATAGATACACACCTGCATTCCGACCACTGCGGCGGCAATACCACGCTGCGGGATGGCGACGTCGTGCCTACCTTCCCTAACGCAGAGTACCTCGTGCAGCGGGTGGAATGGGCGGATGCCATGCACCCGGACGCGCGCACGCGGTCGACCTACCTGCACGAGAATTACGAAGCGGTGTGGGCGGCGGGCCAATTCCGCTTCCTGCACGGCGACGCGCAGATTACCGATGAAGTGCGGGTGGCGGTGACGCCGGGGCACACGCGCGGGCACCAGGTTGTTATCGTGGAGACCGGGGAGCGGCCGCTGCTGTACGTAGCCGACCTGGCGACTTTCGCGGTGCACCTGGAGCGGCAAGCCTGGGTGACGGCCTACGATGTGGAGCCGCTGGAGTGCATCCGCAGCAAGGCTGACTGGCAGCACTGGGCGCTGGAGCAGAGCGCCCTGATTGTGTTTGAGCACGATACGACGATGCCGTTAGGGGAGTTGACAGAAGATGAGGATGGGCGTTTGAAGGTGGTGGCGGTAGAGGTCTAGCCGTCATTGCGAGGAGTTCTGGGGCGAAGCCCAGGACGACGAAGCAATCTCCTGGACTGTTTTACAGACTATATGGGGTAGCCGGTCCCGTTAAGCTCGCTTTTTAATCGTGTCATTCTGAGGGAGGGCCGCAGGCGCGACCGAAGAATAATCGCTGGGATGAGTAAATCGGCATGAAGCGTGGAGAATAACTATTCACCTTTAGTTTCTCTTGTGGGGCCGCTGGCCCCACACCCCGCCGGGGGAAATGGCTTTCCCCCGGACCCCCAGCCAATGTGATCCTGTATTAATTCACGCCTGATATGGCACTAGACATGTTGATGTATCTTCGACTTACATTCTGAGATCTGATTGCCTAACAAGCGAACACTACCAGTACCAATTGCTAGTTTGCTTTGCTTTGTGTTCCTATACAATACGGGCATGTCGCATCAAAACAAAGACTACCAAGCCACTCACGATTACATCATCCGCCAATTGGGCCAGCACGCCAACCGCGACGACCTGATCCTGGAGGTCTGCCAGCGGATGGATATCGGCTGGGTGGAAGCGGAAGGCATGGTGGAGGAGGTGGAACAGGAGTAAAGCCGCGAGGTGGCCCGGCGACGCGGGCCGCTGCTGCTGGTTTTGGGTGGCGGGGTGCTGCTGGCGGGGCTGCTGTTGAGTGGTGCCGCCCTGTACTTCTTTGCCTTCGAGGCCACTTTCGAGGGCAGCCGACTGCTGCTGGATTTAGAGAATAGCTACGGCATGGGGGTGGCATTGGTGACCGGGGTCGGGATGACGGCCGGCAGCGTAGTGGGGCTGGTGCGGATTATTGGGGCGATGGTGGAAAAGTGATCGCTGAGAGCGACCAGTTTTGCTTTTCGCTTGTTCTTGTGGGGCCACTAGCCCCACCCCCCGCCGGGGGAAATGCCTTTCCCCCGGACCCCCAGCCAATTTGATGTTGTATTATTAGACGCTTGATATGGCACTAGAAGTGGGGTGCTACCTTCGTGCTTACATATAAGGTAGCTCTATCACGTAAATCTGAGCAATTCAATTCGTTTTACATAAACTTTGCCAGGAATACCCGCCTCTATTTCTTGATACTACGGTGATTGGAGCCTTGTCCTGTTCACTGATCACAGCTTCTGACAACTGGGACAGATATGGGTGCCACGTTGGCCGACGACGATTCGTTCGATGGGCGTGCCGCAGCGTAGGCAGGGCTCGCCGGTTTTCTGGTAGACATTGAATTTGTTCTGGAACTCGCCGCCACGGTAAGCCCAATCGATGCTGGATCCGTTGGCTTTGATGCTGTCGCGCAGCACCTGGCGGATGGCAGCCAACAGCTCGTCGCTTTTGGCGCGGTCGAGGCTGTTGGAGGCGGCCAGCGGGTGCAGCTGGGCGGCGTGCAGGGCTTCATCCACGTAGATGTTGCCGAGGCCGGCGATAAAGCTCTGGTCGAGCAGCAGCGGCTTGAGTTGGCGGTTGCGGCTGGCGAGCATCTCGTGGAAGGCGGCGGGCTGGATCGAATCGTCCAGCAGTTCGGGGCCGAGGACAGCAAAAACGCTTTCGGGGTCAGCCACCAGCCACAGGCGGCCAAACTTGCGGGCGTCGTCAAAACTCATTTGGACGCCATCTTCGAAATAAATTTGGGCGCGGGAAAATTTACCCAAGGGCTGCTCCTGCTCGCCCAGCAGCAGGTCGCCGCTCATGCGCAGATGGACCAGCAAGGTGTCTTCGGATAAATCAATGCGGATGTATTTGGCGCGGCGCCCCACCCCGGTGACGGTCTGGCCCTGGATGCGGCGTACGAATTCGGCAGCATCTGGATCGGCGACAGTCTTGGGCCACTCCACCTGGGCGCGGGCGATGGTGCGGCCGATGATGCCTTTGGCAAGGCCCTGGCCATCAATCAGCGATTGGGCGACAGTTTGTACTTCAGGAAGTTCGGGCATGAGAAGGGAGAAGTAAAAAGTGAGCAGTGAGTAGGGAATCGTTCACAATAGTCGGCTCGCAGTTATAAGTTATTGGTTATTGGATATTTTGTCCAGGTTTCGGGCGAGATGGTGGCTGATTGGCAGGCCACCATTTCACTATTCACTGGTCACTGTTCACTCGTCATTCATTAAACATCGCACCGACGCTGCGCCCTTCGTGAGCGCGCAGGATCACTTCGCCGAGGAGTTCGTTGACCGATAGCACTGTGAGCTTATCGGCCAGCATCTGGCGGGACTCCTCCGGGATCGGGACCGTGTCGGTGGTGATGATGCCGGTCAGTGGCAGCTTGGCGAGCCGTTCGGCAGCCGGGTCGGACAACACCGAGTGGACATAAACCAAATAGATGTCGCGGGCGCCGCTCTCGGCCAGCAAGGTGACCGCCTCCGAGACAGAGCCAGCGGTATCGACTTCGTCGTCGATCAGCAGCACATCGCGGCCTTCGACATCGCCGACCAGCGAGAAAGCCTTGGTGCTGGCGTCGCGCGGGGTGCGGCGCTTCTCGATGAGCGCCAGGGGCACGTCCAATTGCTGGGCAAAGTTGCGCGCCTTTTTGGCGAAGCCCAAGTCGACGCTGACCACCACCGGATCGTGGATCTTTTTGAGCATCTTCTGAACATGGGCGGTCAAGATATGGAAGGCTGTGAGCACATCGCCAGGGATGGAGAAGAAGCCCTGAATTTGGCCGGCATGCAGGTCGAGGGTCATGTAGCGGTCGGCCCCGGCCACTTCGATCATATCGGCCACCAGGCGGGCCACGATCGGCACGCGCGGCTGGTCCTTCTTATCCGAGCGGGCATAAGACATATAGGGAATCACGGCAGTGATGCGGGCGGCCGAATCGAGCCGCAGGGTTTGGATCATGATCAATAATTCCATCAAGTTGCGGTGCACCGGGCGCGAGGTGGACTGGATTACATAGACATCCTGGCCGCGCACACTGCCATGCAGGCGCACCATCAAGTTGTCATTGGGGAAGGTGACGATGTCGCGGCCGCTCAATGGCTGGCCGACGTAGTCGGCGATGCGCTGGGCCAGCTCCGGGTTGGAGGTGCCAGCGAAGACTTTGATATCGCCATAAACACCCTTCTTTTCACGACGGCTGGTTCGAGCCATAGCTATCCTTTCGTTTCGGGGTTGGCTGCGCGCCACTCGTCGCGGAGCGCGCTCATGAGCAGTACGTCATAGTATTTACCGCCGGCAAATTGGCCCTGGCGGTAGCGGCCTTCGTGCACGAAGCCTGCCTTCTCATAGGCGCGCACGGCACGGGGATTGTTTTCATAGACGCGCAACCAAATGCGATTGAGGTTGAGCGTGTCGAAGCCGAAGCGCAGCAACAGAGCCATGGTTTCGCTGCCATACCCTTTGCTCCACTCGGATTTTTCGCCAATCAAGATGCCGAGTTCGGCCGCGCGAATACGATCCTCGATATTGAAATAGCCGCAATTGCCAACCAGCGTCCAATCGCTGCCCCGCTTGACCTCAATGCAGAGGCTGCGTTCGACAGGCGGTCGTTCGAGCATCTTTTCAAACCAGCCCTCTTCTTCGGCCATAGACATCGGCAGGTACATGGAGATACCTTCGCGCACCTCGGGATCTTTGAGCCATTTGACGAAGGTGGGCAAATCCTCCTTCTCGGCGTGGCGCAGCCGGATGCGGTCACCGTAGATCATGCGGAGAATTCCCCTTCCCTAATGAGCGCGTATACCGCCTGGCGCGGCGAGAGTTGGCGAACCAACAGTTGGGCCAGCACCGCGTTGTAGACGTCAACTGGTGTGGTCGCTTGCCAGCGGGCCATCAGTTCGGCGCCCAGCAGGGCGGTCAGCTCGGTTTCCAGGCGGGCGCGATCGCGGCGTTCCCATTCGCCACTATCCTGCAAATAAGCGCGATGGCGCGCAATCGCATCCGCCAGTTCGGCGATGCCCTGCCCTTCGGTAGAGACGGTGCGTTGGATCGGCGGCAGCCAGATATCGCCCAGCGTGTCGTGGGCGGCGACTTTTTCGGCGCGGCCGTGATGATTGAAGACCTTATCGACCGGGTGGCCCAATTGCAGCATACCTTTCAGGGCGCGCTCGGCGGCGTCCACGCCGGGGCGGTCGGCTTTGTTGAGGACGAGGATATCGGCGATCTCCAAGATGCCGGCCTTGATGGCCTGCACGTCGTCGCCCAGGCCGGGGGCATCCACCACCAGGGTGGTATCAGCCAGCTTGGCAATCTCGACTTCGGCCTGTCCAGCGCCGACGGTTTCAATAAAGATGATGTCGTAAGCTGCGGCATCCAGGGCTTGCACCAGGCTGGCGGTGGTCGGCGCCAGGCCACCCAACGAGCCGCGCGACGCCATCGAGCGGATAAAGACGCCTTCGTCGCCGGCCAAATCGCGCATGCGGATGCGGTCGCCGAGCACGGCGCCGCCGGTGAAAGGGCTGCTGGGATCCACGGCCACGATGGCCACACGGAGCGGGTCGCCGTCGGGCGGCTGACGGTAGTGATGGGCTAGCTGGTTGACGAGGGAAGATTTACCAGTACCCGGGGCGCCGGTGACGCCGATCAGTTGGGCCTGGCCGGTATGTTTAAAGAGTTCGTTTAGAGCGGCCTGGCCTTCGGCGCTGCCGCGCTCGATGGCGGTGAGCAAGCGGGACAAGGCCAGCCGGTCGCCTTCGAGCACGGACTGGGCAGAAATCATGGCGCCCGCGCTCCGCTAGGCCGGTTGGCCCACGATGTTGCGAATGTCTTCGACGATTTTCTGGGTGGAGGAACCGGGTCCGTAGACGCCAGCCACGCCCATTTCCATGAGCTTGGGTACGTCGGCGTCGGGGACGATGCCGCCCACAAAGAGCTTGACATCGTCCTGGCCGTTGGCGCGCATCAATTCCAGAATGCGGGGCACCAACGCGTTATGGGCGCCCGAGAGGATCGAGAGGCCGACGGCGTCCACATCCTCCTGCAAGGCGGCTTCGGCGATCATCTCCG
>OMJR01000025.1 GCA_900299355.1 Anaerolineaceae bacterium
ACGCCTGAAAATCAGCCGGGGCCTGCGTGGTAAAATCCTCGCGCGCCCCCATAGCTCAGTGGACAGAGCGCTGCCCTCCGGAGGCAGAGACCTGCGTTCGAGTCGCAGTGGGGGTACTGGTATCACTCACTTGCACCCGGAGGTGTACGTTGGCAAAAGTAGCAATTAATGGCCTGGGCCGCATCGGCCGGGCTACCCTCAAAGTCGTTATGGACAACCCGGATTTGGAGTTGGTGGCGGTTAACGACATCGCCTCCCCGGAGAATATTGCTTACCTGATCAAATACGACACGGTATACGGCCGCTATGGCCATGCCGTTTCGGTGGATGACGGTAAGCTGACTATCGGCAAATCAAGCGTAGCCTTCCTCAGCGAGCGGGACCCGGCCCAACTGCCCTGGAAAGAGATGGGCGTCGACATCGTTTTCGAATGCACCGGCATCTTCACGAAAAAGGAAGACGCCGCCAAGCATGCCGAGGCCGGCGCCAAGTTCGTGCTCATCTCGGCCCCCACCAAGAGCGAGGATGTGCCCACCGTGGTCTACGGCGTCAACACGGATGCCGGCGAAGCTACCGTGATCTCCTGCGCCAGCTGCACCACCAACTCTATCACCCCGGTGGTCGAAGTGATGGGCCGCCACTTCGGCATCCAGAAGGCGCTGCTGACCACCGTCCACGCCTACACCGCTTCGCAGACAATCGTGGACGGCCCCTCGGCCAAGAACTTCCGCCGCGGGCGCGCCGGCGCGGCCAACCTGGTGCCGGCCAGCACGGGCGCCGCGATTGCCACCACCAAAGCCCTGCCGCAATACGAGGGCAAGTTTGACGGCGTGGCGATCCGCGTGCCGATCCCGGTGGGCTCGGTCTCCGACCTGGTCTTCCTGCTGGAAAAGGACGTGACCAAGGAAGAAGTCAATGAGGTGCTGCGCAAGGAAGTCGCCGGCGACCAATACAAGGGCATCATGGCCGCCACCGATGACCCGATTGTGTCCTCAGATATCGTCGGCGACCCGCACGCCTGCACAATCGACCTGGAAATGACCACCGTCGTGGATGGCAACCTGGTCAAGATTTTCAGCTGGTATGACAATGAGTGGGGTTACACCAACCAGATGGTGCGTAAAGCGGTCGACCTGGCGAAGACGCTGTAAACAAAATTTCAGCTTTAAATCAACCTTGCGAAGGTTAAGCGCACTGCAGGTGCGACACCTTCGCAAGGTTTTTTAATTAGTTGGCCAGAAAGTATCATCCTCCCGACCTCATAGCAATGACAGGGCCGTGTAGGGGAGCAAAGACGGCACGCGGAAACCCTCTCCCCGGATAAGTGGTGGATTGGCACTTAGGTCGTCGCCCCTCTCCCGCGAGCGGGAGAGGGGAAGATAGGAGGCGACAACGCCGAATATAGCCGGGGGAGAGGGCAGTCGAGGGTGAAAACGCAAGAAATCGGCCGGGGTACTCTTCGGTGGCCCCGTTGTGTCCTCAAGTGACTTATGGATGCGTAATTCATCGGCAGCCGTCGCATTCTCACTTGCCGGGAAATTGCCGCGTCGTTCTACGCGCCGCTCCATCCGCTTCGCAATAAAAGATTGATTTGTGATATTATTCTCAAACGAGGCGCACCATGACCCAGACTTCTCATATTCGCGTGCAAGGCCTGAGCAAAAGCTACCAGGAAGGCGACCTGGAGCATGCTGTGCTACGCGCCGTGGACCTGGACATCGCCCAGGGCGAATTCGTGGCCCTGCTGGGCGCCAGCGGCAGCGGCAAGAGCACCCTGCTCAACCTGCTCAGCGGCATCGACGAGGCCGACGCGGGCCAAATCTGGCTGGATGGCCGCGACCTAGTTAGCCTCAGCGAAAACGAACGCACCCTCTTCCGCCGCCAGCATATCGGCTTTATCTTCCAATTCTTCAACCTTCTGCCCACCCTGACGGCGCGCGAGAATGTGAGCTTGCAGTTGGAACTGGATGGCGCCGCGCCGCGCCAGGCCGCCGAGCGCGCCCAGGCGATGCTGCAGGCCGTGGGCCTGGGTGAGCGCGGTGATAGCTACCCCGACCGCCTCTCGGGCGGTGAGCAGCAGCGCGTGGCGATTGCCCGCGCCCTGGTGCACGACCCGCTGCTGGTGTTGGCCGACGAGCCCACCGGCAACCTGGACGAAGACACCGGCGAGCTGGTCATGGATCTGCTGGAACGCTTGACCCGTGAGGCGGGCAAGAACCTCCTGATGGCCACCCACAGCCTGGAGAATGCCGGGCGTGCCGACCGCATCCTGGAATTGCACGACGGCCGCCTGCGCACCCGCGCCTGATGTCTGCCCCCACGGTTCCATCCCGCAGCCTGTTCAAAGTCGCCTGGCGCTACCTGCTGGGCCATCCCTTGCAAAGCGCCTTGATGCTGCTGGGCATCACCCTGGGCGTGGCCGTGGCAGTCAGCGTAGATATCGCCAACGCCAGTTCGGAGCGCGCGTTTGAGTTGAGCACCGAAGCGGTCAACGGCCGTGCCACGCATGCCATCACTGGTGGTCCGGCCGGGCTGGACGAAAGCCTGTACACCGCATTACGCATCTACGGCCCGGATGTGGCCATGGCCCCGGTGGTAAGCCACTTTGTGATCACCACCCAGACCGGTCCGCTGCCCCTACAGTTGCTGGGCGTAGACCCCTTCGCCGAGGCGCCCTTCCGCGCCTATTTCGGCAGCCAATCTGACGAGACGCCCCAGGCTGAACAATTAGCGCCCTTCTATATCGTGCCAGGCGCGGTGCTGCTGTCCACCGAGCTGGCCGAGCAACACGGTTTGGCAGTTGGCGACAAATTGGAACTGCTGCTCAATGGCCAGCCGCATGCCGCCATCGTGGCCGGCCTGGTAGAGCCCACGGATGCGCTCAGCGCCCGCGCGCTGGAGAACGTGCTACTAGCCGATATCGCCACCGTGCAGGAATTCAACGGCCAATTCGGGCGCATCCAACGCATTGATTTAATTATTCCGGCAGAAAACGAAGCAGCTATCCTGGCCGCATTGGAGGCGATGCTGCCGGCCGGCGCCAGCATCGCCCCAGTGGAAACGCGCAGCGCGGTGATCGAACAGATGACCGGCGCCTTTCGCACCAACCTCACCGCCTTGAGCCTGCTGGGCCTGACCGTCGGCGTCTTTCTGATTTACAACACCATGACTTTTTCGGTGATCCAGCGCCGCAAGGTCTTCGGCACGTTGCGCAGTCTGGGCGTCACCGGGCACGAGATTTTCACGTTGGTCTTGGTCGAAGCAGCTGTGATCGGCGTGCTGGGTTCGGCCTTGGGACTGGGTTTGGGCGTGCTGCTCGGCCGCGGGGCGGTTGAACTGGTATCGCAAACGATCAACGACGCCTTCTATACCCTCACAGTACAGGAAGTGGGCCTGCCGGCAAGCAGCCTAATCAAAGGTGCGCTGCTGGGCGTGGTGGCTACCTTGCTGGCTACCATCCCGCCCGCGCTGGAGGCCGCCAAAGCGCCGCCGCGCAGTGCGATGTCGCGCTCGCGCATTGAAAGTATTTCCGCCCAGGTGCTGCGCCTGGCCGCCGCGGCCGGGGCCGGCATGGCGCTGCTGTCCGCGATTCTGTTGGCCAGTGTACGCCTCAATCTGATTTTGAGTTTTGGGGCCACCTTTGGGGTCGTGATCGGTCTGGCGCTGCTGGCGCCCTGGCTGACCCAGGTGCTGATGCCGCCCGCCGCGCGCCTGCTGGGCAGCCTATTCGGGCCGGTGGGCCGCCTGGCCCCGCGCGAAGTGGCGACCTCGGCCAGCCGCACCTCGGTGGCGATGGCGGCCTTGATGGTCGCCGTGGCGGTCACGATCGGCGTCAGCCTGATGGTCAGCAGCTTCCGCGGCAGCGTAGTGATCTGGCTCAACCAGATCCTCAGCAATGATGTGTACGCCTCGGTGGTGGGAGCCAGCCTGGCCGAACCGATGACCGCGATTGAACCGGCGGCGATTGAACGGGCCAGCAATTGGCCGGGCGCAGAGGCGCTCTACCGTTTGCGCAACGTGCAGGTTGATTCGCCCTACGGGCCAATCACGGTGGCCGCCAACGACAACCCTTTCGATGGCGCGGAACAGGTCTATATTGATGTGGCCGGCGGTGGCGAGGACGCCTGGCGGCAGGTGATGGAGGGCCAGGCAGTATTTCTGTCCGAGCCGCTGGCCAATCGCCTTGAACTGAGCGTGGGCGACGCGATCACGCTCAACACCGATCAAGGCCCGCGCGATTTCTCCATCGTGGCCGTCTTCAGTAATTACGCCAGCAGCCGCGGTAACGTGACTATGTGGCTGGACACCTACCGTGTGTACTGGAACGACCCGGCCGTCACCGCCTTCTCGATCAAGGCGGCTGCGGGCACGGATGTGGACGCGATGGTGGCCGATTTGCGCCAAGCGCTGCTGCCGATCCAGCAATTGCACATCCGATCCAACCAGGGGCTGCGCAGCGAAACCCTGGAGGTCTTTGACCGCACCTTCACCATCACTGGTGCACTGCAACTGATCACCACCGCGGTGGCCTTCGTGGGCGTGCTCAACGCCATGCTGGCCTTGCAATTGGAAAAGCAGCGCCAGATGGGCATCCTCAAGGCGCTGGGGATGAGCGCGCGCCAGCTGTGGGGCCTGATCCTCACCGAGACCGGCCTGATCGGCCTGGTGGCGGGCCTGCTGGCTTTGCCTACCGGCTACGCCGTGGCTCTGATCCTGGTTGAACTGATCAACCAACGCTCCTTCGGCTGGTCATTGCAAATGCAGTTGGAGGCCCAACCCTTTGTGCAGGCGCTGCTGGTCGCCATCCTGGCCGCCCTGTTGGCCGGGCTCTATCCCGCCTACCGATTGGCGCGGCGCAGTGCGGCCGACGCAGTGAGGTTTGACTAATATGCGCCCCCGCACGCTATTCGTAGTGCTGCTGGCCGCCGCCGCCCTGGTCCTGGCGCTCTGGCAGCCCTGGGCTGCGCCACAACCCGATCTGAGCGCCCAGGTGCTGGCCGCCGCCACCCCGGCCCCCGGCTTTGCCCGCGCCGATGAACCGCGCAGCTTCACCTTCCCTGAGGATTTCGGCCCACACCCCAAGTATCAAACCGAGTGGTGGTATTACACCGGCCACCTGCAGACCGCAGACGGCCGTCAATTCGGCTACCAGCTGACCTTCTTCCGCCGCGCGCTGGCGCCTGCCGGTATGCGTGTCGAGCGGCCCAGCGCCTGGGCCACCGACCAAATCTATATGGCCCACTTCGCGCTCACCGATGTGGCTGGCGAAGCCTTCTACGCCTTTGAGCGTTTCTCGCGCGGGGCGGCCGGGCTGGCCGGCGCCCAGGCGCTGCCCTACCGCGTCTGGCTGGAGGATTGGCACGTGGAGCAAAACGAGGATGGCAGCTTCCACATGCAGGCTGCCGTGGACGGCATCAGCCTTGATTTGACCCTGAGCGAGGAGAAGGCCCCCGTGCTGCAAGGCGAAGCGGGCTACAGCCAGAAAGGCCCCGCGGCCGGCGACGCCTCCTATTACTACAGCCAGACGCGCCTGGCGACCCGCGGCAGCCTGTCTCTGAATGGCGACAGCTTCGACGTAGAAGGGCTGAGCTGGAAGGACCATGAATTCAGCACCAGCGCGCTGACCGCCGAGCAGCAGGGCTGGGACTGGTTCTCCATCCAGCTGGATAACGGCTACGAGCTAATGGTCTTTCAACTGCGCCACCGCGACGGCAGCCTGGATCCATTTTCCAGCGGCACACTGGTGGCGCCGGAT
>OMJR01000026.1 GCA_900299355.1 Anaerolineaceae bacterium
AGACCGAGCTGAAGGAAAAGAAGCACCGCGTGGAAGACGCCGTTTCGGCTGCCCGTGCGGCGATTGAATCCGGTATCGTCCCCGGCGGCGGCGTGGCGCTGATGAACGCCCGCAGCGCGTTGGACAAGCTCAAGATGGATAGCCCGGATGCCCAGGTCGGCGTCAGCATTGTGCGCCGAGCCCTGGAAATGCCGATGCGCCGCATCGCCAAGAACGCCGGCCAGGATGGCTCGGTGGTCGTTGACGCCGTGCTGCGCAAGCAGGCTGAAGACAAGAACACCAACATCGGCTACGACGTGTTGGCTGAGGATTTCGTGGACATGGTGGAAAAGGGTTGGACCGACCCCGCCAAGGTGACCCGTGGCGCGTTGGAAAACGCTGCCTCGATCGCCGCAATGATCCTGACCACGGAAGCCCTGATCACCGACATGCCCGAGGAGCACGATCACGCACCGGCCGGTCCGCCGATGCCTGAGTACTAAGCCGATTTTGCTTCGCTTTCAGAGAGGCTCCGGGCTTGCCCGGAGCCTCTTTTTGTTAATGATGCGCCATCGGCTTAGTGTGTGGCCAAATCACCATCCACCGTCATTCTGAGGTGCTGCGTAGCAGCCGCCGAAGATTTCACCCATAAGCGCATTGAGGACGGCGGTCTGGCTAGCTAAACACTGTGGTTAGCTTTGAATCGGGTGGATGCTTCGTGAGCGCACTACGTGCGCCACTCAGCATGACGTGGGTAAAGGCCTGTGGGGCCTTCTATTCCCGCTTACCGTTATTCTGAGGTGCTGCGTAGCAGCCGCCGAAGAATCCACCCATAAGCGCATTGAGGACGGCGGTCTGGTTAGCTAAACACTGTGGTTAGCTTTGAATCGGGCGGATGCTTCGTGAGCGCACTACATGCGCCACTCAGCATGACGTGGGGTAGTGGTCAATGTGAGAAAGAGCTTAGCCCTAACGCCCGTACAAGCCCACGTGGTATAATTAGATCTAGCTTTTGGAATTATTGGCCCAAAGCACGGCCACTGTAGTATCTGTAAGATGATCAACCGACATCCGGGCAGCAAGCCCGCATAAGCAGAACTTCACCCCGGCCGGTGTATCCTGCCGGGGTTTTTATTGCCAAAAGGAAATACATTTTGCAGGGCGTTCTTTCGTCCTGCCAAGGAGAATTGTTTAACTGATGAGTAACAAGACATTACGCATTGTCCCCCTGGGGGGCCTGGGGGAGGTGGGCAAAAACATGACCGTCTTCGAATACGGAGACGATATCTTGCTGGTCGATACCGGCATCATGTTCCCCGAGAACGACATGTTGGGGATCGATTACATCATCCCCGATTTCCAGTACCTGCTGGATAAGAAGGAACGCGTCAAAGGCATCGTGATCACCCACGGTCACGAGGATCATACGGGCGCCATCGCGCATGTGATGGAGGAAATCAACGCCCCGATCTATGCCACCAAGCTTACCCGCGGCTTGCTGGAGGTCAAACTCAAGCGCGCCGGCCTGCTGGACAAAGCCCAGATGAAAACGGTGAATGCTGGGGACGCGGTCCAGATCGGCGAATTCAAGGTGGAGTTCTGCCACGTGGCCCACTCCATCCCGGATTGCGTCGCCCTGGGCATCACTACCCCGGCTGGCCTGATCGTCCACACGGGTGACTACAAGCTGGATCACACCCCGGTGGACAATTGGCCTACCGATTTCGCCAAGCTGGCCGAATTCGCCGGCCGCGGCGTGCTGGCCTTGCTGGCCGATTCCACCAATGCCGATAAGCCCGGCTGGACACCCTCTGAACGGGTGATCAATCCCGCGCTGGACGAGGTCTTCTCCGAGGCCGAGGGCCGTATCCTGGTGGTCACCTTCGCTTCGCTGATCTCGCGTGTGCAGCAGGTGGGCGAGGTTGCCCAGAAATACGGGCGCAAGCTGGCCTTTGTGGGCTACAGCATGCGCGAGAACTCCAAGATGGCCCGCAAGCTGGGCTATCTCGATCTGCCGGATGACCTGATCGTGCCGATTGAGGACGCGCTCAAAATGAAAAACCGCGATGTGGTGCTGATGTGCACCGGCTCCCAGGGTGAACCCAGCTCGATTATGGGCCGCCTGGCAGCTGGCACTAACCGCCAATTCGACCTGGAAGAGGATGACACCATTGTGCTCTCCTCGCACCCCATCCCGGGCAACGAGGAAACCGTGTTTCGCACGATCAACCGCCTCTTTGAGCGCGGCGCGAATGTGATCTACGAACCGATTCGCTCGGTGCATGTCTCTGGACACGCCAGCCAGGAAGAGATGAAGTTAATGCTCAACCTGATAAAACCCAAGTACCTGGTGCCGATCCATGGCGAGCTGCGCCACCTGCACCAGCATGGCCTGCTGGCTCAGGAAGTGGGCATTCCCGCCGAGGACATCGCCGTGGTGCAAAACGGCCAGGCGATTGAGTTCAACAAAGGCAAGATGAAGTTGGCCGAGCGCGTGCCCGGTGGCTACGTCTTCGTCGATGGCTCCGGCGTGGGCGATATCGGCCCGGCCGTGATGCGCGAACGCGAGGCGCTGGCCCGCGACGGTTTCGTAATCGTCAACCTGCATCTGGATCGTGGCAACGGCCAGCTGGCCGAAGACCCCGAGATCATCACCCGCGGCTTCATCTATCAGCGTGACGCGGATGAGATCATCTCCGGCGCGCACAGCATGATTGATAAGACCCTGGCTTCGGCCAATGGCAATCTGAAATCTGATTTGGAGAATCGCTTGCAGAGCTACTTCTACAATGAGACTCAGCGTCGGCCGATGATCTTTGTTGTCCTGAATCAGGACTAATCTTGGTCCTAACATTGGAAGACTGAAAAGCCCCACTCACAGGGTGGGGCTTTTCTTGTGGGGCGAGTGCGGTACATGGTAATACCGAATATGTCGATCGAGGAATCAGTCTGATCTCAGGCCTTGCATCAAGAATATCTGGTGAGAACGCGACTGTTGCTGTAGGTGTATAAGGTTGTTCCGAAGACATCACTCTATGGATTCCTCGGCTAACGGTGTTCGGCATCTTGGTGCTGACTTTTTGCTCCGCCTCGGAATGACAAGATAGGGGTGATCCCGCCGCTGATCTTTGTGGTCTTCAATCAGTACTGGGCGCAAACAGTCAAAAAAGCCCTCGCATTTGCGGGGGCTTTTCGTTTTAGGGGGTGGGGGTCGCTGTAAAACTGGGTGTTGGCGAGAATTGGCTGGTCGGAGTGGGGGAAGGGCCCGGGGTGGGGGTCACCAGGTTGATCGGCACGATGAGCAGTTGGCCTACGAAGAGTGAGTTCGGATCTTCCAGGTCATTGGCCTCAATGATCTCTTCCTCGGTGCTTAGGAACTTGTTGGCAATGAGCGCCAGGTTGTCGCCCGGCAGCACCAAATATTCAATCTCAAAGCCGCGCGGCAGGCCGGTGGGCAACGGGGTGGGCTCGGGGATTTCCATATCCGGGTTGGGAATGATAAACTGGGTGCCGGGAACCAGCACGCTGCTGTTGTTCAAGCCGTTCAGGATCATGATCAGGATGAAATCCACCTGGAACTGGTCGGCCAGGCCGGAGAGCGTGTCGCCCAGCGCCACTGTATAGAGGAAGGGCGCGGACGCAGTGGGGGTCGTTTCAATTGTCGGGGTAGGGGTGATCGAGGCAGTCGGAGTGTTGCTGGGCGTCAGCGTGATCGTCGGCGCGGGGGTATCCGAGGCAAACAGCGAGATCGACCCGATGCCGCCGCCGAAAGCCCAAGCGCCAACCAGATACAGGCCGCTGATCACCAGAGCGATGGACAATGCCCAACTCAGGATCGCGCCCCAATTACGGCCGCCGCCCTTGCTGCCTTTGCGACGTTTGCGGCCCAGTACTTGATAGGGAGGTTTGTAACTCATAGGTTAAATCCAAGGCTGCGATTCTACCTGATTCACGGACCTTCGGGCTGTTTATACGGCCCATAACCACTTTCTTAGGCGACCTTAATCGCTCCCGCTGATCACCAGATTGCCAACCATGCCAGCGTCCTGGTGGCCCGGGATGTTGCAGATGTATTCGTAACTGCCGGCTTCGTCCACCACAAAGGTCACGGTTTCACTCTGGCCGGGGGTCAGCAATACGTCCAGGCCCAATTCCTCGATCACGAAATCGTGGTCCAGGGCGCCTGAGTTGGTAATGGTCAGTTCAATCATTTGGCCGGCTTCGGCCTCGATCAGGTCGCTACTCCATACGATGTCTTCGGCCAGCAGGGTGACCTGCTTGGTCTCGGGCTCGCTGGAACATGCGGTGAGGGTCAACGCCATTACGGCGAAAAGCAGCAGTAGCTTGTGCATGGGGGATGTTTACTCCTGAAATGAATAGATAGTTTATTGTAACGCTCTTGGTTTAGAACTGGCCGCCCATGGCCTCAAGGTAGCCGGTCATCTCCACATAGCCCTGGCCAGCCACCGCCGCGCCGCCGAAACTGCCGCCGACTTCCACCGCCCCCTCCCAGTAGACAAAGGAGAGGCCCAATTCCTGGTCCCGCAAAAGCGGCTGCAGCTCCAGCTCCAGGTCGGCGCTGGGCACGCGGATGCGCCAGCCCATCGGGTAGCTCGCCCCGGAATGCGGGCTGCGCCACGCATCCAGCGCCTCAATACTGAAATCGTCCAGGGCCAGGTGC
>OMJR01000027.1 GCA_900299355.1 Anaerolineaceae bacterium
CCGCCAAGGCTTTCCGCCAGAGCGCAGCGGCCTGGGACACATTGCTGGATATCGCCCTGCCCGTTGATGAGCCCCTTCTGGCCGACGGCCGCCGCCTGCAAGCAGAAGTTGAGCGCCTCTTTGTGGAGCAGGGCCAGGCCACCGGGAATGACATCCAAACGCTCAAGACGGAATTCAAGGCGCTCCGCGCCAAGGGCCGGGAGCAATTCCCGCTGGACGAAGGCCAGGCCGCCGAGCTGCGCGCCGCGATGGCCGCGCAGGTGTTGGCCATCCACGATATGGAAGCCCGCGCCATCGAAAGCCTCAAGGCAGCGATGGCTTGAGCCAACCCACTTCTTAGGTAGAATGGCCCTGTGACGCGCAGGGCCATTCTGATTCCACGGGAGTTCCCCCATGCAGTTTGACGCCAATCCCGATTTCGATTCGCGCCGTTCGGCCGTACTGGGCCGCGGCGGCATGGTCGCTACCAGCCAGCCGTTGGCGGTGGCCGCCGGCCTGGAGGTGCTGCGCGCTGGCGGCAACGCCGCTGATGCAGCCGTGGCCACCGCCGCAGCGCTCAACGTGACCGAGCCGACCAGCACTGGCATCGGCGGGGACTGCTTCGCGCTGTATTACGACGCCAAAAGCAAGCGCGTAACCGCGCTCAATGGCAGTGGCCGCGCGCCCCAAAACCTCAGCCTGGACTTGCTGGACAAGCAAGGCTTTGGCGGCGGCATCCCCACATTCCACGCCCACTCGGTGACCGTGCCCGGGGCGGCCGCCGGCTGGTGCGACACCGTAGAAAAACTGGGCCGCCTGGATATGGCTGCCGTACTTGCCCCCGCCATCCGCTTGGCCGAGGAAGGCTTTCCGGTCGCACCGCTGACCGCCTACTTCTGGGGCCGCGGCGCCGAGCGCCAACTGTCGCAGGCGCCCAATGGCGGCGAGCTAATGTTGGATGGCCGCGCCCCCCGTTCCGGCGAAATCTTCCACAATCCGGGGCTAGCAAAAACATTCCGGGCGTTGGCCGAGGGCGGCAAAGCGGCCTACTACCAGGGCGCTATCGCCGAGGCCATCGCGCAGGTCGTCCAGCAAGCTGGCGGAGTGATGACGGTGGACGATCTGGCGGGGCACCAATCCGAGTGGCCCGAACCTATCAGTACTGACTACCGCGGCTATCGCGTGTGGGAATGCCCGCCCAACGGGCAAGGCCTGGCGGCCCTGCTGGGCCTCAACATCCTCGAGGGCTACGACGTGGCCGGCATGGACGCGCTGGGCGTGGAGCGCCTGCACCTGATGATTGAAGCCATGCGCCTGGCTTTCGCCGACACGCGCTGGTTCGCCGCCGACCCGGCCACCAACCCCGCCCAGCTGGAGGCCCTGCTGGATAAGGGTTACGCTGCCCAGCGCCGAGCGCTGATTGACCCGCAGCGCGCCAGCGTGGACCAGCAGCATGGCAGCCCAACCAGCAGCAGCGATACGGTTTATTTGACCGTGGTGGATGGCGATGGCAACGCCTGCTCCTTCATCAACAGCAATTACCAGGGCTTTGGCACCGGCATCGTGCCCCAGGGTTGGGGCTTCACCCTGCAAAACCGCGGCCAGGGCTTCGACCTGGACCCGGCGCATCCCAACGGGCTGGCCCCCGGCAAGCGCCCCTATCACACGATTATTCCAGCGATGATTACCCATGCTGATTCCGACGATTTGTTCGCCAGCTACGGCGTGATGGGCGGCTTTATGCAGCCCCAGGGTCACCTGCAGGTCGCCGCGGCGCTGATTGATGACGGCCTGGACCCGCAGCAGGCGCTGGACCGCCCGCGCTTCTGCAACGAGGACGGCAGGGCCGGCGGGGCCGTCGCCATCGAAGAGGGCGTACCGGCCGAGGTAGTGGACCAGCTCAGCGCCATGGGGCACACGATGAAGCCCACCAGCGGCCTGGCGCGGGCCACCTTCGGCCGCGGGCAAGTCATCCTGCGCGATGCCGAGAGCGGCGTGCTGTGGGGCGGCAGCGACCCGCGCGCCGACGGATTGGCGATGTCGGTCTAAATGCTGGACATCCTGGCCATCATCTTCCCAGTCTTCGCGCTGGCCGGGGTCGGCTTTGCCGCCGCCCACTGGCGCATCTTGGACGCCGCCGACAACCGCGGCATCGCCCGCTTCGTGTTCAACCTGGCCGTGCCGGCTCTGCTGTTCCACACGCTGGCCAGCGCCGAATTGCCCGGCGAATTCAATTGGACCTTCATGCTGATTTATTACGGCGTGTCCTACCTGGTTTTCGGCTTGGGCATATGGCTCAACCGGCGCTGGTTCGCCGCCGATGCCGCCGAAAGCGCCATCTTCGGACTGGGCGCTTCTTACTCCAACCTGGTGCTGGTCGGCCTGCCGATTCTCTCCGCGGCCTTTGGCGACATCGTGCTCTTTCCCCTCTTCGCTTTGATATCGGTGCAGAGCCTGTTGATGTTCCCGCTGGTGGCGCTCTTTGCTGCGCCCGGCGAGCCCGATAACGGCTCGCTCCGCAATTTGGGCCAGCAGGCGCTAGGCATCCTCAAGAACCCGATTATCGCCAGCCTGCTGCTGGGCCTCGCCGTCCGCGCTACCGGCTGGCGGCTGAGCGGTCCGCTGGACCGCACGCTCGAAATTCTGGGCCAGGCGGCCTTGCCCAGCGCTCTCATCGTGCTGGGCGCCTCGCTGCGCGAACACCGCCTGGCGGGCAAGCTGCGCCAGGCCTGGACGCTGGTAGGCCTCAAGATGCTGCTGCAGCCGGCCTTGGTAGCCCTGCTGGCCTTCGGCGTCTTCCACATCCAGCCCTTGTGGGCCACAGTGGCGGTGATGGCGGCGGCGATGCCTACCGGGGTCAACACCTATGTACTGGCCGAGCAATACCAGAGCGGGCGCCAGATTGCCTCGGCCGCCATTCTGATTTCCACGATATTAGCCATCGGCAGCCAGGCGCTGCTGCTGGCCTGGTTGGGTTGAAATGAGCGACTACCAAGCCCGCGCACTGGCCCACCCCAACATCGCCTTCATTAAGTACTGGGGCAACCGCGACGACGCGTTGCGGCTGCCCGCCAACAGCTCGCTGTCGATGAACCTGGCCGGGCTGCACACCCGCACCCAGGTGCGCTTTGACCCCGATTTGGAAGGGGACCGCCTGGTATTCAACGGCAAGGTCAGCCAGGGCGCCGCCCTCGAACGGGTGAGCGCTTTCCTCGATATCGTGCGCGATATGGCCGGGCAGCCCTGGCGCGCGGTGGTTGAAACCGAGAACAATTTCCCCAGCGGCGCGGGGGTGGCCTCCTCGGCCTCGGCCTTCGCCGCCCTGGCGCTGGCCGCCAGCACGGCGATTGGCTTGGATTTGGACGAAGCGGCGCTCTCGCGCCTGGCGCGGCGCGGCTCCGGGTCCGCCAGCCGTTCGGTGCCGGGTGGCTACGTGGAGTGGCAGGCGGGCGACAGCGACGCCAATTCCTACGCAGTGTCCATCGCACCACCCGAGCATTGGGCGCTGGCGGATTGCATCGCCGTGGTCAGCCAGGGCCACAAGAAAGTCGGCTCGACTTCCGGGCACCCGCTGGCGGCCACCAGCCCGCTGCAAGCTGAGCGAGTGGCGGGCGCACCGGAGCGGCTAGCGGAATGCAAAACGGCCCTACTGGAGCGCGATTTCGCGCGCTTCGCCGAGGTGGTCGAAGCCGATAGCGACCTGATGCATGCGGTAATGCGCAGCTCCCAGCCGCCGCTGGACTATTTGCAACCCGCCAGCGAGGCCATCATGGCGGCGGTCAAGCAGGCGCGCGCGGCGGGCTTGGCGGCCTGCTACACCGTCGATGCCGGCCCCAACGTGCATGTGATTTGCAGCGCCGAGGATGCCGACGAAGTTACTTCACGGCTGGCATCCATGCCGGGGGTACAGCAAATGCTGCGCGCCACGCCCGGCGGCCCGGCGCAACTGTGGTGAGATTCACCCAGGACTAAGGCCATTCATACGGTCACGGCAGGCCCGGCGGATATAATCGGAGCATTATGGTGATTTTGTTGCAATTCATTCTGGCCATTGCGGGCCTCATCGTAGTTCACGAATTGGGCCATTTCCTGGCCTCGCGCGCCGTGGGCATCCCGGTCGAGGAATTCGGTATCGGCTTCCCGCCGCGCATGCTGCGCCTCTTCCGCTGGCGCGAAACCGAATTCACGTTGAACTGGATTCCCTTGGGCGGCTTCGTGCGCCCGGCCGGTGAAACCGACGAAGGCGTGCCCAACGGCCTGGCCGCTGCCCCACCCTGGAAGCGCATTGTGGTGCTGCTGGCCGGCCCGGTTGCCAACATTCTCCTGGCCATCGCGCTGTACGCCTTGATTTTTGGGCAACTGGGTGCGCCCGATTTGGAGCGCGTGCAGGTGCTGGCCGTGGAAGCGGGCTCACCCGCTGACGAAGCCGGCTTACAGGAGGGCGATAACATCCTTTTTGTGGGCAACGAAGCGGTGGACAGCACCCAGGAATTGCAGGACCTGATTTACGCCAATCTGGGCGACCCGATTGACATCACCTTTGAGCGCGGCGGACGAGAAAGCACCGTGCAGTTAATCCCGCGCGACCCGCCGCCCGAAACCGGCGCGATTGGCATCAGCATGGTCCACCCGCGGATTGCCATCAGCGGACTGGAAGCCTTTTCCCACGGCGCCACCGCCGTGCGCGAACAGGTCAGCGCGCTGGCCAGCCTGCCGGCCCAGTTAATCAGCGGCCAGGCCAACCCGGAAGAAGGCCGCCTGGTGGGCTACAAGGGCATGTACGACATCTTTAGCGAGGTGCGCAGCGCCGATATCACAGCCGGCGCCGAATTGCCCGCGGGCATCAACACCTTTGCCTTCCTCGCCGCGATTTCCACTTCGCTGGCGGTGCTCAACCTACTGCCGGTGCCCGCCCTGGACGGTGGACGCATCCTCTTCACCCTGCCGGAACTGCTGACCGGCCGCCGCATTCCCCAGGATTTCGAGAACGCGGTAAACCTGGTCGGCCTGGGTGCGCTCCTGCTGCTGATGATTTATATCAACCTGCAGGATTTCCTAAACCCGGTGGTATTGCCCTAAATGAGCGAAGAGTTTTCCCTCAACGACGAGCAAATTGAATTTGAAGACCTGCTGGCGGCCCTGCAGGACGAAAGCGAACCCTTTCCGCCGCGCTATCTCTATCGCCTGTCAGGCCTGGAGCGCCGCGAACTGGGCCACGTAAGCGACGTGTGGCCGGAGTTATCCGCCCAGCGCCGCCTCGGCTTGCTGGAGGATTTGGAGCTGTTAGCCGAATCCAACACCATCATGCACTTCGATGCGGTCAACCGCCTGGGCCTGGACGACGAGGAGCCCGAGGTGCGCACCGTGGCGATTCGTTCGCTGTGGCAATCCGAGCGCGAAGACCTGGTGCCCATCTTCCTTAATATCCTGGACGAAGACGACGAGGATGCCCCGCGTGCGCAGGCCGCCGCTGGATTGGGCCGCTTCGTCTATCTGGGCGAGCTGGGCAAAATCGGCAAGGAACGCCTGGCGGATATTGAGCGCGCCCTGCTGGCCATCATGGATAGCGAAGCCGCACCGCTGGTTCGCCGGCGGGCGCTCGAATCGCTGGGTTATTCCAGCCACGGGCAGGTGCCCGATTTGATTGAGAACGCCTATTTGCATGGCGACGAAGATTGGCAGGCCAGCGCCCTGTTCGCGATGGGCCGCTCGGCCGACGACCGTTGGACCCCGCTGGTGCTGGAGCGCCTGGAAGACACCGACGAATTGCTCAGCCGTGAAGCAGCCCGCGCCGCCGGCGAACTGCAAATCAACGAGGCCTTGCCGGGTCTGATAAACCTGCTCTACGACGAATTGCCCGAAATTCGCCTGGCAGCCGCCTGGTCCATCTCCCAAATTGGCGGCGAGGGCGCCAGCGAGGCGCTCGAAGACCTCTTGGAACGCACCGAAGACGAAGACGAAATTGATTTGATTGAAAACGCGATTGAGAACCTGGCCTTCAACGAGGAATTGGATGACTTGCACATCCTCGATTTTTCCGAGGAAGACCTCGAAAATCTGATTGGGCAGCAGGAAGACGACGAACTCTTCGACGACGAAGAGTAAGCTGCATGGCCCTTAAGGTAAACTACTCCAGCCTGGCTGGAGTTTTTTATTTCCCACCATGATGAAACCAACGTATCGCGCCCTGCTCATACTGCTCATCTGCCTGCTGCCCATCGGGAAGGCCGCAGCCCAAAGTGGCATCCGCCTGGTCAGCAGCGAAGCCAGCTACCTGTACGACGACCACCTCAGCATCAGCGCCCAGTTTGAAAGCCAGTCGCGATTAATTGAGGGCCAGGCTTTCATCGCTTCGGATGCCGGCGGCCCGGCCGAGATGATTGAACTGGAGCTGGACAGCAGCCAGCGCGTGGAGATTCAACTACGCATTGAGGGCGCCGACCGCTTCCCGGCCTTCAGCCACATCCAATACTGGTTCCTGCTCACTAACGCCGATGGCGATTTATTCGAGAGTGAGAAGCAAAGCATCTATTACGAGGACAACCGCCACGACTGGCAGACCCTCAGCCAGGGTGCCTACTCTGTGCGCTGGTATGCCGGCGAAGCCGAATTCGGGGCCGCGATTTTGGCGGCGGCCCAGCACGGCGCCGAGCGCCTGGCGGCGCTGCTGCCGCTGGAACCGCCCAGCCAACTGGATTTCATGGTCTATCCCACTGCGGATCAATTGCGCGATGTGCTCGATTTGGCCGGCTATGACTGGATTGCCGGGCACACCGACCCCGACCTGGGCTGGGCGATGCTGGCCATTGGGCCGGATGCCGCCCAAAGCCTGGAAATCGAGCGCCAGGTACCCCACGAAGTGGCCCATCACATGCTGATTGAAAACCTGGGCGCCGAACGCGCCGCCGCTCTGCCGCTCTGGCTGAGCGAGGGCCTGGCCAGCAACACCGAAGCCTATTCCGACCCGGACCGCCAGCAGCTCTTGCAGCTCAATCACGCCGCTGGGACGCTCATCCCCCTCTCCCAACTGTGCCGCGCTTTTCCGCAGGATGGCGACCGCGCGCGCCTGGCTTACGCCCAGGCGGCCGATTTCCTCGCTTACCTGCACGAGACTGCCGGGGACGCCGGTTTTCGTGCCCTGTTTGAAAACTATGTAAGCAACCCGGATTGCGAAAATGGTTCGCAATCGGTGTTCGCGCAAAGCCTCAGCGAATTGGATGCCGCCTGGCAGCAGGCGCGCTTTGTGCCCCACACCGTGACCCTGGAAGACCATGTGGCCGCCCTGCCCTGGGATGCGATTGGCTATTCGGCTTTATTTGCCTTCCTGATTTTCGTCTTCTTCGGTGGCCTGGGCGGCCGCGGCAAGGAGCCGCGATGAGTAACCAGCAACGCTTGCAGGCCTTCGTTAGCGGTAGAGTGCAGGGGGTCGGTTTCCGCTATTTTGTGCGTTCGGCGGCCCAAGCGTTGGGCGTCCGCGGCTGGGTGCGCAACCGGCGCGATGGGCGCGTGGAACTGCTCGCGGAGGGCGAGCCGGCCCAATTGCAGGATTTGCTTGCCGAGGTGCGCACAGGCCCCAGCGTGTCCGAGGTCACAGAGATCGAGGAAAGCTGGGGCGAAGCGACCGGCGAGTTTAGGAAATTTGGGGTGAAAGCGACCGCTTAGGCGGGCACACTGGCACGTCCGGCCACCGCGGCGACCACGTCGCTGATTTCGCCATCTTCGCTGCGCCAGGCCAATTCCCGATAGGGACCATTCGAAGACAAGATTTGCCCGAAGGCGGCGCCGATGCCCGGCGCCTGGCGCAAGCTGTCCAGGAAAGCGGCGTACTCGCGGCCTTTGACGGCCGGGTTGGTCAGCGCGTTCACGTTGCCAAATTCAGTGATGAAAATCATTTTGTCGGGATAGGCGCGTCGCAGGCTGGCATAGAATGCGCCCGCAGCTTCTTCGTCAATATCGGCTTCGGCGGACCAATAGCTGTGCGCGCCCAACCAATCGGCGGCCAGCAGGCCGGCATCCGCGCCTTGCAAGAAGGCTTCGGCATCCATGCGTTGGCCTTCAACCTGGTCGCCGGGCGAGAGACCGGGGAAGCCGAACTTGGCCTCCGGTAAATCAATCTTGAGCATATTCACGGCGTCAATCCACCAGCGCGCAAACTCGGCGCCGGAAGGCCACACCAAATAGCAGCCCTCGCTGTAGAGATTGGGCGCGCGCTGCACTTCAAAATAGCGCACACCTGAATCATAGTGGCGCTTGGCTGCGCTGCGCACCTTGGCAGCCCAGTCGCTGGCCGTCATCGCGCGCCCGCCAAACTCCAAATGTAGACGCGTCATCAAGAATAGGGACGGGTTGCCCTGCTTCAGCCGGCCGATATCGGCCTGGCTGGTATGCATGCTGAGTTTGACCGCCTCCACGCCGGATTGGGCCACCACATCCACATCCAATTGGGGCAGCGAACCATCCGGGCGGCCGTTAACCCCAGCCAGGCAGCGCGCCAGCGGCCAGGGATAGGCGGCCGCATTGCGCTCCTGCCCGGGGAAGACCAGGAAGGGTGTCGGGTCCAGCACATCCTTGGGAAAATGGGTGTAGCCGCCCTGGGTGGCGCCATCGCGCTTAAGTGTCAGATGCAGATGCGAACCGGTGGAATTGCCGGTCGAGTCGGCCTTGCCAATCACGTCGCGCATCTTGACCTGCTGGTTCTTGCTAACCAGCACGCGCTCCAGATGAGCGTAAACCGTGCGGTAACCGTTAGCATGCCGGATGCGCACATGGCGGCCATAGGGGTGGCTGTCGTCAATGCGGTCGTGCACGTCGTAGACTTCGCCATCCGCGCAGGCGTAGATGTTGCTGCCCATCGGCGCGCGGATATCCAGGCCTTCGTGGCCGGGAAGGCCCCAATAAGCATAAATATCCGGGTTGGCGCCGAAAGGCTGCGTCACCACCGGGTAATCGGTGGGCCAGGCCAACTGAATCGGAGCCTCGTCAAACCAATCGGCTTCAAAGATTTGGGTGCGGCTGCTGGTGGCGCCGAAGCGGTCGTCGTTTTCGACGCGCTCGGCTAACATGACGCGCAAGCTTTCCGGCTCGGCGGCCTCAATCAAGTCCAATTCAGCCTGCGGATAATGCTGCTGGAACCAGGCGACGATATCGCCCTGCAGCGGATAAGCATTCTCGGCCACCACCAGGGTAACCGTTTGGCCCGGATAGAAGTGGCGGCCGGCGGTGTTGGGGTCCGAGGTCAGATTGACATCGAATTGCAGGGCGTAATCCTGGCTGGCGGCCACCCATTGCCAATACTGCGTACGGGGTAAAAGCAGAATGTGTTTCATATCAACTAAAGGCCAGGCCTTGTTCTTTCATCGAGATATAGCGGCCCTGGCCGATAACCAGGTGGTCCAATAATTCAATATCCATCAGCAAGCCGGCCTCGCGCACCGCCTTGGTGAGCACAATGTCGTCCGAGCTGGGCGTGGGGTCGCCGCTGGGGTGATTGTGCACCAGGATAATCGCAGCCGCATTGCGGCGGATGGCGGGCTTGAAGACTTCGCCGATGCGCACCGGCGATGCGTTCAGCGAGCCGCGGTACAGCTCAACGATATCCAGCACCATGTTGCGCGTACTGAGCAGCATTACGCGCAGATGCTCCTGTTCCAGCGCTGACATTTCGTATTGCACCAGGGCGGCCGCATCCGCAGGGCCACCAATCGTGGGGCGCTCATCCGGCGCCTGCAGGCTAAGGCGGCGTCCCAATTCCACGGCAGCCTTGATGGAGGAGGCCTTGGCCGCGCCGATACCGTGCTGCGCTTCCACCTCTTCAATCGAGGCGCGCTGCAAGCCCGGCAAGCAGTCAAAGGCTTGCAGCAAGCGCTGGCCGACCTGCACCGCGTTTTCGCCGGGCACGCCGATGCCAATCAGGATAGCCAGCAATTCGGCCATGTTCAGCGACTGCGCGCCCAGTTGGCGCAAGCGTTCGCGCGGGCGTTCATCAGCCGCCAAATCGGCGATGCGGTAAGTAGCGGGTTTGTCATCCATGCTGGTCAGGACTATACATGAGCGTTCAGGGGCCAGCAAGCGGCTGGCAAGCAGATATTTGCAGGATTTGTGCCCGGTGAGAGATGCTAATCTGTTCGTAATGCCCCTGAATTGACAGGCCGAATCGCAACAGGTATAGTCCCCACGATGAACCCCCGAGCCCGCCACGCGGCCCTGGCCGCCCTCATGCTGGCCAGCCTGGCCTGCAACCTGCAGCGCGTACTGGACCCCAGCTTGCCCACCAGCACCCCACCCTCCGTGGGCCAGGCGCTGCCCTCCCCCACTTGGACCCCCGAAGCCACCGCCACCACCGCGCCGAGCACCGAAGCCCGCGTCGAAGCTGGTGACCTGGCCTTCTTCTATGGCGATTGGTCCGGCGCCCTGCGCGAATATCAAAACGCTTTTGACGGCAGCAACGACGATGCGTTGAGCGCCGCTGCTTTAGTGGGTATTGGACGCAGCTATTACGAGGTGGGCGAAAACCTGGCCGCGCGCGAAACGCTCAATACGCTGCTGGGGCAATTCCCCGGCTCGGCAGTCGAAGCCCAGGCTTACTTCGCGCTGGCCAAGGTCAGCGAAGCCCTGGGCCATCACGCCCCCACCGCGGAAGCCTACCGCGCCTATCTGGAAGCGGCACCAGGTGTGCTCGACTCCTATGTGCAGGAGTGGTTGGGGGATGCGCTGGTGGCCAGCCTGGATTATGCCGGGGCAGTGAGCGCCTACCAGGCGGCAGTTGCCGCGGGCCGCGCCGGAGACCTGACCGGCGTGCAGGTCAAAATTGGCCGGGCTTATGAGGACGGCGGCGATCTGCAAAACGCGCTGTTGACCTACCAAAGTATTTATGCCAGCACCAGCAACGACTTCACCAAATCCGATATGGCTCTGCTGCTGGGGCGCACTTACATTCAACTCGGGCAAGCCGAGCAGGGTTACGCCCTCTTCCAGGAAGCGGTCGCCAACTACCCGCTGGCCTTTTCTTCTTATGCCGCGTTGGTTGATTTGGTCAACGCCGACCAGCCGGTGGACGAATTCCTGCGCGGCCTGGTGGATTATTACGCCGCTACCAACTCCAGCGGCGGCACCGCGGATGAGATTTACAGCGCAGCCATCGCAGCCTTCGACCGTTACCTCCTAGCCAACCCGGATGAGCACAGCAGCGCCGCCCATCATTTCAAGGCGCTGTCCTTCCGCGCGCTGGGCGACACCGAGATGGCGATTGAGGAGTGGGATGCAATTATCGATAGCCACGCGCATGAGGATTATTGGGAGGACGCTTACACCAACAAAGCCACCACCCAGTGGGCCTATCTGGAAAATTACGAAGGGGCTATCCAGACTCTGGAATCCTTTGTGGCCGGCACGCCCACCTCCAACCGCGCAGGCGAATTCCTCTACAGCGCGGCGCGCATCGCCGAACGCGGCGCCTTCCTGACCCGCGCAATTGGCCTGTGGCAGCGCGTGGTGGATGAATACCCCAACTCCGGCTACGCCTACCAGTCCCTGTTTCTGAGCGGCATCGCCTATGTACGCCAGGATAATCTGGAGCGCGCCCGCAGCCTGTTCAACCAGGCCAGTGAATTTGCGCTCAGCCTGGAGGACCAATCCCAGGCCCTGTTCTGGATTGGCAAGATGCAGGCCGCGGCCGGCGAGACCGAGCTGGCCCAGAGCACCTGGGAGGCGGCCGTCAACCGTGACCCCAGCGGCTACTACAGCGAACGGGCCGCCGACCTGCTGGCCGGCCGCGAGGCCTTTGCGCCGCCCGCCGCATACTCCTTTGAGTACGATGAAGCGGCTGAGCGCGCCGAAGCCGAAGCCTGGATACTGAGCACCTTCAACCTGCCCGCCAGCACGCAATTGAGCGGCGACAGCCAGATAGCCGGCGACAGGCGCTACCAGCGTGGGTTGGCCTTGTGGCAGCTGGGTGAGCACAGCCTGGCGCGCAACGAATTCGAAACCCTGCGCAACGCAATCAGCGATGATGTGGTCGCCACCTATCAGCTGGCCAACGCAATGATTGACATAGGCGCCTACCGCACCGGCATCTTTGCCGCGCGCCAGGTGCTGACCCTGGCCGGGCTGAGCGATGCGGCCACCCTGACCGTGGCGCCCGGCTACTTCAACCGCATCCGCTTCGGCGGCTACTTCGCCGACCTGCTGGTGCCCAAGGCCAACGCCGAAGGTTTCCACCCGCTCTACGTCATCAGCGCCATGCGCCAGGAGAGCCTCTTCGATGCCTACATCGCCAGCTCGGCCGGCGCCTGGGGGCTGCTGCAAATCATCCCCAGCACCGGCCAGGAAGTGGCCAACATCACCGGCTGGCCGCCCAATTTCGAGGCCAGCGACCTGCTGCGCCCGATTGTTAGCATCCGCCTGGGGATTGACTACATGGAAATCCAGGCCAACGCCTTCGACAACGATTTGTATGCCATCCTGGCGGCCTACAACGCCGGCCCGGGCTGGGCGCAATACTGGTCCAACCTCTCCGGCGGCGATATGGATTTGTTCCTGGAAGTCGTGCACTTCCCCGAGACCAATAACCACATCAAGAGCATCTACGAGATATTCAATATTTATCGGGATTTGTGGGGCACTGAATAACCAAGCGGAGTCGAGGCTTTAGCCGGTGGGTGCAAATCCGGCTAAAGCCTCGACTCCTCGTTTCTTGACATGGCAACTTATGGAACTTCGGGTGATTAAAAAAACTCCGCCAGATGGCGGAGTTTTTGATGGGCATACGAGACTGAAACAACATTCGCGTAGGGGCGAGGCATGCCTCGCCCGATATACATTATTAGTCCCCTAGGGTTCCAGCGTCTGGATTTCCGGCTCGTCGACTTCCGCAGCGACCCCGCCGGCCACCAGGAACCATTGCGGCAGCGTGCTTAGCCGGTCGCTGGATTCATAAAGCGGGCCGACACTGACCCCATTGACCTGGGCCGACACTGCGTAGTTGTAGACCGGATAGTACAGCAGGATGGCAGGCAACTCGCGATTGAAGTGGGTCTGGAAATTACGGTAGAGCCGCGCGCGGTCCAGTAAATCGGTTTCCAGGCGCGCTTGCTCCAAATACTCGCTGGCGCGGCGGTCATTCCAGCGCGAGTAGTTCTGGCCGCCGGTGGCCTCGGCCTGGTGCCAGAAGGGATAGGGGTCTGGGTCCGGCGAATCGGTGAGATTGATATCCACCAGCGCGGCTTCATAATTGCGGGTATCCAGGTAATCAATCACCAGGTTATCGTAGGGCACCGCCTGCAGGGTCACCTGCACCCCAATCTCGGCCCAGCTTTCCTGGATGAATTGCGCGACACGGGTATGCAGTTCATCGTCGGGGTGCACCATGGTGAAGGCCAGGCTGACGCCCTCTTTGCTGCGCGGCCCGCCTTCGGCCGGTACCACGTAATCGGCCTCGCGCAGGGTTTCAAGCGCCGTATCCACGTTGTAGGGAATCTCCACCAGGTTTTCGTTATAAGCCCAGCTTCCGGGCAGCACCGGGCTATCGGCCACAAACGCCTGGCTGCCCAGGAACTCGTCCACAATCCACTGGCGGTTAATCGCGTGGGTCAGCGCCTGGCGCACGGCCAATTCCTGGAAGAAGGGCACCGCATTGCTATCCAGGTTGAGCATCACCATACTGATTTGGGGCAGGCGTGCCGTGTACAAATTAATCGCCGGGTCGGCCATCACCTGTGGCAGCACATCGTTGCTCACCTGGCTGACGCCCAGCACGTCGCCGCGCTCAAAGGCGGCGTAGGCCTCGGCGGAGCTGGCGTAGTAATCGAAGACCACCTGGTCGATGAAGGGCCGGTCGTCGTAATAGTCTTCATTCGCGGTCAGCACCACGCCTTCGACCCCAGTTTCATTGGTCATCAATTCATCAAAGAAATAAGGTCCCGAGCCCACCGGGTTGAGATTGAAGGGCGCGTTGATGATTTCGCCGGGGGTCAGGCCGCCCAGCAGGTGGCGCGGCAGCACACCGAAATCCAGGTAATCCATGAAGGGTGCAAAGCGGTTGGGCAGCCGGAATTGCAGATTGCGTTCGTCAAAGGCAATCGCTTCGACTTCTAGCCAGAACTCACGCAAGTCTTCAGGAACCGGTAAATCGGGCGAGGTCACTAATTCTACCGTGAAAATGACATCCTCGGCGGTCAGCGGGGTGCCGTCATGCCACAGGATGCCTTCTTTCAGCGTGAAGTTATAGACTGTGCCGTCCAGGGATATGCTCCAGGTTTCAGCCAAATCGGCAATCGGATTGCCCCAGGAATCGAAGCGCACCAGCCCGCTGAAAATCAGGCGGTTGACGTCCTGGTCGGCGGGATTGAAGCTATCCAGCAGCGGATTGAGGCGGCTGGGTTGGCCGACCAGGCCTTCAATGTAGACGCCGCCCTCGGCGGGGGCTGGCGTGAAGGCGTTCAGCACTGGCTGTTGGCTCAACAACAGCACGGCGATGGCCACCAGGGCCAGCACTACGACGATCAGCTGCCAGCGCAGGCGATTCATTTAATTGGGGAAGCGGGGATTAGCCGGCGACGTATACCGTGTAGATCGCCAGGCTGAAGAAGATTACGCTCAACACGATCGTCACCCTGAAAAGGGTGCGCTCGATGCCGCGGCGCGCGGAGAAGGTGCCGCCCATGTCGCCGCCGGTCAGGCCGCCCAGGCCCGCGCCTTTGCTCTGCAACACGATGCTGGTGACCAAGGCCACCGAAACGATAATTAAGGCGATATCAAGAAAATTTTCCATGCAATGCTCCGCTTTCTTATTGACTAACGCGCGGAATTATACCTTTGGCGGGGAAGCTTCGTCAACGCAGCCGGGCCACACCGCAAAGCCCTCATCTGACGCTAAAATGAGGCCGCCATGCACGAAATCGTCGCCAACATTCATATGCACAGCCGCTTCTCCGATGGCAGCGGCACCCACACGGAAATCGCCCAGGCCGCGATTCGCGCCGGGATCGACGTGGTAATCGTCACCGATCACAACGTGTTGGTGCAGGGCATCAGCGGCTACTACGGCGAGGGCCATCACAAGGTGCTGCTGCTCACCGGGCAGGAAGTGCATGACCAGGCGCGCCAGCCGCAGAAGAACCACTTGTTGGTTTTGGGCGCCGGCCAGGAAATGGCCCAGCACGCCCGCGACCCGCAGCGCCTGATTGACGCGGTACGGGCCGCCGGCGGGCTCAGCTTCCTGGCGCATCCTTTCGACCTGGAGGCGCCGCTGGTTGGCGGAGACGACATCTCCTGGGTGGATTGGGACGTGCAAGGCTACACCGGCGTGGAATTGTGGAACAGCTTGATTGAAATGAAGCCGCTGCTAAGGAACTGGCTGAAAGCCTATTTCTATGCCTATTTCCCCGGCTACATCAGCCGCGGCCCCTTCCCCGAGATGATCGCCAAATGGGACCAGTTGTTGAACGCCGGGCAACGGGTGGTCGCCCTTGGTGGATCGGATGCCCATGCCTGGCCGGTAGATATGGGGCCGATCCACAAGAAGATTTTCCCTTATGAATTCCACTTCAGCGCGATCAATGATCACCTGCTGCTACGCGAGCCCTTGAGCGGCGATTGGCAGGCAGATGCCGCCCTGGTCTACGAGGCGCTGGCCGCCGGGCGAGTCTTTATCGGCTACGAGCTACCCTACCCGACACGCGATTTCCATTTCAGCGCCGAAAGCGGCGTCCAGCGGGCCACGATGGGCGAGGAACTGCGGCTGGATGGACAAGCCGTCCTGCGGGTATCAACACCCTTGTGCGGCATAGTGCACCTGATGCACAACGGCCAATTGCTGAAAGAAGTCGAGAGCGACGCCCTGCGCGTTGAGATCGACCAGCCCGGGGTCTACCGCGTGGAGGCATACCAGCGCTATAAGGGCCGGCAGCGGGCCTGGATTATGAGCAATCCGATTTACATTATTTAGTCGCTTAGTCGATTAGTCTGTCAAAAAAATCGATCACCTAGTCATTTAATCCGTTAATCTGTTAATCAGTTAATCCTTAAGCTAGATTGTTCCAAAAGGCTGGCTCTATATGGCCTGATTAATGGATTAATCGATTAGTTGATTATCTGGTTCAGAGCGTGCACAGCCCGGCTAATCGACCAAGCGACTGCCGACTAAGCACCGATCCCCATCTAGGCATTTCAAAACCTTTGTTCTATAATGGCATAACCTGAAAATAGCGTCAGCAGGTATGATGAGCCAGTTCAAATTACAAGCCCCCTACCAACCCACGGGCGACCAACCCCAGGCGATTAAGCAGCTGCTGGAAGGCTACCAGCAGGGCATGAAACAGCAGGTATTGCTGGGCGCCACCGGCACCGGCAAGACCTTCACGATGGCCAACATCATCCAGGAAGTCCAAAAACCGACCCTGGTGCTGGCCCACAACAAGACCCTGGTGGCCCAGCTCTATTCCGAATTCAAAGATTTCTTCCCTGATAACGCGGTGGAATACTTCACCAGCTATTACGACTAC
>OMJR01000028.1 GCA_900299355.1 Anaerolineaceae bacterium
AGCACCTATGCCACCTGGTGGATCCGCCAGGCGATCACCCGCGCGATTTCCAATAAGTCGCGCACGATCCGCATTCCCGCGCACATGGGTGACAAGATCTCCAAGCTGATGCGCATGAAGAACAACATGAAGCAGGACCTGCGCCGCGAACCCAGCATTGATGAGCTAGCAGCTGCGCTGGATATCCCGCCGGCCGAGGTGGAACTGATCATCAAATCGGCCTACCAGCCGCACTCGCTGGAGACGCCGATCGGCAACGAGGAAGACTCGGTGCTTGGTGAACTGATCGAAGATGAGACCGCCCCCTCCCCCGAGGACTCGACCACGCAAACGCTGATGGAAGAGGACCTGGCCCGCGCGATCGACGAAGCTTTGCCGCTGCGCGAAGCCCGCATCCTGCGGCTGCGCTTTGGCCTGGACGATGGCAAGGTGCACAGTCTGAGTGATGTCGGCCGCAAGCTCGGCGTGACCCGCGAACGGGTGCGCCAGATCGAGGCCCAGGCGCTGCGCAAGCTGCGCGACCCGCGCATTCGCAGCAAGCTGGCTGATTACATTAACTAAGCAGACAATTACACAAGTAGCAAGTGACGAGGCGTCGAGCAATCGGCGCCTTGTTTTTTTGTCATTCCGAGGAGCGAAAGCGAACGAGGAATCCCTGAAGCGCTTGTAGGCAAAGATCCGAGATTATTTTCTTAGATCGCCATAGGGATTCCTTGCTGCGCTTGGCAAAGCCAAGCGCCACGCTCGGAATGACAAATATAGGCGCTATGGCATCGTCCCCAGCCAAATTTCTTTGTGTACTTTGTGCCCTCTGTGGTGAACCTGACCACCCCGCCAGCAAGCCGACTATAATGTCCCCATCATGACTGAGACCATCGACGCCAAACCGGTTGATTTCTTCTGCTCGATTGAATCGCGCCAGCACGAAGAAGGCCTACTGGGTAGTGCGCCGCGCGCCGACGTGTGGTTCATGCTGGAATACGCTGGCCGCTGGGGCAGCAAAGCCTTCGAGGACAGTAGCCTGGATGCAAACCTCAAAGCCCAGGTAAATGGCCAACTGGCCGATATCCCCAACAGCCGCCTGCTGCTAGTGAAGCAGGACGGCGCGCCAACTGACGGCTTCCGTTTCTCTGCCGCGCGGGCCGCGGCCGAGTCCCCCACCCTTCACGAATTCACGTTCAACGACTACAACGAATTAGGCGCAATTGACCTGGCGGCGCTGGGGGCGGGCGACGCCCAGTATGACGGGCAACTCAGCAAACGCAAGCTGGTGCTGGTGTGCACCAACGGGCTGCGCGACCAATGCTGCGCGCTGCATGGGGTCAAGGCCTACGGCGCGTTGAAAGCGGAATTCGGCGATAGCGTGTGGCAGAGCAGCCACCACGGCGGGCACCGCTACTCGGCCAATATGCTGGCCATGCCGCACGGGCTATCCTATGGCAAAATGGATGAGGAAGGCGAAGCCGTGGTGCGCAGCTACCTGGCGGGCGAGATGCCGCTGGACCACCTGCGGGGGCGCAGCACCCTGCCCGGGCCGGCGCAGGCGGCCGAGGGGCTGCTGCGCGCTCAAAGCGGGGTGCGCGCGCCGGAGGCCTACACCTTCGACGCGCTCGAGGAGCTGGACAATGCTCAATTCGCGGTACGCTTCCGCGAGGCGGATTCCGGCGCGACCAAAACAGTCACGATCCAGCAGCACACAAGTGCTGAACTAATTTATGTATCCTGCGTGGGCGACAAGCAAAGCCCGCTGATTGAATACGAACTGATTGAAATCGCATAGAAGGAGATTCACCTTGGACGCACTGCTGAAGAAACTCAACATTCAGGACGTGAACCCGGGCGCCTGCACGGGACCGGACGGCTGGATCGAGGACAAAAAAGGCCAGGAACTCATTTCTTACAACCCGGCCAACGGCGAGCCGATCGCGACCGTGGTCCAGGCCACACCCGCAACCTACGACAAAGTGGTGCAGGCTTCGGCCGAGGCGTTCAAGACCTGGCGCAGCCTGCCGGCCCCGCAGCGCGGCCAGCTGGTGCGCGACCTGGGCGAAGCGGTGCGCGAACTCAAGGAACCACTGGGCGACCTGATTAGTTTGGAGATGGGCAAGATCCGCGCCGAGGGGCACGGCGAAGTGCAGGAGATGATTGACATCTGTGATTTCGCGGTAGGCCTGTCGCGCCAACTCTACGGCCTGACGATGCACTCAGAACGCCCCAACCATCGCATGTACGAGCAGTGGCATCCGCTCGGCCCGGTGGGCGTAATCACGGCCTTCAATTTCCCCATTGCGGTGTGGTCCTGGAACTCAACCATCGCGGCGGTTTGCGGCGACACAGTGATCTGGAAGCCCAGTGAGCTGGCCCCACTGACCGCGATCGCGATACAACACATTTGCAACCGCGTGATGGCCGACCACGGCCTGAATGGGATCTTCACCCTGGTGGCCGGCACCGGACAGGAAGTCGGAGAGCTGCTGATCAACGATAACCGCGTACCGATGATTTCCTTCACCGGTTCCACCAAGGTTGGGCGCCACATTAGCCAGACCGTGGCGGGGCGCTTTGGGCGCACGGTGTTGGAACTGGGCGGCAACAACGCGATCATTGTGGCCGAAGACGCCAACCTGGATCTGGCAGTGCGGGCGATCTTGTTCGGCGCGGTGGGCACCGCCGGCCAGCGCTGCACCAGCACGCGCCGCATCCTGGCCCACAAGGACATCGCCGACGAACTGAGCCAGCGCCTGGTGAAAGCCTATGGCCAGGTGCAAATCGGCGACCCGCTGGACGAGGGCACGCTGATGGGGCCGCTAGTGACCGCCGACGCGATGGACAAGATGGAAGCCGCCCTGGAGCGCGCCCAAGCCGACGGCGGCGAGGTGCTGACCGGCGGCCAGCGGGTGGCGGACGCTGCGGGCAACTACGTGCAGCCGACTATTGTGCGCATGCCGGCCCAGACCGAGATCGTGAAAGAGGAAACCTTCGCGCCGGTCCTGTATATATTGGAATACGGCGATATTGAGGAAGCGATGGCGATCCACAACGATGTGCCGCAGGGCCTCTCTAGCGCGATTTTTACCGACAGCATGCAGACCGTGGAGCGCTTCCTGTCGGCGGGCGGCTCGGATTGCGGCATCGCCAACGTGAACATCGGTACCTCGGGCGCCGAAATCGGCGGAGCTTTCGGCGGCGAGAAGGAGACCGGCGGCGGGCGCGAGAGCGGCTCGGACGCCTGGAAGGCCTATATGCGCCGCCAAACGAATACGATCAACTGGGGCAAGGAATTGCCGCTGGCGCAGGGGATTGAGTTCGGGGCGGAGTAGGTTTCACCACAGAGGACACAAGGAGCACAAAAAAACGAAAGGCGCTTTGCAAAATGCCTCTCGTTTTCTTTGTCATTCCGAGTGAGGCGGCATAGCCGCCGACGAGGAATTCCTACTAGTTTACTCCTACCCGCAAGCGCATAGGATAGAGGAACTCAATAGGAATTCCTCCTCGACCAGCTGCGCTGGTCCCATTCGGAATGACAAGATGTGGGGTGCTCGATTTATAATCACCCTATGCCCACCCCGCTCGCTCTTTACTACCCTGAAAACCACACCGCCCACGAGCAGCCCGGCCACCCGGAGCGGCCGCAGCGCGTTGAAGCCATCCGCAGCGCACTGGAGGACGCCGGCTACTGGGCTGCCGGCCGCCAGGTAGCCCCGCTGCAACTACCGCGCGCGCTGCTGGAACGCACCCATACGCCCGCTTTGCTGCAGCAACTGGAAGCCGCCAGCCAGCAGGACGCCAGCGTCGATGCCGACACCTACCTGACCCCGGCCTCCTGGGCGCTGACCCAGGCCACGGCGGGCGGCGCTGCTGCGCTGGCCGAAATGGTCTGGACGCGCGAGGCTGAGGCGGGCTTTGCGCTGACGCGGCCGCCGGGCCACCATGCCGAGCGGGCGCGGGCGATGGGCTTCTGCCTGCTCAACAACGTGGCCCTGGCCGCCGAGCACCTGCTGGCCCAGGGCGCCCAGCGGCTGGCCATCCTGGACCTGGACGTGCACCACGGCAACGGTACCCAGGACATCTTCTATGAGCGCGAGGATGTGCTCTTTATCTCCAGTCACCAGTCGCCGCTGTATCCCGGCACGGGGCACCTGAACGAGCGCGGACGCGGGGCCGGCGAGGGCGCGACCTGTAACCTGCCGCTGCCGCCCTTCTCGGGGGACGCCGCCTTCCAGGCAGCCTACGAAGAGGTCGCCATCCCGCTGCTGTACCGTTTCCAGCCCGACATGCTGTTGATTAGCTTTGGCTTCGACGCCCACTGGCGCGACCCGCTGGCCAACTTGCAGGTCAGCGCGGCGGGCTACGGGGCGGTGCTGGCGGCCCTGCGCGCATGGGGTCAGGCACAATGCGGTGGACGCATCGCGCTCTTCCTTGAGGGCGGTTACGAGCTGGGGGCGGCGGCGGCCTGCAGCCTGGCGGCCGTGCAGGCGCTCTTGGGCGAGCCGGTTACGGACGCGCTGGGTCCAGCGACGAAAGCCGAGGGCGACCGCTGGCGGGCGGTGGTGGACAAGGCCAAGTCAGTTTGGGAGTTGTAGTTACCGAGTGTTCACACTCATGTGTCATCCTGAGGAGGCGGACCGGAGGTCCGGCGACGAAGGATATCTGTGATTCTCGTACCTAAAGAGGTGCTACGGGTACTAAGGCTTAAGGTATTCTTCGCTAGCGCAGTCAAGCTGCGTCGCTCAGAATGACACGCGGGAATACGCTCGGAATGACAATACTTCGGA
>OMJR01000029.1 GCA_900299355.1 Anaerolineaceae bacterium
ATCCCTACAGGGCCAACCTGCGAGGGGGTCCGGGGGAGACGCAGTTCCCCCGGCGGGGTGTGGGGCCAGCGGCCCCACAAGAGAACAGTTGGCAGTAGATGTCTCTTATAACTTCAACGGGTATTCCGAAGACTTCACCACGGTGATTCCTCGGCTAGCCCGGTTCGGCGGTTCTGGTGATGCGTTTTCGCCCCGCCTCGGAATGACAAGGAGGAGGATGACCCAGCAGCCTTCGGGCAAGCCTAGCAGAAAGTCAAGTAAGCATATTGCCCAATTCGGACTTGGAACCACAATGCTATCCAGTTAATGCGGGTGCTGCATGATGCAGCACCCGCTCCGCTACACATCCCTACAGGGCCAACCTGCGAGGGGGTCCGGGGGAGACGCAGTTCCCCCGGCGGGGTGTGGGGCCAGCGGCCCCACAAGAATACAGTTAGCTCTGGGTGTCTCTTATAAGCTCAATGGTTATTCTGAAGACTTCACCACGGTGATTCCTCGGCTAGCCCGGTTCGGCGGTTCTGGTGATGCGTTTTCGCCCCGCCTCGGAATGACACATTGGGTAACTAGTTATTCTGCTAACTTGCGGTAATCGCGGTTGAAGTAGACCAAAGGCGGCTGACCGGCCTGCTGCCCCAAGGCCACCACCCGCCCAATAAACAGCGTGTGGGTACCCGCATCATGAGTGCTATCCACCTCGCAATCAAAATAGGCCAGGGCTGCCGCCAGAATTGGGCTGCCGGTCGTCACCTCAATCGTATCCACATCCGCGAAGCCGTTACTGTTTTCCGTATCTCGCCCCGCAAAGCGATTGGAGAGCAGCTGATGCTTTTCGGCCAGGATGCTGACAGCATAGCTGCCGGCCAGCTGCACCAAATCATGGGTACGGGTACCCTTTTCCAGCGAAACCAGCACCAGCGGCGGCTGCAGGGATAAGGAGGTGAACGAGTTAGCGGTCATGCCATGGCGCTGTCCGTCATGGGCGGCGGAAACAATCGTGACGCCGGTGGTCCACAGACGCAGGGCATCACGTAGAGTATCCGGATTTATCTCGGAATGATGCTTCACAAAGAACTCCCAATCAGTGCCAACAGGTTTGCATTGTAATAGCTTTCAATAGTCTAGATGCGCCGTGGCCCTGAAATTGCACCTCTTGGGATTCGTCTTCATATAAGGTACCATCTCTTTCCTATGATGGAAGACCAGGTTCAGGAGCCGCAAGCACGGCGCCCCCGTCGAGGCGGCGTCAGTATGCTGCGCCAAGTGTATGTGGTGTTCGGGGTCGGCGCCTTGATGGCGACCCTCTTCACCGCCTGGACCCCGCTAGGGCTCTTCCCAACCGGATTAGCCGAGCGCCTGGCCGGCGCACTGACCGGCAAACCCACGCTCAGCGGCGGCGAATTCCCCACCCCCACCGCCCGCCCGCGGCCCCTGGTCGGCATCGTAGCCGGGCATTGGGGCAACGACTCGGGCGCGGTGTGCCCCGACGGCCTGCAGGAAGTCAGCATCAACCTGGAAGTCGCAACCCTGGTGGCCGAGCAATTGCGCGCCGCCGGTTATGACGTTGACCTGCTGGAGGAATTTGACGACCGCCTTCAGGGTTACCAGGCGCTGACCCTGGTGTCTATCCACGCTGACACCTGCGAGTTTATTGATAATAACGCCACGGGTTTCAAGGTGGCCGCCGCGCTCAGCACCAGCTACCCCGAGAAAGCCAACCGCCTGCTGGCCTGCATGAGCAGCCGTTACAGCCTTGCCACCGGGCTGCGCTTCCACCCCGGCAGCGTATCGCCCCACATGAGCAGCTACCACGCCTTTAACGAAATCCACAGCGATACCACCGCCGCCATTGTTGAAGTCGGCTTTATGAACCTGGACCGCCAAATCCTGCAGAACCAGCCCGACCTGCTGGCGCGTGGGATTGCCGACGGCATCCTGTGCTACATCCAGAACGAAGACGCCAGCAGCCCGGAGGAGACGCCCTGATGGAGCGTGCCAACGCCTGGAAAGCCGCTTGTGCGCAAGCCCGCGCCTCCCTGAAAGCCGGTGAGCGCAGCGAAGCCCGCCGCCTGGCGCGGCTGGCAGCCCGCATGGCGCCCGACCAGGAAGAACCCTGGTTGATTTTGGCGGCGACGGCCGCCCCGGCGGCCAGCCTGGGCTACCTGAAGCAAGCGCTGGCCATCAATCCGGAAAGCGCCCGCGCGCGCAAAGGTATCCGGTGGGCTGAGCGGCGCCTGGCGGAAAGCGGCAAGGCCGCCAAGCAGCTAGAAAGCGAGCACAATGCCGCCATCGCCCTGGCCCCACAGTGGAGCAATTTTGCACTGCTAGCCACCGCGCTGCTGACGGCCGCCTTTGCGTTGTTCGTGTGGTTCCGCCCGGCCGGCGCCGACGAAGGCCTGCGCGCGGTCAGCAAAGCGGCCCAGGACCAGTACAACGCTATATTCGCCACGGTGACGCCCACGCCCACCGCGACCTTTACGCCGACGAATACGCCCACCAACACGCCGACCTTCACGCCAACCAATACGCCCACCGACACCCCGACCCCGACCAACACGCCCACCCCAACGGCGACATTCACGCCGACAAATACGCTGCCGCCACCACCGACCGCCACCCCGGTCTTTGAATTGGTGGTGCCGGATGGGATTGGCGAAAATGAACGCTGGATTGATGTCGACCTCAGCACGCAAACGTTGCGCGCCTATGAAGGCGACGAACTGATTGACTTGTTTACGATATCTTCGGGACGGGCCGGCACGCCCACCGTGGTCGGCACCTTCGAAGTGTGGGTCAAAGTGCGCATCCAGGATATGTCCGGGCCAGGCTATTACATTCAAGACGTGCCCTGGGTGATGTATTTCCACGGCGATTACGGCATCCACGGCACCTGGTGGCACAATAACTTCGGCACGCCAATGAGCGCCGGCTGCGTGAACATGACTATCGCCGATGCCCAGTGGCTCTACAGTTGGGCCAGCGTCGGCACGGTGGTGAACGTTCATTATTGATTTTTTCTTTTTGAGAAATTTCTAACGCCCCGCCCCTACCTAATCAATTAAGATAAGCCCATTCAAAGGAGTTTTGAATGGCACGACATGCATTATTCCGTGGCCTGGTCGTGGACGAATACGACCAGCTGGTTGAGCACACCATGGTGGGTGATGAAGCCTTTTATGTAGTCAACGACGACGGCTTCCGCCGCCATGTTTCGTCCGAGGATGTAGACCGCGAAGTGTTGGGGGAAATGGGCCGCATGCTGGAAGGCATGGAGGCCCAGGTCAGCGAACAGGCCGCCAAGATGATGGGGCAGGACGATATTTTTACGCGGGCGGCGATTGAAAACCATCTGCAGAATATGGATGCTCAGTTCGACAAGATACTGGAAACCGGCCTACCCGAGTCCAGTTTGGCGTATCTGGGGATGGCCGGTTTCAAAATCCGGATTAATTTACATGGCGAGGTGCTGGAGATTATCCAGCCGGGGATGATTGACCCCGATAGCGAATAAGCCTCAGGGCATATCCAGCACTTTTACGTAGGTGCGCCATAAGGTAAATAGGCCCACCAGGGCAGGTAACAGATTGTAGGCCACCGTGATACCTGTATGCATCAAGCCAGAGCGGGGCAGCTCAACACCAAAATACTCCAATGCAAAAAAAGCACCGTGGAAAAGTCCCAAAATCGTGGCTGCCGCCACGCCCGCCAGGGTGATTGCCGTCAACAGGGAAATAAAGTAATCAGCCACACTGTATTCAATAATCTCTTCGTCATGCATGCGTACTTCGCCCATGCGTCCTCCAAAAATGTGAATTTGGGCGTATTATAGCAAGGCTTTCGGCTGCCGCCCGTGGTTGATTGGGGCCTGAGCAGCGATTGTTTGACCACACACAGACCATACGGTATAATCGCCCGTCTGTACAGAAAAAAGTAAAAGGAAGCATTTGGTATGCCTAAACGAACTTATCAACCCAAGAAACGCCGCCGCGTGCGCGTGCATGGGTTCCGCAAGCGAATGTCGAGCTCTTCCGGGCAGGACGTGTTGAAGCGTCGCCGCAAGAAGGGCCGTCATCAGTTGTCGGCCAAGATGAACAACCACGTCAAAAAGGTGAACTGGAAGAGCTGAGCGCCAACCGCTCAATCTTTTGGTCCCCTTTGGGCTGGCCACTCTGGCGTTGAAGCGCGGAGTACGCCTCCAAAAACCAGCAGACTTCAAACGGGTGCGGCGGCAAGGAAAATCACACGCCCACCCGTTCGTTGTGCTTATCAGTCGCCCCAATGATGTGGACCAGCTTCGCATCGGGGTCAGCGCCGGTAAACGAGTGGGTAACGCCGTACAACGCAACCGGGCCAAACGCCTGCTGAGGGCCGGCATCCATCCACTACTGGATGGCCTGCAATCCGGACACGATATCATTTTGCTTGCCCGCGAAGCAATTCTCCAGGCCAAGAGTCAAGACGTACAAAAAGCGCTGGAAGGCCTGGCGAAGCGGGCGAAACTGATTAAGTAAACACATGAGCACACACACATCGCAAAGCCACGTTCATATCGAGGAACACCGCGACCCGCCACTGGGTGAGTTGCCGCGTACCTTGGCGAATCTGCCGCGCTTTGCTTTGCTGCTGCCTATTCGTGCCTATCAAAAGACACTCTCCCGCACGATGCCAGAAGATACCTGCCGTTTTTATCCGACCTGTTCGCATTATGGGTACCAGGCAATTTACAAGCACGGCGCCATTAAGGGCGGTGCTATGGCCGCCTGGCGGCTGCTGCGCTGCAATCCCTGGAACCAAAGCGATAGTTACGACCCCGTCCCCTAATCCCTAAAGAAAAGTACTCAATGAAACGAAACCGAACTCTCTTAATCCTGGGCCTGATGGCTGCGGCCCTGTTACTTTCCGCTTGTGACACCGGCTTCGGCGCATCCAGCTGGCCCGGCCTTACGCTGGATGCCGACGATGGCACCCTGTATGTGGCCTACAACCAACATATCTATGCGCTGCAGGCCGAAAATGGCGTTGAGCGCTGGCGCTACCCTGCCGAGCGTGACAACGCGATTACCTTTTACGCCGCCCCCGAACTGACCGAAGACGGCCAGCTGGTGGCCGGCGCCTACAACAATGTGCTTTACAGCCTCGACCCGGCTGACAATGGCAGCTTGAACTGGTCCTTCGATGTGGCCAGCAACCGCTTTGTGGCCAGCCCGCAAAGCATCGGTGGCAACGTGTATGCCCCCAGCACCGACCGTTCCATGTACGCGCTGGATAGCACCGGTGAATTGCAATGGACCTTTGGCAGCGCCGAAGCGCTGTGGGCCAAGCCCGCCACGGATGGCGAGGCGCTGTATGTGCCCTCGATGGACCACATCCTGTACGCAGTTGACGCTGCCAATGGTGACTTGATTTGGAAACAGGACATGGGCGGCACGATTGTCGGACGGCCGGCGCTGGATGAGAACGGCACCTTGTATGTCGGTACCTTCGGCGCCGAAGTCATTGCCGTGGATAGCGCCAACGGCCGCCAGGTGTGGCGCAGCGCGACCAGCGATTGGGTCTGGGGCGGCCCCACCGTCGTGGACGGTGTCGTGTACGCCGCCGACCTGAGCGGTATGCTGTACGCCTTTGACGCTGAGAGCGGCAACCAACTCTGGTCGGTGGAAGCGGACGGGGCCATCACCGGCTCCCCGCTGGTGGCCAACGATCACATCTATGTCGGCACCGAAAACGGCCAGCTGCTATCTGTGGGCCTGGACGGCCGCATCCAGTGGACGCAAAGCCTGGAAGGCCAACTCTATAGCCCCCTGCTGGCCTCCGGCGACTTGATCCTGGCCGGCATCGTGGATACGGATGCCATCGTAGTCGCGCTTGACCTAAACGGCCAGATTGAATGGTCCTTCATCCCCTGATCGGCTGGAACTGAGGAAACACTATGCTTGAATTCATTATTGTGCCCTTCACCAACGTGTTGTTGTTCATTTACAACCTGTTGGGACAAAACTTTGGTCTGGCGATCATTGTCTTCACCATCCTGGTGCGCTTAGCCACCTATCCGTTGACCGCGCAGCAAAACAAAAGCATGCGCGCGCAGCAACAGATGCAGAGCAGCAAAAAGTGGCAGGACATCCAAAAGAAGTACAAGGATGACCGCGAAAAGCTGGCGCAGGAACAGATGAAGTTGTTTCAGGAATTGGGTATCAACCCGCTCGGATCCTGCCTGCCGACCCTGATTCAATTCCCGATTATCATCGCCCTGTACTGGTCGATCACCCGCGCGCTGGCCAGCACGCCGATTGAGTTGATGAATTTTGCGCGCGGCATCAGCCTGCCCAATGTGGCCGACCTGATCCCGCTGAATAGCAGTTTTCTGTGGATGGATTTGGGCCAGCCGGAACGGCTCTTCATCCCCGGCGTGCCCTGGGGCATCCCGGTGCTGGCGATTCTGGTTATGGTGACTTCGTACCTGCAGACCAAGATGATGAGCCCGACGAGCGGCGGCAACGACCAGGCGGCCGCAATGAGCCGCTCCATGACCATTTATATGCCCCTGCTGATGGGCTATATCTCTTACATCTACAGCGCTGGATTGGCGCTCTACTTTGTGACCGGCAACATCGTCTCCATGCTGCAATACGGGCTGATGGGCCGTTTCAACCCCGATAGCCAGGCCAGCAGCAAGTAGTCGCCAAAGGAGCCATACTATGGATCAACGCGCCACTCTCGAAATGATCGCCCCTACCGTGGACGAAGCGGTGGAAAAAGCCCTGGAACAACTGGGGCTGGACCGCGATCGGGTGAACATTGATGTGCTGGATGAGGGCGGTGGCGGCCTGTTTGGCATCGGCGGCCGCCAGGCGCGCATCCGCGTGACCATTCTGGGCGAAGGCGAAAGCGCGCGGCCGATGAGCCGCCCGGCCCCGCCGGTGGAAGTGGATGCCGAAACCGAGAACACCATGTCGATCGCCAAAACAACCGTACGCGAATTGCTGGACAACATGG
>OMJR01000030.1 GCA_900299355.1 Anaerolineaceae bacterium
CGGGGTCGGCGTATTCGTCGGCGTGTTCGTCGGTGTATTGGTCGGGGTATTCGACGGGGTCGGCGTATTCGTCGGCGTATTCGTCGGCGTGTTGGTCGGCGTGTTGGTCGGCGTATTGGTCGGCGTATTGGTCGGTGTATTCGACGGCGTCGGTGTATTGCTCGGTGTCGGCGTATTTGTCGGGGTCAGCGTAGGTGTGCTGCTTGGCGTCGGGGTAACAGGTGTTGGACTAGGAGTGGCTGTAACAGACGTCGCAGTAGGGGTGTTTGTTGAGACTGGATAATTGAAGCAGAACACCACATGACTTAAGCCATAGGGCTGCCCATTACTGGGGTTATTGGGCGCTTGAAGCCCCGAAGCAGATACCACGGGTGGAGAATATGGGTAAAGTTTTGCAGACTGCCCACCCTTAACTATGACACCGCCGACAGGCAGGGTAGCATTCCAAGAAAAGTTGTTTCCACTAACATTGAGTGTAACTGCATGGCCGTTGCCAAGGGAATACGTACCAGAGTTTACAGGCTCGATTTTAACTGAGTTAGCAAAGGATCCGATATCGCTGCATGATGGATTGTAATCGGTAGGGGTTGGCGTATTGCCCACGTGGGAGCCACTATCCTGGCAGTCTATAGTCCCTTCAACTTGCCAAGTCCAGCCACCGCTATTAGGAATGTGTGAGGAAACGTTACCAATCGTGGTCCAACCGGTATGGTCATCCATCGCGGGCACATTTAATGTGGTCTTCAAATCGCCATTAATGTATACACGAGCCTGCTGCGCGGGCTCATCACGGTTGGATTCGTTTTCAACCTGGACGGTACCATCGGACAAAACCCGAAAATTGTAGTCTATACACTCCCCGGCCTGTGCCACCGAGTACGCGCCGGTCACCAAAACGGCGACGGCGAGTAATGCTATAGAGATTCTCCTCACAATGCTCATAAAATTACTCTGCGGCCAGCTGGTAGCCGAAGCGGACCTTATTCATGATCAGCTCCGGATTGCTGGGATCCTTTTCAATTTTCTGGCGCAGCAGATAGACAATCCACTTGATGCGCTCGCGAATCTTTTCGCTGTCCTCGCCCCATACCTGTTCGGCAATCGTCTGATAGGCGACGGGCTTGGGGTGGCTCTTTGCCAGCACTTTGAGGACGGCAAGTTCGCGGGGGGTCAGTTCAATCTCCTGGCCTTTGAAGACGACCTGACGGGTATCCAAATCGATCGATAAATCGTGATCGGGGAACAATAATTTCGATACGGGCTCTTGTGCGCCGGAACGCCGCAGGGCGGCTTCCACACGGGCGATAACCTCATCGGATTGGAAGGGCTTGGAGACGTAATCATCGGCGCCCTGGTTGAGGCCGCGGACGACGTTCTCCTCCTGGCTGAGGGCCGACAGGATAATGATCGGCGCTTCGGTAACCGCGCGCAACTGGCTGAGGGTTTCCCAGCCATCCATCTCGGGCATCATCAAATCGAGCAGCACAATGTTGGGGTTGATATCCATCCATTTGCGAATGGCCTGCTTGCCATCCGTGGCTCCGACCACATTCATGCCGGCGCGGCGCAGTGTCAACTTAAGCAAGTTGAGCGTATCCGGGTCATCTTCCACGACCAGGACCACGCGCTGATCGCCCATCTCCTGGACCATATCCAGGTCCAGGCCAGGGGCATTTGTCTGTGTGGTGGTGTCTTTTTCAGTCATCAGCATATCGTTTCGTACCGCGGCCAAACGTGAAATCTTGTAGCTCGACCCACATATATGGGGCAAAATCGAAACATACCCAGATGTTGGGTTGCTTTCGATTGGATTTCAATCGTTTTTCGACCGTTTCCAACCAACATAATAACATAAACTTGCAGATTTGCAAGTTTGAATCTTTAAATCCTAAGTTTTTGGAAAGGTGGAGGCTTAGCCGAGCGTATGCTGGAGTCCCATTAGATTACTCCAATTTAAACTTTGGCAGACGATCCAGCGATTAATGAACGAGAGACACCGCACGAACCGGCCGGAAGTTCTGGCCGGATTCGTAGTTGATGATCACGTCGCTGTTGCCGCCCATAATAATGACCCGGGCGATGATCATCGAGTTGAAGGTGCTGACCCCGAAGCCGAATTCGGCAGCGAAGCGGTACAGGTTTATACCGACCCGGCGGCCAGTGTGAGCCCTTTTATTATTCAAAGTATTGTCGAACAAATCAGCGCCAACCTCAACACGGTGCTGCTGGCGGGGCGGGTGAGCGCCGAACAAGTGGTGAATTACGCCAAGCTATTGGGGCCGGAGATGGCGCGGCTTGGTGATGTCATCACCGCCGAAATTAATGAGGAAGGCTTCGAGTTGGGCGGCGAACGCCTGGCGCTCAATAAAGTGCAAATTGGCGAAGAAGCCGCAGAATTCAGCCCCTTCGCCTTCTTTATCCCCGGCATGGCGGTCTTTTTCCTGATGTTCTCGATATTTGACGGGTCACGGTCCATCCTGCTGGAAGACACCCGCGGAACGCTGCCGCGCTTGATGACCACACCGACCAGTTCGGCCGAAATCATTCTGGGCAAGATGGGCGGCACCTTCCTAACCGGCTTGCTGCAGTTCGTGATTTTGATGGTCGCGTCCTACTTTATCTTTGGAATTAGCTGGGGCAACTCACTTCCCGCGCTGGCCACCATGATTGTGCTGACCGTGTTTGCGGCCAGTGGGTTGGGCGCGCTGCTGACCAGCTTCGCCAAGAACGAGACCCAGGTCAGTATCGTTAGCTCGGCGGTAGCGCTGACCTTTGGCGCGCTGGGCGGCTCCTTTTCCCCGCGGCCAACTTCACCGGCGTCATTGACACGCTGAGCAAACTGACCCTCAACCGCTGGGCGATGGACGGCTTGATTACCTTGCTGGTGGAGGGCGGCGGCTTCGCCGATATCGTGCCCCAGGCCTTGGTGCTGGCGGTTGTCGGGCTGGTCACCTTCGGGCTGGCCCTGTTCGCCTTCCAACGAAGATTTGTGAGATAGCATGCTGCGCAAGATACTAGACGTTGCCTTTCTGCACCTCAAAACCACCTTCCAGGAGCGGGCCGCTCTGATTTTCGGGCTGATTATGCCGGTCATATTCACCTTCGTGATTGGCATGGGCATCTCTGGCTTTGCACCGGATGGAGATGCGCCGCCCAGCACCTGGGCGGTGAGCGTTGTGGACAAGGACCAGGGCCAGCACAGCGAACAGTTGCTGGATAACCTGGAGGCCAAGGCGGTGCTGGTGGTTGAGGAACGGGACGAGGAGGAGGCCGCCGTGGCGCTGGAGGCCGGGGAGGCGTCTGCGACCCTGATTCTGCCCAAAGACATGAGCGCGGCACTGCTGGACGGCGACAGCGTAGCGCTCGAATTCCAGTTACGGATTGAGGACCAGGTGGCGGCCCAGGTGGTGGAGCAAGCCGTGCTGGCCGCAATGAACGAATTGAGCAGTTCGTTGGATGTGGCGGCCATCAGCCTGAACGTGGCCGACGAGATGGTCCTGTTTGCGGCCAACGGCCGCCCCAGCTAGGACGCCTATTATGGGGAGGCGATTGGCGCGGCCAACAGCGCCTGGCAGGAAGGAGCGCCCATCACGGTGAACGCGCAGAAGGAAACCCAGCGGGAAGACACCAGTGTGGATATCCCCAGCGGTTTCGCCCAAACCTCGCCCGGAATTGCGGTGATGTTTGCGCTGTTCTTTGTGGCCAATGGGGCCGGCACGCTGCTGATTGAGCGCGAGCAGGGCACCCTGCGCCGATTGATTATCACCCCGATCAGCAAGGGTGGCATCTTAGCCGGCAAACTATTGGGCGTCTTCCTCAGCAGCCTGGTCCAATTCAGCCTGCTGGTGCTGGCCGGGCAATTCCTGTTCGGGGTGGATTGGGGCCAGTCGCCGCTGGCCTTGGCGGTGATGGTGCTGGCTTTCACCTTCTGCATCACCGCTTTGGGTATGCTGATGGCCTCGCTGGTGCGCACCTACGCCCAGATTGACGCGGTGAGCACGCTGTTGATTATCCCGCTCTCCGGCATTGGCGGAGCGATGTGGCCGATTGAAATTGTGCCCGACTTTATGCAACAGGCGGCGCTGTTTGTGCCCACCGGCTGGGCCATGCGCGGCTTCCACGATATTGTCACCCGCGGCCTGGGCCTGGAAGAGGTGCTGCTGGAGGCGGCCATGCTCGTGCTGTTTGGCCTCGCGTTTCTGATTGTTGGCGTGTGGCGTTTCAAGTACGAGTAAGCCCACACGAAACTTCGCTCTTTCCCGTCTCTTTGCACTATGATGTTGTCATGCTGAGCCTGCGCTCCTTTGGAGCGTGGGCGAAGCATCCATCCATATCTTCGACCAAAATGGTTCAAAGGAAGCTGTGTCAACTAAGGCCGAGTCAACCTATTACATGTACATTTTAGGCAATGGTAGAGGCGCACTCTATGTTGGTGTCACGAATGACCTGGAACGACGGCTTTACGAACACAAGCGCAAGCAAGTTGATGGATTTACCCGCCGCTACGCAATTGACCAACTGTTGTACTTTCAGGAGTTTCCTTTGGCTCAAGAGGCCATTGATGCAGAGAAGCGCATCAAAGGATGGACCCGCAAGAAGAAGTTGGGGCTTATCCGCGAGATGAATCCTACTTTCGAGGATTTGAGCAAAGATTGGCTGACAGATTAAGTAAGGTTCGGATGGATGCTTCGCTTTAGCGCTTGCCCTGCAAGCGCTGGCTCAGCATGACAGAAGCTAGTTATGGACATAACTAAATGGGTTAAACATTCACTGGTTCGATTTGTTAGTCACTACTGTATAGTGCTCTAGGTTATGGTTGAAATCGTCCCCTACAACCCCGAGTGGGGTCAAGAATTCGAAACAATTGCTGCCACCCTCCGCGATGGTTTAGGTGAACTGGCCCTGCGTATTGACCATATCGGCTCCACCTCCGTGCCGGGGCTGGCGGCCAAAGACATCATTGATATTCAAATCACGGTGGCCGCATTGGACGAAGATGTAATTCGGGCCATGCAGGCGCTGGGCTACCGCTTACCCGATGGTGAGTGGCGCGACCATCGTCCGCCGGGCGGCCTCGAAGACCCCGCCGAGTGGAGCAAGCTGTACTTCTTCGCACCCGAAGGCCAACGCAAAACCAACACGAATGTGCGCGTGCAGGGACGCGCCAACCAGCGCTTTGCCCTGTTATTCCGCGATTATCTGCGGGCGCACCCCGATACAGCCGCAGCCTATGGCGAACTGAAGCGCCGGCTGGCGGCTACGCTGGCCGACCCGGAAGATTACCCAGATGTCAAAGACCCGGCGGTGGACTTGATTTACTTTGCCGCGGAAGCCTGGGCAGCGGCCAGCGGCTGGCAGCCCGGCTAGATAGCCGCTAGCGCATTAAGGATGCGCAGAATGACGCGACAAAAAGACGCTCCAGTGGAGCGTTTTTTTGAGATCAGCCAGCTAAACCTTAATCGTCGTTTTGGGGGTCAGGTTTGCCGTAGAGAAACCAGAAGCGGCCTTTGGGGAAAGCGCCGGCAATGGCATCATCCCATACAAAATCGCCGAATTGCCACACGCTGCGCAGGTGGCGGTCGGCCAACTCCAGCAGGCGCAGCAGTTCATCGTCTATATCCGGGGCTTCGTCCTTAAGCAATTCCAAGAGGGTGCGAACACGCACTTCGGTGCCATAATCACGCGAATCGGCGCTGGCGTATTGCTGCAGATAAACGATGTATTCGCGCCAGGCATCCAGCCGCGATTCGAATTCGCGGTTGGCGCGCTTTTGCCAGGCCGATTTCCATTCTTGTTTGAGGTCGGCTACCTGGCCGACCAAGTCCGGGTCGGCGCCAGCGGCAGCCACGACTTTTTCGCTAAAGAGCAGATTGCCCAGGGTCAGTTGAGGGTAGGCGCGGCCATTGTCGGCGATGCCGAGGCCGGTATTCCAAAACAATTCTTTGGAAAGCAGATAATCCTTCAACTGCTCCGCGGCAGTGCGCAGATAGTGGACCTCGTGGGCAACAGCAGCTTCCATAGTCTTCGTCATATTACTTTCA
>OMJR01000031.1 GCA_900299355.1 Anaerolineaceae bacterium
TCGGTGGTCAGATGCCCGGTGAACAGGGGATTGGTCCACCAGCGTTGGCCCTCGGCGTCGTAGCCTAATGCGTACTGCACCGTGGGGTCAGCTTCCAGGCGCATGCCGTTTTGCAGGCGGTTAAGGAATACCGAGGCAATCAATGGCATTTCGTCGGTGATCACGCCTTCACGGGCCACAATCGACGCGAGAGTCACCGCTTGGTGAATGTCTAATCCTTGTGCGGCAAAGCCATCCAGGATGTCCTGGCCTACCTGGCGGCCCCAGCCCTCCTCCAGAATCTGGCGCACAGTCTCGTTTGCGGTGGCTTCGCGCTGGATCTCGTAATCGCCGGGCAGCAGGTAACCTTCCAGCGTGGCGCCCGCCGGCCGGTCGGCCAGGAAGCTTAACTCGGGGTAGGGCGCTGCCAGCGCCTGCAGCAGCGCACCGCCATCCATTTCCAGCCCGCTGCGCAGGATCGCATCGGCGACCTCCTCCAGCCGCCAGCCGGGGAAGATCGTCAAGGTGATGGCTCCCGGGGTGGGGTCCAGCAGGGCCGCAGCCAGCTCGGGCGCATTCAGCGCCGCGCTGAGTTCAAAGTCGCCAGCCTGCAATTGGGTATCCAAGCCGGCGTAGACCAGAAAATCGCTGAACAGGGCTGCATCGCGCACCAGGCCAGCAGCCTGCAAACGATTGACAATATTGGCCGTGGGCTCGTCCAGTGGAATGCTAAAGGTTTGCGGGCCAGCGTTGGCGTCCATCGGCCGCAGCAAGGCCTCGGCTTGCCAACCCAACCGGATGCCCAGTTGGGCGGCCTGCACGCCACTGAGCGTGTCAGCGGGTGGACCGAAGACGGTCTCGGTGCGGGCGATCAGGCTGCTGCTGGCGATAAAGGCCACGATGGCCACGACAGCGATCAAGCCCATCCAAACCAAGCAGCCAAGTGAGGATTTTCGTTTCATAATTTCTTTGTGACTAGCGAAAAGTGAGTAGTGAATAGGGTAATACCCCAAGCAAAATCCTGTTCACTGATCACTTTTCACGAATCACTCGCTTTTGCATCCAGATAGCTTTGCAAGATAATCGCCGCCGCCTCGGCGTCCACCGCCGCCTGGCGGCCTGCGGGGCCGATGCCGCTTTCAATCCGTGCGGCCTGGGCGGTCTGGCTGCTGCCGCTTTCATCCCACATGATAACGTCTATCGGGGTGTGCTCGCGGATCGCGGCGGCCAACCGGCGCGCTTTGCGGCTCTGCGGGGTGGCCTGGCCCTCGGCGCCCAGCGGCTCTCCGACCAGGATCAGCTCAGCTTGCTGCTCCGCGGCCACAGCTGCCACACGCGCCGCGTCGGCGTCGCGCTGCTCATGCTGGATAATTTCCAGCGGCCGCGCCAGCGTGCCGGTCGGGTCGCTAACCGCCAGGCCGATGCGCTGGTCGCCGGGGTCGACGGCTAAGATTTTCACGCGATGTCCGTCATTGTGAGGAGCGCTGTAAGTGCGACTGCCTGTTCCGAATGTAATCGAGGGATGGCAATTTCCCGATGGTTCTAGCCCAACCCCTGGTTATTGCGCGATCTCTGGTTAGCAATGAGGAGTCGGGTGGATCCTTCGCTTCGCTCAGGATGACAGAAACCGGTTTGCCCGACACTACCTTGTATACCGGTCTACGTGTATGCGCGTTGCCCCTCATTAGCCTAACTTGTCTTTCACCCAGCTCTCGGCCACCGCCAGCGCTTCATCCACCTTATTGCCGTCGCTGCCCCCGGCCTGGGCCATATCCGGGCGGCCGCCGCCGCTGCCGCCGACCTTCTCGGCGGCCAGCTTGACCAGTTCGCCGGCGTGCAGGCCGCGTTCGACCAGGTCCTTGGTCACCGTGGCGATCAGGTTGGGTTTGCCATCCGCCACCGCCGCCAGCAGGGCCACCCCGCTGGGATACTTCTGGCGGAAGCGGTCGGCCATGCCGCGCAGCGCCTCCATATCCGCGCCGGGCAGGTCGGCGGCCAGCACCGGCACACCGGCTACCTCGGGCACGTTTTCGAGGGCGGCGTCCAGGCTTTCGGCGGCCGACTCGCGCTTCAGCGCGCTGACTTCCTTGTGGGCCGCGGCTAACTCGCTTTGCAGGCTTTTGACCCGGGCGGGCAGGTCGGCCGGGCTGATTTTTAGCTCGCGGGCGCTCTGCTGCAGCAGGGCGTTGCGCTCCTGCACCAGAGCGTAGGCTTCGCGCCCGGTCACCGCTTCAATGCGGCGGATGCCGGCTGCGGCGCTGCCCTCGCTGGTGATCAGGAAGACGCCAATGTCCCCAGTGCGCTCCAGATGGGTGCCGCCGCACAGTTCGTAGGAAAAGGGCGGCTCGCCGCCGATGGTCACGGTGCGCACTTCCTCGCCGTACTTCTCCCCGAAAAGCGCAATCGCGCCCTCTTTTTTGGCTTGCTCCAGCGGCTTGTATTCAATCCTCAGCGCGTAATTGTCCAGCGCCCAATCATTCACCAGGTCTTCGACTTGTTTGATCTGCTCGCTAGTCATTGGTTCGGGGTGATTGAAGTCGAAGCGCAGCCGGTCGGGCGCGACCAGCGAACCCGCCTGGCGGGCGTGCTCGCCCAGCACCTGGTGCAGCGCGGCATGTAGCAAATGGGTGACGGTGTGGTTGCGCATAATATTCTGGCGGCGCTGGCGGGTCACCTCTGCTACCGCGGCGTCGCCTACCTTGGGGCTGCCCTCCAGCACTTCGCCGAGGTGCACGATTGCTCCGGCGGCGGGCTGCACGGTGTCGTTAATCTGCACCCGCCAGGCATTGCCATTCTGGCTGCGGATTTCGCCGCTGTCGGCGATCTGCCCGCCGCTGGCGACATAGAAATTGGTGCGCGGCAGCAGCACCGCCACCTGGTCGCCAGCCTTGACCGAATCCACCACTTGGCCGTCCCGAACCAGGGCCAGCACCTCGCCCTCGGCGCTCAACCCGGAGTAAGGGTCATACTCGACCCCCTCTTTGGATAATTTCTTGGCCTTCTTTAGTTCGGCAACCAGCTCGCGATAGACCTCAACATCCTCGCCGCCCAATGCGCCCATCGCCTGCCCGGCGCCGCTGGCTTCGCGATGGGCCTCCATCGCCGCCTGGAAGCCGGCTTCGTCCACATCCAGGCCGCGCTCTTTGGCGATATCGCGGCTGATCTCCAGCGGCAGCCCGTAGGTGGCGTATAAGTCAAAGGCGCTCTCCCCGTTCAGGGTTTCGCCCGGCTTCAGGGCGGCCAGCTCGTTCTCCAACTGGGCTACGCCGCCTTCCACCGTGCGCTGGAAGCGCACTTCTTCGCGCGTCAGATTGTCCAGGATCGCTTTGCGGTTCTTGGTGAGTTCGGGATAGGCCTCGCCGTACTGCTCAATAATCACTTCGGCTACCGGCGCCAGGAAGGGCTCGTGCAGGCCCAGCTTGCCGCCGAAGCGCGCCGCGCGGCGGATGATCATGCGCGCGATGTAATTGCGGCCCACGTTGCCGGGTACCACGCCGTCGGCAATCAGGAAGGCCGCCGCGCGGGCGTGATCGGCGATCACGCGGTAAGGGGTGAAATTGGACTCGCGTTGCTGGTCGCTGTCGCCGGTCAGTTCCTGCACCTTGGCGATCGCGCCGCTGAGCAGGTCGGTCTTGTAATTCGAGTCGACCCCTTGCAGCACCGCCACAATGCGCTCGAAGCCCATGCCGGTATCCACGTGGGTGGCGGGCAGCGGCTTCAGGTCCTTGTCGGCCGGGCCGGTGCGGTTGTATTGCATGAAAACCAGGTTCCACAACTCAACAAAGCGCGGCCCGTCCAGGTCGATGGTGCCGTCCTCCAGATAGGTGATCTCGCCCTTATCCTCGCCCAGGTCGATGTGGATCTCGCTGTTCGGGCCGCAGGGTCCGGTATCGGCCATCTCCCAGAAATTGTCCTTGCGCCCCCAATAGCTGAGGTGCTCCGGCACGAAGCCGGGCTGCGCGAGCCAGGCCTGGGCAGCTTCCTCATCGGTGGGGATATCGCCGCTATCGTCGCGGAAGACGGTGGCGTAGAGGCGGTCTTTGGGCAAGCCCCACACGTCGGTGAGCAGTTCCCAGGCCCATTCAATCGCTTCCTTCTTGTAATAGTCGCCGAAGGACCAGTTGCCTAACATCTCGAAGAAGGTGTGGTGGGTGTCGTCGGTGCCGACCTCTTCCAGGTCATTGTGCTTGCCGGCCACGCGCAGGCATTTCTGCGAGTTCACTGCGCGCGTGTAGGGCCGGTCGTCGGTGCCCAGGAAGACATCTTTGAACTGCACCATGCCCGAATTGGTGAACAGTAAAGTGGCATCGCCGCCCGGCACCAGTGAGCTGGAGGGGACGAAGGTGTGGCCATGCTTCTCGACGAAGAAATCGACGAAAGATTGGCGGATTTGGTTAGCTGAAAGGCCCTGTTTGGGCATGCGCACTCCTCGGCGGTTAAGTGCGCAAATTATAAGCGTTCGGGGTGGGGGATGCCAATCTCGCCTCTAGTCATTGCGAGCGGAGCGCCCTTACGTCATTGCGAGGGAGTGGCGTAGCCACGACCGAAGCAATCTACCAGACTAGCTTTTCCAGCCGCCAGTCCACGACACTGCTTTTCAGTTAACACGACTCATGAAGTGATTAGTGGATTACTTCGCATCAGCGCTACTGTTGCCGGGCTAGCTCGCAATGACGGGATGAGAGCTGTCGGCTGACAGCTGACAGCTAAAAGCTATCTCACGCAAACACCACGCCTTCCAACTTCAACAAATTGATCTTGCGCTGGCTGCCCAGCTTGCCGCCGTAGCCACCCAGGGAGCCATCCGAGTTGATCACCCGGTGGCAGGGCACCACGATGGGCACCGGGTTGCGCCGCAGCGCCTGGCCCACCGCACGGGCCGCCTTGGGCTTGCCGATCCGTTCTGCAATCTCGGCGTAGGTGGCCACCTGGCCGCGCGGCACGCGGCGGGCTTCTTCCAGCACCGTGCGTTGGAACTCGGTCAGCTGGCTCAGGTCCACCGCCAGGTCGAAGGCTTCGCGCTTGCCGGCCAGGTAATCGGCGATATCGCGCCGGTAGGCTTGCACCTTTTCGGGTGCGTGGCGCGGTGTACCCAACCGGGCGATGTAGTCTACAAACTCGGCTTCGCTGACATTAAAATCCACTGAGACCAGGCCGTGCGGCCCCGCGGCCACATAGATCGGTCCAAACAGCACATCCTTGAATTCGCCATAATGAATCGTGGGTGGCAATGCCTCGGCCAGGCGCGCTTCCAATGCTTGCTGGGCGGCGGTTACCGACTCCGGCTGCGGGCCGGCGCTATAGAGCTTATCCATCGCGGCGGTCAATTCTGCCGGCGCTAAACCCTTGACTTCATCACCCAGCCAATCGCGCAGGGTGGCATCATCTTTCTGTGTTTTGCTCATACGGGCACCTCTTCACCCAAAGTCTGGCGCAACTTCTTAAGTCCCTGGTACACGTTGGCGCGGGCGCTGTCCTCGCTGCAATCCAGCACGGCGGCGATCTCGGCGTACTCGAGTTCCTGGTATTTGCGCATCAGAATCGCTTCGCGCTGGCGTTCGGGCAACTCCATTACCGCGGTGTGCAGCTCAATCAGGCGTTCGCGCTCGGCCACCTGTTCGCCGGGGCCTTTGCGGCCGTCCGACAGCGCGGCGATAAAATCACGGCTGTAGCCGTCGCCGCGGGCACGTTTTTGGAGCAGCGTGCGCGCCCAATTGCCGGCAATCGCGTAGAGCCAGGCGCGTGTGTTGGCGTCCGCCTCCAGCTGCTCATAGCCTTTCCAGGCGCGCAGGTAGGTATCCTGCAAGGCGTCCTGCGCCTCGGCATCGTCGCCCAGCAGCCGCCACAGATCAACGTACAGTTCGCGGCTGTGCGCGGCGACCAGTTCTTCAAAGTCGACTTTGGCTTCCATTGTTCACCTGTATAACTATCATAAGGGTAATTTGTGAAAAAGCAGCGGTCAGCTGTTTGCCATCAGCTTTAAGCTGTAAGCCGTAAGCGCATAGAGAAAGCCAAGAATTTAATTTATTCTTTTCAGTGACCAGTGACTAATCACGAATCACCTCTCACCAATCACCCCACTCCCAGTTACAATGCCTGTTCCATGTCCAAACGTTATCTGACCTTCGCTGTGTTTTCCTCGGGCCTGGCTACGTTGGGCATAGAGCTGAGTGCCTCGCGCTTGCTGGGCGCCGTTTTCGGCACCAGCAATCTGGTCTGGGCCAGCATTATCGCCCTGATCCTGATTTATCTAACTGCGGGCTACTTTATCGGCGGCCGATGGGCCGATCGCTCGCCGTACCCCGAGACTTTCTACCGCATCCTGTTGTGGGCCTCCTTCAGCGCCGGGATCGTGCCGCTGGTGGCCCGCCCGGTGTTGCGCACGGCGGCGGACGCCTTCGACCAGTTACTGATCGGCATTCTGGCGGGCGCCTTCGTTTCCGTGCTGGTGCTCTTTGTGGTGCCGATCATTTTGCTGGGCACGGCTTCACCTTTTGCTATCCGCCTCTCAATTGAGGATACCGAGCATGCCGGCCAGGTCTCGGGCCGCATCTATGCCATCTCCACCCTGGGGTCCTTTATCGGCACCTTCCTGCCCGAACTGGTATTCATTCCCTGGGTCGGCACCACCGGCACCTTCCTCATTTTCAGCGGCTACCTGATGCTGGTGGCCCTGATCGGCCTGGCCCAGGTGCAGGGTTGGCGCCGCGCTGCGCGATGGTTGTGGATGCCGATCGTCCTGGCCTTGCTGGCCGCGCTGTGGTGGCAGGGTGGAATCAAGAGCACCACCGGCCAGATTTACGAAACCGAGTCGCAGTACAACTACATCCAGGTGCTCGAGATTGATGGCGTGCGCTATCTGCGCCTCAATGAAGGCCAGGGTGTGCATTCGGCCTACGCGCCAGAGCAGTTGGCCTTTGCCGGCCCCTGGATGCAATTTTTGACCGGGCCCTTCTTCAATCCGGATCACGATCCCGACGATGTGCAGTCCATGGCCATCATTGGCCTGGCGGCGGGCACAAGCGCCCGGCAAGCCACGGCCGTGTTTGGTGATTTGCCGATTGATGGCTACGAACTCGATCCGCGTTTGATTGAAATTGGTCGGGACTACTTCGATATGACCCAGCCCAATCTGAACGCGATTGCATTGGACGGCCGCTGGGGCCTGGCCCACAGCGAGCAGACTTACTCGCTGATCGAGATCGACGCCTACCGCCCGCCCTACATTCCCTGGCACCTGACGACGGTCGAATTCTTTAGCGAAGCCCGCGCACACCTGACTTCGGACGGCGTGCTGGCCATCAACGTAGGCCGCGCCCCCGAAGACCGCCGCCTGATTGACACCCTGGTGGCCACCCTGCAGGAAGTCTTCGCCAGCGTGCATGTGATGGATGTGCCCAATACCTTCAATTCGCTGGTCTACGCCACGGTGCAGCCCACCAGTTTTGCCGACCTGCAGGCGAATTTCGACCGCCTGCTGGCGGAGCCGGACACCCATCCGCTGCTGCTGGCCTCCATGCAGATTACCTTGGGCAATCAGCAGCCCACGCCCAGCGGTGGTCAGGTGCTCACCGATGAGCGCGCGCCGATTGAGTGGATCGTCAACAGCATGGTGCTGCGCTTTGTGCTGGGCGGCGATTACGAGGAATTGCAATGAAAGCGCCTGGTTCTGCTGCCCAGCGCATCATCGGCTGGCTGGTGGCCATCCTGGTGCCAGCCGCTTTGCTGCTGACCAGCGTGCGCTTGCTGCTCACCCCGGCCTTTGTGGCGGTCGAGTATCGATTGCCGGGCTTTCCCGAAGATTCCTACGGCATGACCTTCGAGCGGCGCCTAGAATACGCCCCGATCGCGCTGGATTATCTGTTGAACGACGAGGGTATTGATTTCCTGGGCGATTTGCGCTTCGCGGATGGCAGTCCGCTTTTCAATGCGCGCGAACTATCCCACATGGTCGACGTCAAAGTGCTGACCGAGCAAGTGCTGGCGGTTTGGTACGGCTTGCTGGTGTTGTTGATTGGTTTGGGGCTGTGGGCCTGGCGGGCGGATTGGCTCAGCGGCTACCGGCGCATGCTGATGCGTGGCGGCCAGATCACGGCCGGCCTGATCCTGGTGCTGCTGCTCTATGTAGCGCTCAGCTTCCAGCAATTGTTTGTCGCCTTCCATCGCATCTTCTTCGAAAGCGACACCTGGCTGTTCCTTTTCTCGGATACGCTGATCCGGCTATTCCCCCTGCGTTTCTGGCAGGATGTCTTTATTGCTTTGGGTCTCTTTACCCTGCTCGGCGCGGGCCTGCTCTGGTGGCAGGGGCGCCGCCTGGACACATAAAAAATCCCCGCCACCTGGCGGGGATTTTTCTAAGGTTAACTTGGTGGCCACTAGCAGGCCATCGCGGATTGGAATGACCGATACCGCCCAATCCTGGTCCGAGACCAGCATACCGGTGCATTCGCGGATCGCCTGGGTCGCCCCGGAATCATCACTGTGGTCCAGGATGCGCCCACTCCACAGCATATTGTCAATCAGCAGCACGCCGCCAGGGCGCAGCTTGCGTTTGATCTCAGCCAGGGCGGTGGGGTAGCCTTCTTTGTCGATGTCCATAAAAACGATATCAAAGGGGCCATCTACCTGGCGAAAGGCGTCCACCGCTTCGCCCATAGTGTATTCCACCAGGCCTTCATAGCCCAGCGCCTGCATGTGCGCTTTGGCCATGTCGGATAAGTCCTGGTCCCACACCGTGTGGTGCACTATCCCGCCGCCATTTTGCTTCACGGCTTCGGCAAACCAGGCGGTCGAGTAGCCGTAACCGGAGCCCAATTCATAGATGCGGGTGGCGCCCATGGTGCGCGCGATCTGGTAACAGAGCTGGCCACAAGCCGGCTCGATAATCGGGAAGCCATGCGATTTGGCATAGGCTTCCATCCTTTGCAGTTCCGCCGGGCGCGGGGGCACCAGGTCGTCGAGATAATCGGCAATCGCCGGACTCAGAATATCCATAAACCTACTTTAGAAGGTAATCGTGAAGTATTCGCTGAGCGTCATGCCGGCCAGGGCGACCACCATCAGGATCGCATTGAGCACCGCATGGCGGGCCATTTTCTCCTGCATAGCGGCCATACGGTCAACCTGCTCCGGTTTGGGTGGGCCGCCCGCGGCCATCGCCGCGCCCAGTTCGCCGACTTCGCGGCTCATACGCCCCATGCGCATACCCATAAAGAAGGCGAGCAGGCCGGCCAACACACCGATGTTGAGCGCCAAACCAGTGCCCACGTTAATGGGGGCCATGCCGTTGCCAAACAGGATGTAGTACATCCAGGCGCCGGAGAGCACCGTCAGGCCGGAAGCTGAGGCCAGCCATTTGGAAATCCCGGATCTTTTGGTGAAGTGGGTCATAAACTTACCCGCTTCGGCGCCCACGGCCTGGGCGGTTGGGGCGATGAAGAGCGCCATGGTGAAGGTCGCGCCGACCCACAACACGGAACCGAATAAATGCACGAGACGCAAAATAACGAGAGTAACGTTCACGATAGCTCCTTGAAATCAGGCGAATGTAGCTTTGCTCAGATTGTATATCAAGCGCCGAATTTATCCAAGCGGCCGGCATGCGCCAGCGCCAGCGGCATGATATCGGTGGCCGGGAAGGTGCCCAGGCCGCCGGCCGCGCAGGCCCGCTCGCCGAAGGCTGTCTGCGGGTCGCGCAGGCCGCGCTCCGGCGCCCACAATAGCAGGGGCACCGGGTGCCAGGAATGGTATTTCATCCGCGCCGGCGTGCTGTGGTCGCCAGTAATGACCAGGACATCCGGCTGCATGTCCAGCACAGTTTGCAATGCAGCGTCCACACCCTCGATCACCGCCACCTTGCCATCGAAGTTGCCATCCTCGCCCATGCTGTCGGTCTTCTTGACATGGCAGAACTGGAAGTCGTAATCGGCCCAGATGTCCGCCACTGTGTTGAATTCATCCTGCGGGCTTTCGCCCTCGAATTTGGCCACATCCATGCCCACCAGCTTCGACACGCCCTTGTACATGGGGTAGACGGCCACGCAGGCCGCCTTGAGCCCGTACACATCCTGGTATTGCGGCAGTCGCGGGTCGGTGCCGAAGCCGCGCAAGGTCATCCCGTTGGCCTTGGGCTGGTCCTTCAACACCTCCTGGGCCTTGGCAATCCACTGGGCATACAACCCGGCGGCCTTCTCGGAGGCTTTGTCGCGAGCCACCGGCGCCAGCGGCTTGAGGCCGGTGCGCAACGGGTCGGTGTCCTCGATTTCGGGGCTTAGCCCTTCGCCGCGCATTACGACTGCGAAGCGATATTCCTTGACGTGCTTGACCTGTACTCTTACGTCTGGGATCTCAATCGCCTGGAGCATCTCCACCAGCGGCAGCGCCTCATCGGTGGGAATGCGCCCGGCGCGGCGGTCACTTATCGTGCCGTCCAGCGCCAACGTGGCGAAGTTACCGCGCGCAGCCACATCGCCGGGCCGTACATCCACGCCCACGCCGGTGGCTTCCAGCGCGCCGCGGCCCACCAGATAGGTCAGCGGGTCGTAGCCGAAGAGCGCCAGGTGCGCCGGGCCGGAGCCGGGCGTTACGCCGGGGCGGATGGGCACGATTTGCCCCAGGGTGCCTTCGGCCGCCAGGCGGTCCATCACCGGGGTCTTGGCGGCTTCCAACTCGGTGGGGCCGCCGGCTTGCACCGGAAGGCCGCCCAGGCCGTCCAGGATGAGCAATACGATTTTGCTGTCGCTCTCACGCAGCAGGGGTTTTAGATAATCAGCAGGCATGGCTTTCCATTCTATAAAAAAGGGCCAACACGCTTATCTTACGTGCTGGCCCTTACTTTGCACAGGGTTTTGGTCCTGAGGGTGGAGATTGGCATAGCCAATCTCCATTAATTGGTTCGGCAGAGCCGAAACAATTACCGGATAGCTTCCTCCGTGTCCTTGTCGAACAGGTGGATGTTCTCGATGTTGAAGACCATGTTGGCTTTATCGCCGACCTTGAAATCGCTGCGCGGGTCGACGCGAGCGACGAAGTTCTGGTCGCCAGCCTTCAGGTAGGCCACGATTTCGTTGCCCATCAACTCGATGACTTCCACTTCGGCATCCACCGGCGAGGGGGTAATCTCGGCCGGTTGGAAGTTCTTGCTGTGGATGTCCTCGGGGCGGATGCCCAGGGTAACCGATTTGCCTTCGTAGGCGCCGTAAGCCTTGTTGTGCTTCTTGGGGGCCTTGACTTTGAAGCTGCCGGCGTCCACCAGATAGCCGCTGCCATCCTTGATGACTTTGGCGTCGAAGAAGTTCATCGCCGGGGAACCGATGAAGCCCGCCACGAACTTGTTGTTGGGCAGGTCGTAGAGGTTCTGGGGGGTATCA
>OMJR01000032.1 GCA_900299355.1 Anaerolineaceae bacterium
AGCCTGGCCGAATTCTTCTTCAACCATTTGTCGGCTGGGCAACCCGTAAAAGGCCTCACCGACCGCTACTTCTCCCCGCTGTGGGTCGGCCATCTGGCGGTCCTGCTGCTGGAAATGCTGGAGAAGGAATTCAAGGGTCTCTATCACGTGAGCGGCAGCGAATCGCTGAGCAAGTATGAATTTGGCCGCCGCCTGGCGCAGCGCTTTGGCTTTGACGAAACCCTGATGCAGGCCGCCCGCGCCGACGAATTGCCCTATGTGGCCGCCCGCGCCCCGCAGCTCACCGTGGATACCAGTAAGCTGGCTAAGGCGCTGGGACGCCCCTTGCCGGATGTTGAGGCTGGGCTGGACGGGCTCTACCAGCAGTACCAGGCCGGCTACCCCCAACAATTACGCGCCATGCAGACGCAGCCCCAGGCGGCCGCGGCCTAAGGAGCCATGATGGATATCCAGATTCAAGAGCGCACAATCGGCTTGGCGCATCCCACCTACTTCATCGCCGACATCGCCGCCAACCACGACGGCGACTTTGACCGCGCGGTGGAGCTGATTCGCCTGGCCAAGCAGGCCGGCGCTGATGCGGCCAAGTTCCAGAATTTCCGCGCGCGCCATATCGTCTCCGATTATGGCTTCAAGTCGCTGGGCGGCCAACTCAGCCACCAGGCGGCCTGGACCAAGAGCGTCTATGAGGTTTACCAGGCGGCCGAAGTACCCTTCGATTGGACCGCTAAGCTCAAAGAGGCCTGTGACGAAGTTGGCATTCATTATTTCTCTTCGCCCTACGATTACGAAGCGATAGATATGCTCGACCCCTATGTGCCGGCCTACAAGGCTGGCTCGGGGCTGACCTCCTGGCCGGAGGCGATTGTGCGCATGGCCCAATTCGGCAAGCCGGTCTTGATTGCCGCTGGGGCCAGCGAGATGGCCGATGTGGAGCGCGTGATGGAAGCCGTGCTGCCGGTCAACCAGCAAGTGGTGCTGATGCAGTGCAACACTAATTACACCGCCGACGAGGCCAATTACGACCACCTGCACCTCAACGTGCTCAAGACCTTTGCCGCGCGCTGGCCGGATGTGATTCTGGGCCTATCCGACCACACCCAGAGCGCCGCCCCGGTGGTGGGTGCGGTGGCCATGGGCGCCCGCGTGATTGAGCGCCACTTCACCGACAGCAACGAGCGTGAAGGCCCCGACCATAAATTTGCGCTCAACCCGGAGAACTGGGCCCACATGGTGGAGGAAGTACGCATTTTGGAGCGCGCCTTGGGTTCGGCTGAGAAACGCGTCGCCGATAACGAGAAGGAAACCCGCATGCTGCAGCGCCGCTGCCTGCGGGCCGCACGCGATATCAAGGCTGGCGAGACCTTCACGGAAGATATGCTGGAAGTGCTGCGCCCGGCTGTGCAGGGCGCGCTAATGGCCTGGGATTTGCCCAACGTGGTCGGCAAACAGGCCAAGACCGATATGCCCTTTGGCAAGGAAATTCGCCCCGACGATTTGGCATGAAGCTGCTCTATTTACACCAAACCTACCCACCGCATGACCATCGTATGCTGACCGCCAGCGCCGCCCACTACGACGAAGTGGTCTTTATGCGCCGCGATGCCGATGCGCCCAATCAGGACCCGCGCCCGCTGCCTGCCGGGGTGCGCGAAGTCGCCTGGCGGCCGGGCAATTTGCGCGGCCTGCGGCGGGCGATTGCCGCCGAGCAGCCCGACCTGATTCACGCCGGACCGCTGACTGGTGTGGCCCACCTGGCCGCTAAAACGGGCTTCCACCCGCTGGTGGTGATGTCCTGGGGCTGGGATTTGCTGCTGGCTGCGCGTGATTCTTTCCTGGCGCGTTCGCGGGCCAGGTTTGCCCTGTCGCAGGCCGATGTGGCGATTGGCGATTGCCGCACGATTCGCGAACTGCTGGTGGCCAACGGCATGTCAGACGACCGCATCGTGACCTTCCCCTGGGGCGTGGACTTGGATGAATACCGTCCCGACGGCGACGATGGCGGTCTGCGCGCCGAACTGGGCTGGCAGGATGCCTTCGTGCTGCTGCATGTGCGCGGCTGGGCGCCGCTCTATGGGGTGGAGGCCTTCGCCAGGGCTTTTGTGCGGGCGGCGCAGGCGCAGCCCCGATTACGCCTGCTGATGCCGGGCGCCGGCCCGCTGGCGGGCAAACTGCGCGCCAGCTTCGAGCGCGGCGGGGTGCTGGAGCGGGTGCATATGCCCGGCAACCTGTACCAGTCGCAGCTGCCCAATTACTTCCGCGCCGCCGATTTGTATGTCGCCAATTCGCACAGCGACGGGTCTTCCGTCTCGCTGATGGAGGCGCTGGCCAGCGGCCTGCCCGTGCTGGTCTCCGATATCCCCGGCAACCTGGAATGGGTGCGCGACGGCCAGGAAGGCTGGACCTTCCCACTGGACGATGTGGCTGCGATGGTGGCTGGCATCGAGCGTGCGCTGGGCGCCGACCTGGCGAGCATGGGTCGCAAGGCCCGCCAGACCGCCGAAGCGCGCGCCGACTGGCAGCACAACCAAAAAGACCTGATTGCCGCTCACCAACTGGCCCTGGAGTTGGCCCGTGGCTGAGCGCAAAGTGGTCGCCATCGTGCAGGCCCGCATGGGCTCCAGCCGCCTGCCGGGCAAGGTGTTGGCCGATTTGGGCGGCCGCCCCGTATTGGAGTGGGTACTGCGCCGCGCGGGCCGCGCCGCATCTATCCAGCAGGTGATGGTCGCCACCACGATTAATCCCGAGGATGACGCCGTGGCGCGCTTCTGTAAAGAGGCTGGCTACGATTGTTTCCGCGGCAGTGCCTTCGACGTGCTCGACCGTTATTACCGCGCTGCCGGCGCTGCCGGGGCGGATGTGATTGTGCGCCTCACCGGCGACTGTCCCCTGATTGACCCCGGCTTGCTGGACGCCGCTGTTGAAACTTTCCTGGCGGCTGAGCCGCCGCTGGATTTCGCCGCCAACCGTATGCCGGGCGACCGCACCGTGCCCATCGGGCTGGATACCGAAATCTGCACCCGCGCCGCGCTGGAACGCGCCTGGGCCGAGGCCCAGCAGCCCCACGAGCGCGAGCATGTGATGCCCCATTTCTATGAGCATCCGCATGATTTCAACATCCTGCACATGCGCCACGAACCGGATTACGGCCACTACCGCTGGACGGTGGATACTCCCGAAGACCTGGAACTGCTGCGCCAGGTGGTGGCCCATTTTGACGACGACACTTTTTCCTGGATGGACGTGCTGGAGCTCTTTGAGCAGCAGCCTGAGTTGGCTGAATTGAACGCCGGCGTCCAGCATCGGGGCCAGACCCACGTGGATGAACGCCATGGCTGAACTCGCGATTTTTAGCGCCCCCAAACCCTTTACCGACCCGCACATTGCCACCATCCAGCGTAATGCCATCCGCTCCTGGGCGGGCATTGGCCCTTGGATAGATGTCTTCCTGATTGGCGATGAAGAGGGCGTGGCTGAAAACGCCGCCGAATTAGGCGTGGGCCACTTGCCGGATGTGCGCCGCAGCGAGCATGGCACCCCCCAGGTCGATTCGATGATTGAGTTGGCCCGTGCGGCCAGCGACGCCCCGGCCTTGATGCTGCTGAACGCCGACATCATCGTGATGCCTAACGTGGTCGGCGTGGTCAAGGGCGTGCGTCACTTCCACGAGGATTACCTGCTGGCCGGCCGCCGCCACGACCTGGATGTGGACGAGGAGATGTCCTTCCACATTGGCTATGAATTCGCCTTGAAGGAGCGCGTGGCCGCCGAGGGCAAGCTGGCCGGTTGGAATGCCTGCGACTATTTCATCTTCCCGCGTCACCTGTATACCGAGGTGCCGGCCTTCTCGACTGGGCGCGCCGGTTGGGATAACTGGATGCTCTATCATGCGATTAGCGCGCCCTGGCCGGCGATTGACGTGACCAAGCAGTTGATGGTGGTGCACCAGAACCACGATTATGCCCATCTGCCGGGTGGCAAGCCGCATTACCAGCACCCTGAGACCGACATCAATATTCAGGCTGCGGGCAGCATGCGCAACATGCGCACCCTGTTGGATGTGCCCTATGAGTTGCGCGAGTGGCGCGTGCGCAGGAAACGCTTCAGCCTGCTGCGCTTTTTGCACGCCATCGAGAACGCGCTGCAGCCGGATGAACGCGTGGGCAGCGGCTTGCGCTGGCGGGCCTTGCTGTTGGTGCGCCGCTGGCAGAAGGCGCTCATCGCGCGAGGAGCAGATTAGTGCGCGTCGGCCAGAACCCGATGAAGTCGGTGGAACGCATCGAGCCGCCCGCGGCGGTGACCGTGGTGGTCATCAATTACATTCCGGCGCTTAGCGGCTATTACGCCCAATCGCTGGAGGTGCTCAAGCGCTGCCTGGGCAGTATCGTGGCGCATACCGATGGCGACTACGAGCTGATGGTTTTCGATAACGCCAGTTGCGCCGAGGTGCGCGAGTACCTGCTGGCCGAGCAGGCCGCCGGGCGCATTGATTACCTGACCCTGGCCGACCGCAACCTGGGCAAGTCCGCTGCCTGGAACGTTGCCCTGGCGGCCGCGCCGGGCGAGGTGGTGGTCTACGCCGATGCGGATGTCTACTTCCACCCTGGCTGGCTGCCGGCAACCCTGCAGGCGCTGGAGGATTTTCCGAACGCCGGCATGGTCTCGGCCAAACCACTGCTGACCCCGCCGGACAAATCGCCGACTACGCTGGCCTGGCTGGAGCAGCAAAACCAATGGCAGGTGGAACGCGGCAAGATTTTCCCTTGGGAGGACTTGTGGTCGCATGCCCGCAGTATTGGCTACGATGAAGCCGGGGCACGCCAGGTTTGGGAGGAACACCAAGCCATTCGGCTGGAAGACCAGGGGCGCGCCTATTTTGTAGGCGCAGTACATTTTCAGTTTGCCGCGCGCCGGCAGGTTTTGTTGGAAGCATTGCCGATTCCCCCCGAGCAGCCGATGGGCGATGCCAACTTTCTGCTGGACATCGCCATCGACCAGTTAGGCTACCTGCGCCTGTGTACGGCGGAAAATTACGTGGACCATATGGGCAACACGCTGCCCAGCGGAGCGCAGGTGCTTTCTGGTCAGCCCACCAGGCGACGGCCTTTGCCTGGCCCCGTTCGCCGGCTGCTCGAATGGCTGCACAATCGTACCTTCCACTGGCTATACCGGGACTAGACGTGATGGCAACCAATCCAGAGATGCTGAAAATCTTGGTGTGCGACCAATGCGGTGGTGACTATCAAGTCGCCGGTGAACAACTAGTTTGCCAATCTTGCGGCCAAATGGTGCCCCTGCAAGACGGCAAACCGCTATTTACTGCACCGCCCGAACAGATTGTGCCCACCGAAAAACGTGACCGCGCGCCGGATAAAGGCACTGTGTGGCGTCGCGAGAATTGGCGCTTCCTGACGGAAGAAATCGTACGCTTACCAGCAAATAGCCTGGTGCTAGATGTAGGCTCGGGCCGCGGAGATTTCGCTACACTGCTGGCCGATATGCGCCATGTGGCCCTGGAGGTCTATCCCTATCCGGAAACCGACCTCGTCTGCGATTTGACCCAGCGCAATCCCTTGCGGCCTGAAAGCGTGGACGCGATTGTCTTGGCGAATGTGCTGGAGCACGTCTACGATGGCCCTGCCCTGATGGCCCAACTCGCCCAGGCAATGAAACCCGGTGCTGCACTCCTGGTGGCGATACCCTTCCTCTTGAAAGTCCATCAAGCACCGGTCGACTATGTGCGCTTGACCCACTTTGCTCTGGAGCGCTTGGGCGAAGAGAATGGCTTGGCCGTCGAACGCATTGAAGGCGTCTATGATGCGGCCGCTCTGGTCACTGAGAGTTTGAACAATATCCGCTGGTGGGTGTTGCCGCAGCAATCGCGTCTCGTGCGCCTGATGAGCCGCGGTTTATTAGCGCTACAAACGGCGCTGTTGGCCCTAATGAGACCCTTGCTGCCCGGTACGCATAGCGCCAACCCGCACGAAGAATCCAGCCCGGCGCCCCTGGGCTATCACGTGGTGTATCGCAAGTGATGAGTGAGCCGCGTACGATTTTTATCAGCGCCGACCACGGCCTGGCGATTGTGTACTTCCTGCAGAGTGATGTGGTCGACACCTTGATTGCCGGCGGCGCACAGGTGGTGCTGCTCACCGACGATGAGTTGGTTGCGAGCATCCAGCAGCGCTTTGGCCGCCCGGGATTGGTCATCGAAGGCTTGCGACTGGATGCCGCCAAGCGCTATTTCAATACCTACAAGCCCAGCCAACAATGGTGGCTGGATTTCCTGCGCCGCGCGGGCGCTTCCAACCAAATCAACCTCGAAGCCGTGGATAGCTACGTGAACCAGGTCAAAGCCGAAGCCCACAGCCGCCGCAAGTTACTCTTCCCGCTGATGCAGTTGCTGGTCGGCGTCCTGCGCCGTTCGCGGGCCGCCCGCCGCTGGCTGGTGCGCGCCCAGCGCCAGTTCACCCCCGATATCTACGGCGACCTCTTCGACAAATACCAGCCGGATTTGGTGATTGCCAGCACGCCCGGTTGGCGCTACGACCGCTATCTGCTGCGCCAGGCTGCCGCTCGCGGGGTACCCACGGCGGCCGTTATCGTCGGCTGGGACAACAGCAGCAGCTACAGCCTGCCCGGCGCGGATGTGGATAGCATCAATTGCTGGTCGGCGATTCAGCAGCAGGAATTGATGCAGGGCTCCGATTGGCGCCCCGAGCAGATCCACATCGGCGGCATCCCCTCCTACGATGGCTATTTCACCCAGCGCTGGGAACTGCCCCGTGCGGACTACTTCAAGAAGCACAGCCTAGACCCGCAGCGCAAGCTGATTGCCTATGCCAGCAGCTTCATCACCTTTTCGCCCAACATCCAGAACATTGCCGCCCTGGCCGAACTGGTCAGCGGCGACGAGCTGGCCGCGCCCAGCCAACTGCTGGTGCGCCTGCACCCCAACCACTTCATGGACGTGGAGCGCTTCGCCGCCGAGCGCGAGCAGGTGCGCGCGCTGGCTGCCGCCCACCCGCATGTGCACGTTGTGGAACCGGCTTCGCTGGGCGGCTCGCTGGGCCACTATTCCGGCGAGGACATGGACGAGAAGGCCAGCATGATGGCCCACGCGGATGTCTTTGTCACCGTGTATTCCACCATGGTGGTGGAAGCCTCGGCCCACCAGGCGCCGGTGGTCAGCGCCTGCATCGATTCGCCGGAAGGCTGGCCAGATAATTTCACCCTGCCGCTCTCGCGCATCGGTGATTGGCCCACCCACTCGCGCTTCCGCGATTCGGATGCCGGCCGCGTAGCCTACGACAAGGCCCAATTGCGGGAGGCGCTCAACTTCTATTTGCAGCAGCCCGAAGCCCACCTGGCGGCCCGCAAAGCTTTTATCCAGCGTGAAGTCACTTACACGGATGCCAGCGCCGGGCGGCGCACTGGCGAGTATTTGCTGTCCCTGGCGGTGGGAGCATGAAGACCCTGATTGCTGGTTTCGGCTCGATTGGCCGCCGCCATTTCCGCAACCTGCTGGCCCTGGGCGAGACGGACATCCTCTTCTATCGCACCGGGCGCAGTGAGCTGCCCCCAATTAAATTGGAGGAATTGGCTGGCTATGTGGTGGAGCATGACCTGGACGCCGCGCTGGGCCACCAGCCGGATGCAGTAATTGTGGCTAACCCCACCGCGGTGCACCTGGATGTAGCTATCCCTGCCGCGCAGGCTGGGGCGCACATGCTGCTCGAGAAGCCGGTCGCGCACAGCCTGGAGCGCGTGGACGAGCTGCAAGCCGCGGTGACGGCGAGCGGCAGCCGGGTGCTGGTCGGCTTTCAATTCCGCTACCATCCCACCTTGCAGGCGGCGGCTCAACTCCTGGGTTCCGGTGAACTGGGGGCTGCCCTGCACGCCCGGGCCACCTGGGGCGAGTACCTGCCCGATTGGCATCCCTGGGAGCAGGATTTCCGCCAGGGTTACAGCGCCCGCGCTGATTTAGGCGGCGGGGTGGTTTTCACCCTGACCCACCCGATAGATTACCTGCGCTGGCTGCTCGGTGAGGTGACCGAGGTGCAGGCCCGCCTGGGCAATACGGGCGCGCTGGGGCTTGACGTTGAAGAGCAAGCCGATATCATCATTGGCCTGGCCAACGGGGCCCAGGCCAATTTGCACCTGGATTATCTGCAGCGCCCGCCCATCCACGAATTGGAGCTTGTTTGTGCTGAAGGCCGCCTGACCTGGCGCGCTGCGGACGGCCTGCTGCGTGTCTATCGCGCTGCCACCGAGACCTGGGAAGACCAGCGCCCGCCCGAGGGCTTTGAGCGCAACGACCTCTTCCTGGCCCAGACGCGCCATTTCCTGGAGGTGGTGCGCGACGGCCTTGAACCGCGCTGTAGACTGGATGACGGGGTGCAGACATTGAAAATTGCCCTGGCTGCCCACGAGGCGCACGCCCGGGGCCAACGAATCGCACTGAAAGAGTAGAATCACGACGGAGACCAAATGACTGTAGCTGAACAAAACCAAACCCAGTTGAACCCGCCCTATGGCGGCGAGCTGGTTAACTTAGTCAAAACTGGCGAGGAGCGCGCCGCATTGCTCAAGCTGGCCGCCGAATTGCCGGACGTGCGCATTTCGCCGCGCGCCTTGCACGATTTGGAATTGCTGGCCACCGGCGCCTTTTCGCCGCTGGACCGCTTCATGGGCGAAGACGATTACCGCGGCGTGCTGGATGACATGCGCCTGGCGGATGGCACCTTGTTCCCGATTCCCATCACCCTCACCGTGGACCGTGACGAGCTGCCCAAGGATGCCAAGCAGGTGGTGCTGCGCGATGTGCGCAACAACACCTTTGCCATCATGGACCTGGAAGAAGTCTACGACTGGGACTCCAAAGAGGAAGCCCAGAAGGTGCTGGGCACCACCGATGCCCGCCATCCGTTGGTCTCGGAGATGATTCGCTGGGGTGATGTGTGCATTTCCGGTCGCCTGCAGGTGGTCGATTTACCCAGCTACAGCGACTTTGTGCAGCTGCGCCGCACGCCGGCCGAGGTGCGCGAATTGCTGGGTGCCATGGGCCATGAGAAGGTGGTCGCCTTCCAGACCCGCAACCCGATGCACCGCATCCACGAGGAACTGACCAAGCGCGCCGCCGAGCAGGTGGATGGCAGCTTGCTGATTCATCCCGTAGTGGGCATGACCAAGCCCGGCGATGTAGACCATTACACCCGTGTGCGCGTTTACCGCGCCCTGGTGGACAACTACTACGACAAAGACAGTACGCTCTTGAGCCTGCTGCCCCTGGCGATGCGCATGGCCGGCCCGCGCGAAGCGGTCTGGCACGCCATCATCCGCCGCAATTACGGCGCGACCCACTTTATTGTCGGCCGCGACCACGCCGGCCCGGGCCAGGGCGCCAGCGGCAAGCCCTTCTACGGCCCCTACGACGCCCAGGAATTGCTGATGAAGCATGCCGACGAAGTCGGGGTGCAGATGGTGCCCTTTAAAGAAATGGTCTATGTCGAGGAAGAGGACCGCTATTTCGAGGCTGGCGAGGAACCGGAAGGCTCCACCGTCTTGCGCCTCTCGGGTACCCAGGTGCGCGACGACTACCTGAGCCAGGGCAAATATCTGCCGGATTGGTTCACCCGCCGCGAGACCTCGCAAATCCTGCTGGAGATGTATCCGCCGCGCCACAAACAGGGCGTCTGCCTGTGGTTCACTGGCCTCAGCGGCTCCGGCAAATCCACCACGGCCCAGATTGTGACCTCGCTGCTGATGGAGCGCGGCCGCCAAATCACGGTGCTGGATGGCGATGTGGTGCGCACCCACCTCTCCAAGGGGCTGGGCTTCAGTGAGGAAGACCGCAACACCAACATCTTGCGCATCGGCTTTGTGGCCAGCGAAATTGTGCGCCAGCACGGCATGGTGGTCTGCGCCGCTATCAGCCCTTATAGCGCGGCGCGCAACGAGTGCCGAAAGATGGTTGGCGAAGACCGCTTCATCGAAATCTTTGTCGATACCCCGGTCGAAGTCTGCGAGCAGCGCGATGTGAAGGGCCTCTACGCCAAAGCCCGCCGGGGCGAGATTACCGGCTTCACTGGTGTGGATGACCCCTACGAGGCGCCGCGTAATCCCGAAATCACCCTGGATACGGTGACTTACAGCCCGGACGAGAACGCCCAGAAAATCATGGAATACCTGGAAGCCCAGGGCTTGGTGCTGCCTGCCCACAGCAACGGCGTGCACCAGGGCGCGAACTAAGATGCCCGGCAAGCTGCCCAATTTCGACCTCAGCGGCAAAGTCGCCATCGTGACCGGTGGCGCTGGCCTGCTGGGCCGCCAGTTCAGCCTGACGCTGGCGGCTGCCGGCGCCTCCGTGCTGGTGGTGGATTTAACTGAAGCGGGCGCTCAGAAAGTAGCCAATGAAGTCGCTCAGGCGCGCGGAATAGCCGAAGCCAAAAAGGCCGATATCACTAAGCCCGACAAGGTCGAAGCCATGCTGCAGGCGGCGCTCAAGCATTTTGAGCGGGTGGACATTCTGGTCAACAGCGCGGCCATGAACCCACAGGTGAGCAGCAGCGGCAAACTGAGCAGCAGCGGCGCCTTTGAGGACTACCCGCTGGAGGCCTGGCAACAGTCCCTGGACGTCAACCTGACTGGCTCCTTCCTGTGTTCCCAGGCGGTCATTCGCCAGTTCCTGGCGCAGGAGAGCGGCGGGGTGGTGGTCAATATCTGCTCGACCTATGGCCTGGGCGGCCCCGACCAGCGCCTCTATCAAAAAGAAGGCCAGCCGCCGCAGTACAAGCCGGTGGACTACACGGTCACCAAGGCTGGCATTCTGGGGCTGACCAAATATCTGGCTACCCATTATGGCGAGCGCGGCATCCGCGCCAATGCGATTACCCCCGGCGGCGTGTTCAATGAGCAGGATGAGGAATTCGTCAAAGCCTACGCGGCGCGCACCGTGCTGGGCCGCATGGCCCACGAGGACGAGATGAATGGCGCGCTGCTCTTCCTGGTTTCGGATGCTTCCAGCTACATGACTGGCGCCAACCTGGTGGTGGACGGCGGATGGACGGCCTGGTAAGCGCCGCGGGCAGCGCCCAGCAGAGCGGCAGCCGCCTGTGGCTGCGCGTGCGTCCCTGGCTGCCTTATGGCCTGCTGGCCTTGCTGGCGCTGCTGGTGCTGGCCACGGTCTCGCCGCATATCCAGCCGCTGCCCAGCACCGATTCGAGCGTCTTCCTCTACACGGCTGAGACCATACTGGATGGCGGCCTGCCCTATCGCGATGTGTGGGACCATAAAGGCCCGCTGATTTATTACATTGATGCTCTGGGTCTCCTGCTCGGCGACGGCTCGCGCTGGGGCGTCTGGCTGCTGGAACTGGTTTTCGTGGTCGGCGCGGCCTGGCTGGGCTACCGCCTGCTGCGCGAAGCCTTTGGGCACTATCCAGCCTTGTTTGCGTCCGTCGTGTGGGTGGCGACGCTAGCCGGCCTGCTGGATCGCGGCAACCTCACCGAAGAGTACGGCCTGCTCTTCCAATTTGGAGGCTTGTGGTTCTTCTGGCGCGCATTGCGCGATGAGGACCAGCGCAATTACTGGGCTGTCGGTCTCATGTCCGCGCTGGCTTTCTTGCTGCGGCCCAATATGGTCGGGATCAGCGGCGGCATTGCCCTCTATTTGGTATTGCGCTATGTCAGCCAGCGCAGCCAAGCGAACCTGCGTCCGCTGCGGCTGGCGGCCGGTGGCTTTCTGATTCCGGTAGCGCTGTTCACCCTGTATTTTGGGCTCAGCGGCATCCTCTCCGATGTCTGGGACCAGGTTTTCTACTTCAATTTCATCTATACCGACACCAGTTGGTACAACCGCGGCGAAGTCGTCTTGTTCGCTTTCAGCCTTATGGGCTTGTTGGGCACACTGGGTTTGGTGGGCTGGATTAACACCCTGGCCAGCCGTCGCAACGGTGATGTGCCCGTAGAACCGCGTGAGCAGTTGCTCAGCGCAGCCTTGTGGGCCTTGCCGCTGGAATTGCTGTTGGTCAGCCTCTCCGGGTACAAGTTCCCGCACTACTTGATGACTTTGCTGCCGATCTTCGCGCTGTTCAGCGCGGCGCTGTGGCATAGCTTGCTGACCGCTTTGCCGGAGGTGCAGCAGCGCGTGATGGCCTACAGTCTGGTGGCCGCCTTCCTGTTGGTGCCGCTCACCAACATGTGGCCCGCGACGCGCTCCACGCTGCGCAGCGCAGCCGGGAACGGAGGCGTGCCCGTGGTGGATGTATCCAGCGAGCAGGGCCTGAC
>OMJR01000033.1 GCA_900299355.1 Anaerolineaceae bacterium
CACATCATCCACGTGGCCGGCGGCGACGCGCGCAACGCGCTCAACGCGCTGGAGCTGGCGGTCGAGTCCACCCCGGCTGAGGGCGGCACGGTGCATGTCACGCTGGAAGTGGCCCAAGAATCGATCCAGCGCCGGGCGGTGCTCTACGATAAGGACGGCGACGCCCACTACGACACGATCTCGGCCTTCATCAAATCGGTGCGCGGCTCCGATCCGGATGCGGCGCTCTACTGGCTGGCCAAGATGCTCTACGCCGGCGAGGACCCGCGCTTCATCGTGCGCCGCCTGCTGATCCTGGCTGGTGAGGATATCGGCCTGGGCGATCCGAATGGGCTGGTGGTGGCCAGCGCCGCCGCGCAAGCTTACGATTTCGTGGGTATGCCCGAGGGCGTCTATCCCATCGTGCACGCCACGCTCTACTTGGCCACCGCGCCCAAATCCAATAGCGCCGGAGCCTATTTCAAGGCTTACCAAAAGATCGAGGCCGACGGCCTGGTGGAGGTGCCCGACGCGCTCAAGGACGCCAACCGGGATGCCAAGGCGCTGGGCCACGGCCAGGGCTATGAATATCCCCACAGCCACGAGGGCCATTTCGTGGGGCAGCAGTACTTGCCCGAGGGCGTGCTGGGCACCTATTTCTACACGCCCAGCGACCAGGGTTACGAGGCCGAGGTCACGGCGCGCCTGGAGCGCTGGCGGGCGGCCCAACGCGCCGCACTGGGCATTGAGCAGGCTACCGAAATCCCCGATCTGAGCGTGGAAGAAACCGAAGCGATTAAACGGCGGCATAAGAGTGGGCGATAGCTCAGCATTTTGTCGTTATTGAGATAGTTCGAAATCTGTTAATCGGTTAATCTACTCATCGTTTATGGATTAATGGATTAAGCGATTGTAAATTGACGACCTCTAACACTCTGGAGATTTACGTTGACGACCCTCCTCCTCATCCGCCACGGCGAAAACGAGTACACGGCCCAGGGCCGGCTGGCCGGGCGCCTGCCAGGCGTTAACCTGAACGCAGCGGGGCGCGCCCAGGCGCGCGGGGTGGCCGCCGCGCTAAAAGACAGTGTCAAGCTCAAGGCGGTCTACAGCAGCCCGCTGGACCGCACGATGGAAACCGCGCAGGTGATTGCCGAGGCGCAAGGCCTGACGGTGCAGGCTCGCGAGGGCCTAATCGAAACCGCGCTGGGCGCCTGGGAGGGCAAGACGATCAAGAGCCTGCAACGCAAGCCGGCCTGGTGCCTGCTGCAGCAACGCCCTTCACGTATGCGCTTCCCGGATGGCGAATCAATCCCCGAGCAGCAGGCGCGCCTGGTCGCTGAAATCGAGGCGCTCCTGGCGGCGCACAAGCCCAAGGACACCATCGCTGCGGTGGGCCACGCTGACCCGATTCGCCTGGTGGTGGCGCACTACATCGGCCTGCCGCTGGATCTATTCCAGCGCATCATCGTCAGCACCGCCTCGGTGAGTGTGCTGCACTTTGAAGGCGACAGTGTGCGCCTGGTGACGCTCAACCAGCGCTATCCTGTTGAAAAAGATTGATTTGGTATACTGCCCTTATCCCTGAATTAGAGAGCCCCCATGGCTGAATCCAACATGATTGAAATGCGCCCGGTGCAGCACCTCACCACCGACGCCATCGGCCCCGCTGGCCAGCGGGTTTTTTACGTGCATGCCTGGAACGAGCAGCGCACGATCACGATTATTGTCGAGAAGTTCCAATTGCAGACCCTGGCGGTGGGCGTGGAACAGTTCCTGGCCGAGGTCAATACCAAGTTCCCCGACCTGCCGGCGGCCAGCGCCGATTACGACGAGGACCAGATGCGTATCAATCCGCCGGTGGAGCCGCTCTTCCGCGCCGGCCAGATTGGCCTGGGTTACGATGCCGACGAGGACCTGGTGGCGCTGGAGCTGCGCGAAGGCGTGCCGGGTGAAGAGGAAGCCAGTGACGAGGGCGCCGTAGCGCGCCTGTGGTGCAGCCGCTCGCAGATCCGCGCGCTGGTCAACTGGGGCCTGGAGGTCGCCAGCCGCGGCCGCCCGCTGTGCCCGCAATGCGGCCAGCCGATGGAGCCCGAAGGCCACTTCTGCCAACGCAAGAACGGGCATAAGCACTGATGGTCGGTAGTTGGTAGCTGTCAGTTGGTAGCTGTCGATTCATCATGAGGCGCCTCCTCGCAAAAACCAGCTAGTGCGGTGAAGCCGTCCTGCGCTTACCAAGAATCCCTGAGTAACCGTCATTGCGAGGAGGACTGAGCGAAGCTCAGGACGACGCGGCAATCTCCCGCTCGGTCTGGCTCCCAACATAATTATGAGATGACCTCTTCATCCGAAGCACTCCTCAAAAAACAGCAGGTCTTTGAAGCTTTGCGCGCCGCCCAAATAGAGGTGGTGGGCCAGTTCACCTGGGGCTCCAACTACACCTTCCTGGTTGAGCTCGCCGATTGCGGCTTGGAAGCGGTCTACAAGCCCAGCCAGGGCGAGCGCCCGCTGTGCGACTTCCCGCCTGAGACGCTGGCCGGCCGCGAGGTGGCCGCCTACTTGCTCAGCGAGGCGCTGGGCTGGGGGCTGGTGCCGCCCACCGTCTACCGCGCGGATGGCCCCGCCGGCCCCGGCTCGCTGCAACTGCGCATCGCCCACGACCCCGAATTGCATTACTTCACCTTCGACGATGCCACCCGCCAGCGGCTGCGGCCCACGGCGCTCTTAGATTTGCTGCTCAACAATGCCGACCGCAAGGGCGGCCATATACTGCTGGATGCTGCCGACCACATCTGGCTGATTGACCATGGGATCTGCTTTCATGAGGAACCCAAACTGCGCACGGTGGTCTGGGATTTCGTCGGCGAGGACTTATCGCCTGATTTGATGGCCGATCTGCGCGCGCTGGCGCCGCGGCTGGCGGCCGGCCGGCTGCGGGATGAATTGTCAGAATACCTGGCGGATGCCGAGCTGGAGGCCTTGTCCCAGCGACTGGAGCGCCTGCTTGCCGACGGGTGCTACCCGGCCCCGCCGGACGACGAGCGAGCGGTGCCCTGGCCGCCGGTGTAGGCATTTTTTGAGGGTGTTCGCCGGGGGTTGCGGTCGGGGCTTATTCCGAAGAAATCATTGAATGGATTCCTCAGCTGGCGTGGTAGCCGGCTGGTACAGGTTTAGAGCCTCGCCTCGGAATGACGATCAAATGCCAAAGGCATTTGATTCAGGAGAATGCGTTGCATTCTCCACAATACGCGGGTTGATTAGCTTGCTTAGATTCAGATAGATGCCGGTCTAGGGCATCCAGGCGGGCGCGTAGGAGTCCACCGCAATCAGCTGGCTGGCGCTGCCGTCCAGGTTGGTAATCCACAATTCCAGCGGGTTTTGAAATTCGACCTGATTGGCCCGTACGTAGGCCAACTGCTGCCCATCCGGCGACCAGGCAATGGCAATCACCTGGTGGTTGGGGCTGTTGGTCAGCTGCACCAAGTCCCCGCTTTCCATATTCAGTAGCCAGAGCTGGCGGCCGGGCGTCCAGCTCTCCTCATCCAAATATTTGCGCGTGAAAGCCAGCCAGCGGCCATCCGGGGAAAGCACGGGCAGGGCATCCTCTACCAGCGGGTCGCTGTAATCCAGCAGCGGCTGGCTGCCGCCATCCAGGCTGTATTGCAGCAACTGGCTGGAGAGCACCTCCACAGCGCTTTGGCTGCCCGGCTCGGGGGTATCGAAGGCCGCCTCGCCGCTGGGGCCGCGCAGGATGCTGGTGTTGACCACACTTTGTTCGCTTGCAATCAGGGAGGCGCCGTCGGCGGCCCAGGAGGCCGCGCCGCCACTTTCGTTGGCGAACTCGGCGATGGGGTCGCCATCCAGGTCGACCAGCACGAAGGCGCTCAAATCGGGTTCGTAGTAGCCGAGGGCTTCGCTGCCCGCCCAGGCGGGGTCACGGCTGGGGCGCGCGCTGTCGCTGACCCGCTCGGCCTCGCCGCTCTCCAGATTGAGCAGCCAAATCTCAGGGATATAGGCCACCCCGGGCGTACTGCGCTGGAAGACCAGCCAGGCGCCGTCGGGCGAGATGCGCGGGCTTTCGCAGGTGCTGGGGCCGCATTCATGCAGCGGCTGGCTGGCTCCGCTGAGCAGGTCGGCGCGCCACAGGTCGGCGCCGTTCTGGTCGTTGCGGATACTGATGATGAGGTACTCGCCCGCGGGGTCGACCGCAAAGAAGGTCACCCCGGCGCTGTCGGTGAGCTGCACCACCTGGCCGATGCCAAAATCCATGGCCTGCACCTCGGCGGTGTTGTCGCTGGGGGAGAGGTAAGCCAGCAGGCTGGCGCCGCCTTCCTCGGGCGTGCTGGCTTCGGGCGCCTCCTCGGAGAGCAGGCCCAGGCCAATCCAGACGGCCAGGACTATTAGGCCGCCGATAGAGGGCAGCAGCCAGGCCGGCAGTTTGCGACGAAATTGCATCTGAAAATTATACATACCGGCGGCCGAAGGCAGATGAGTGCCCGATGGTAGAATCCCGCCGTGAAACGTTGGCAATTTTGGTTGGGCGTGGCGATAAGCGCCTTTTTCCTGTGGTTGGTACTGCGCGGCCTGGACCTCAGCGCCTTTTGGGGCGAAGTGGCCCAGGCCAATTACTGGTGGCTGCTGCCCGGCGTGGGCCTCTATATGGTCGCGCTGTGGGCGCGGGCCTGGCGCTGGCATTACCTGCTGCGCCCGCTGAAGGCCGTGCCCACCGCCACCATGTTCCCGATTGTGACCATTGGCTATATGGGCAACAACGTCTACCCCGCCCGCGCCGGCGAAGTGCTGCGCGCGGTGGTGCTTAAGCGCCGCGAAGGGGTCGCTATCAGCGCCTCGCTGGCCACCATCATTGTCGAACGCATCTTTGATGGCGTGGTGATGCTGGCCTTTATCTTCGTCAACCTGGGCGAATTGGCCCGTCTGACGGGCGGCGCGGGCCTGGGCGAGAGCCTCAGCATCCAGCAGATTGCACTGTGGGGCACGCTGGCCTTTGTGGGCGCGCTGGCGGTCTTCCTGCTGGCAGCCATGTTCCCGGTGGCCGCTGAAGGGTTGGTGGTCGGCCTGGCCAAGCTGCTGCCGGAGCGCTTCCGTGGCCGCGTGGTCGAAATCGCCGCGCGCTTCCTGGGCGGCCTGGCCGCACTGCGCTCGCCGCTGGATGCGCTGATGGTCTTTCTCACCTCGGTCGTGATTTGGCTGCTGGAGACCGGCAAATATTGGTTCGTGATGCACGCCTTTAATTTTGAAGTGAGCTTCTTTGCGTTGATGCTGATGAACGGCGTGGTGAATTTGGCGACGACCATTCCCTCGGCGCCGGGCTATGTAGGCACCTTTGATGCGCCCGGCATCGCCGTGCTAGAAGCCTATGGCGTGCCCACCCCGGTGGCGACCAGCTACACCTTTGTGCTGCATGTGGCCCTGTGGCTGCCGGTAACCGCCCTGGGGGCCTACTATCTGGCTAAGGAAGGTATCCGCTGGGGCGAGGTGCCCACCACCGAAAGCGAGGTCAGCGCGTGAAAGTTGCCATCATCGGTGCCGGTTTTGGCGGCATGGCCGCCGCCTGGGACCTGGTGCGCGCCGGCCACGAGGTCACCATCTACGAAGCCGCCGACCATGTGGGCGGCCTGGCGGCCGGCTTCCGCGAGCCGGGCTGGGACTGGAGCGTGGAGAAGTTCTACCACCACTGGTTCGCCAGCGATGAGCACATGCTGGGCATCATCGAGGAGCTTGGCCTCAGCGACAAAGTCATCTTCAAGCGTCCCTATACAGTGGTCTTTCACCAGGGTAAGTTCTATCCTTTTGATTCGATTCTGAGCGCACTGCTGTTTCCCGGCCTGGGCTGGGGCTTGAACAAAATCCGCTTCGGGCTGGTGGGCGTCTACCTGCGCCTGAGCAACAACTGGCGCGCCCTGGAGCAGAGCACCGCGGTCAAGTGGATGCGCAAATGGGCCGGCGACGCGGTCTACGAGGCGATGTGGCAGCCGCTGCTGCAGGGCAAGTTTGGCCCCTACACCGAAGAGGTGAACATGGCCTGGCTGTGGGCCCGCCTGCACGCCCGCACCACCAATTTGGGCACCTTTGAGGGCGGCTTCCAGGATTTCGCCGATTTGTTCGCCGCCAAGCTCAGCGGCCTGGGGGTGGAGATTGAATTAAATGCGCGCGTGAAGGCCCTGCGTCCGGCGTCTGAAGCCCAACGTCAAAAGGACGGGCAGGTCGTCGTAGAGGTTGAGGGCAGCGGTGAGCAGGTTTACGACCAGGCGCTGGTGACCACCTCGCCGGGCCTGCTGGCCAAGCTGGCCCCCGATTTACCCAAGGATTATTTGCAGGGGCTGCTGGACCTCAAACACATGGGCGCGGTAGTAATGACCCTCTCGTTGGAGCATTCCATCTCCGGCGAGGGCTACTACTGGTACAACATCCCCAAGAGCGCCGGCTTCCCCTTCCTGGCGCTGGTGGAGCACACCCACTTTGTGGATAGGCAGCATTTCAACGGCGAGCACCTGATTTATTGCGGCGATTATTTGGAACTGGGCCATGAATACTTTTCACTGTCCGAAGAGGAATTGCTGGAGCGTTTTATCCCCGGCATCCAGCGTATCAACCCGGACTTCGACCGCTCCTGGGTCAAGCGCATCTGGCGGCACAAGACCAACTACGCCCAACCGGTACCGCTAGTCAACCATTCCCAGCATGTCCCCGCCATTCAAACGCCGATTGACGGCCTCTATTTCGCCAGCATGAGCCAGGTCTATCCCTGGGACCGCGGCACCAACTTTGCCGTGGAGATTGGGCGCAAGGCGGCCAGCCTGATGCTGGGCCGCTAACCCTCTCCTTCTCTCCGATTTCCCAAGAATTTGCGAACTTGTAACAGCAGGTAACTCGCGCCGACCGCCATCAGGCCTGCTAAGGCATTAAAGCCGATGTCGCGTATGTCGAACACCCGATTGGGCAACAGGGCTTGAATTAGCTCATCCACGATGCCCAAGAGAGTGGTTAACAAGATGGCCGAGAGTGGGACATTGGCAGCAAGGCCCCCATTCCGCTTGCGTTCGAGTAAGGCTTGATAAACCAACAGGCCAATAACGCTGTATTCAAACAGGTGAGTGCGTTCTTCCCAACTGGCGATGCGGCTTGCAGCCATGATGTAAGCGCCAGCGATTCCGACCAGCGCCCAAATCTCTAACCGACCGGGCCGGGTCTTCATCCATTGGGTCAGAACGGCCAGCCCAGTTAACAGCATGCCGCCCATGAACGCAGCTACAAAAAGCTCTCGCTCGCGCAGCGAGGATGCAACCTCCCCGGCAACGCCCAACGAAGCATAGATAGCCACCAGCACAAGCGCCGTCCACGACCACAGTTGACGCTCGCGAGGAGAGCTAAATATTGACATTCGGCGCAATCGTTGAGGTTTGGGCTACTCGTCCAGGAACAGCGGCAGGTGCCCCAGGGCCACAATGTGGGCCCATTTGGCTTCGTCGCCCTCGGTGAAGATGGCGGCTTCGGCGGCCACTTCGGCGCCGGCGGCATCCATCACCGCGCGCATGCCTTCCTGCGTGGAGCCCGTGCTGATCACATCGTCGACCAGTACCACCCGTTTGCCGCTCACCAGGGTCTGGTCCTTCTCGTCCAGGTAGAGCGTCTGCGGCTTGCCGGTGGTGATCGAAACTGTCTCCGCTGAAATCGCCTCACCCATGTAGGGCTTGTGCGTCTTGCGTAACACCACATAGGGCTTATCAGCTACTTCAGCTAGCACATGCACCAAGGGGATGGATTTAGCTTCAGCGGTGACCAGCGCATCGTATTGTGTGTCGGCTAGCTTCTCGGCCAGGGCGCTGGCCGCGGCGCGCACCAGCTCCACATCGCCCAGGATGTTCAGCATGGCGATGGACACGCCGGGGGCGACTTCCACCAGCGGCAGCTCGCGCTTCACGCCGGCGATCTCTACGGGATGGGTCTTGCTCATAGGGGCTCCTTGAATGAGGGCTGAGCAATTATATAATGAGCGCTATGCACATCAAGCGATTGTTGACGTTGGCCTGTCTGCTTGCGGCCTGCGCCCCGGCGTCGGCGCCGGTTGCCGAGCTGGCGGATGCCGCTGCCATCGAAGTCTTCTTCAGCGACCCACAGCGCAACGATGCGCGCAGCTACCGCGGCGGCCCCGACGAAGCTCTGGCGAGCGCGATTGACAGCGCGCGGGCCAGCGTGGACGCCGCCCTGCACGATTTGAACCTGTGGAGCATCCGCGACGCGCTGCTGGATGCTCAGGCGCGCGGCGTGCAGGTGCGCCTGGTGGTGGAGAGCGACAATCTGGATCAGCGCCCCGAGCTGCAGGAGCTGCTGGCAGCCGGCATCCCGCTGGTGGAAGACCGCGACCCGGACCGCATGCATGACAAATTCGTGGTAATTGACCAGTATGCGGTCTGGACTGGCTCAATGAATCTAACCACCAACGGCGCCTATTTGAACCGCAACGACCTGCTGCATATCGAGTCGAGCGTGGTCGCGGCGGCCTATACTGCCGAGTTCGAAGAAATGTTTATCCAGGGGCTCTTTGGCGACGAGTCGCCCCGCGGCGCGCCTACATGGCTGCAATTAGGCGAGACGCAAGTCGAAGTCTATTTCGCGCCCGAGGATGATGTCGCCGGGCGCCTGGTGACCCTGATTGCGGACGCCGAAGAGAGCGTGGACTTCCTGGCCTTTTCCTTCACCGATGACGACATTGCTGCGGCCCTGATTGCGGCGGCCGTGCGCGGGGTGGCGGTGCGCGGGGTCTTCGACCGCGGCCAAGTGGCTTCCAACACCGGTGGCGAGTACACCAACCTGCTGGCGGCGGGCATTAACGTGCGCCTGGACGGCGAACGCGACAACTTGCACAGCAAGCTATTTATCGTTGATGGCCGTATCGTGGTCACCGGTTCGTATAACTTCAGCCGCAATGCCGCCGAGCGCAACGACGAGAACATGTTGTTTATCTGGGATGCGGCCCTGGCGGCGCAGTATGGGGACGAATTCGAAACGGTGTGGGCGCTGGCCCTGCCGCCCCAATAAGGAGAACTTATGCAAGAGGCACAAGCGCAAGTAGCTGACTTTCTCGCTCAGCACGGCCTGGCGGCGGATGCCGGGGCGCGGCTGCTGGATTTGCAATCCGAGTTGGGCGAACTGGCCAAGGAGTATCTCAGAGCCAGTGACTACGGCCAGGCAGATTTCGCCCCTAACGCGGGGTGGCGCGACGAAATCGGCGATGTGGCCTTTAGCCTGCTGGCGCTGGCGGTGGCTAGCGAGGTGGACTTGCAGGCGGCGTTAGCAGCCGCGATGGATAAATACCAGGCACGACTGGCGGATAAGGGCGCGGCCGGGTCGGCGTAATGATTGGCTGGCTAGCTCCGTCTTAATCCTATGAACGTCTGGATGTCCCCGCTGCTTATCTTTATCAGCTTTGTGCTCTACAGCCTGTTGCACTCCGTGCTGGCCGGCCCGCACTTCAAAGCCGGGGCGCGCGCCCGCATGGGCACAGCTGCCTATGAGCGCTATTACCGCCTGTTGTTCAATGCGGTGGGGGTGCTGACCTTGCTGCCGATTCTGTGGATGGTGGTCGCGCTGCCCGACCGGCCGCTGTACAGCATTCCCTATCCCTGGCGCTGCTTGAGCTTCGCCGGGCAAGTGGCCGGCTTGTGGCTGCTGGCGGCCAGCCTACGGGTCACCGGGGCGCTGGATTTCCTGGGCCTGGGCCAGCTGGCGGCTGGGGGCGGCACGGCGCCCGAATTGCACCTGCGCGGTCCCTATGCCTGGATGCGGCACCCGCTCTACACCGGCTCGATGCTCGTCCTGTGGCTGGCGCCCGTGATGACCCTCAACCGCTTAGCGCTGGTGGCCTCCATCAGCCTCTATTTCTGGCTGGGCGCCTATTATGAGGAGCGCAAGCTGGAAGACTGGTTTGGGGCCGCCTACGCGGCTTACAAGGCCCGAACACCGATGTTTATTCCCTGGCGAGCACCTCAGGATTAAGCTTTTTCCCATCAAAAACCCGTAGTATTGGCCTCCATCCGGCGTTTTCTTGGCTGAAGACGCTTGACATACTGCGCAGTCTGGCTATAATAGAACAATAGTTCTAATTGGAGGCACTATGACCCTCGGCGAACTGCATTTCGTGGAGAACCCTACGCTGGACCTGGAAGCCACCGTGCGCCAGGCGGCCAGCGATTACCAACGCAAATACGGCGAAAGCCCCGACTTGTGCCTGGTACACCCCAGTCTGCTCAACGGCCAGACCCGCCACGTGGGCGGCCTGCGCCTGGAGAGCGCCGGTACCGTGCTGCCAAATTATTTGTGGATTGGGGTGGGGGACGCGGCGGATACTATGCTGTTTGCGCAGTAAGCGCGGCTACAAAGGAATCCAGGGCGAGTTCGGCATCGAGCTCGCCCGTTTTTATTTGGCGGTCATACTCCATCAGGCGCTGGTAGATGGCCTTGAGGCTGACGATATCGAAGCGGCGCGCCTGGGTCAGCAGTTTGTTGGCCCGGAAATCGGAGCCGGTGCCAATCGCTTTTTTCATGGCCTCCGTGCCGCCGCCAGTTTGGTTAATCTCCCAGGCTTGAATCAAGGCCCGGTAGTGGGCCACAATCCCGAAAAACAAGGAAATCAAATCGCGCTCGGCCAGCAGTTTGTGTAGGGCTTGCATGGCCTGCTTGCCCGCCCCGGCACTGAGCGCATCAATCAGCGCGAAGAAATCGCCCTGTTCGCCGACCTGCACAGCCAGTTCGGCGACATCCTCGCGGGTGATGGCGCGGGCATAGTTGGCATGCGCCAACAGCTTGTCAATCTCGTGGGAGGCGGCGCGGGTATCGCTGCCGATTTGCTCGGCCAGCAGGGCCGCCGCCGGGCCTTCGATTGCGCCGCCCTGGGCGCCGACCTGCTTCTGAATCCAACCAGCCATCTGGCTGCCTTTGGGCAGCTCAAAATCCTTGATGTAGGCTCGTTCACCCGCGCCCTTGGCCCATTTCATCAGCCAATGGCTGGCCTTGAGCGGGCTCTCGTGCAGCACTAAGGCCGTGCTGGCGGGCACTTCATCCAGCAGCCCCAGGAAGCGCTCACGGGCCTCTTGAGCGTTGAAGGCCTTGCCAGCCTCGCGCAATACCACCAGGCGCCGCTCGGCCAGGAAGGGCATCGCCGTGGCCGCCCCCTTGAGTTCATCAAAGGAGATATGGGGTCCCTCAAAGCGGGCCGTGTTCATTTCGGCGTTGGTCGGGTCGCCCAAGCGGCTGAAGAGTTCTTGCACGACGGCCTGGATGGCCAGCTCGTTATCGCCGTGCAGCAGGTAGACCGTGGGCGTGGCCGCCATGCTAGCTGCGGGTGGTGACGCGGTGGGCGGTCACGCCGGCCCGAATCTGGGTTTGGATATCCAGGATTTCCAGGCCGCCGGGGTCGCCGCTGGTGGTCACGTATTGCTGCAGGCGGGTACCCAGCGGCTTGGCCAGCAGCAGGGCCACGGTGGCCAGCAAGCCAGCCAGCGGCAGGCGTTCCAGGCGGTCGCGCGAACGCGGGCCGCTGCCCGCCATGGCAATCGCCCCCGCCACCCCGGCCGCCATCCCGGAGGTTACCAGGTTGGTGCCGCAATTGGGGTGGATGGCCAGGCCGCGTTCACCCGCGCGCAAGCGTTCCAGCGCGGTTTGCACGCCCTCCAGCACCTGGTCGGCATCCAGGTCAGCGAAAATCCAGAAGCCGCTGGGACTAGAATGCCCGGCCAGGCCCACCCGCGGGTACTTGCGGCTGAGCACATGGATGGTGGCATGCTCCAGGCCGTGGTTGCGGCGCAGGCGCGCAAAGGACGGCGTCTGGATCAAGGCTTGCAGCGGATTCGCCATCGACTACTCGGCGGGCTGGCTCACCTGCAGGAAGGTCAGCGTCCAGGCGCCTTCGATGTAGCTGCGCACGATGCCGCTCACCACCAGGCCCAGCGGGATGGCGACACAGATGCCGACGATGCCCAATGTGAGGGCGTTGTTGGCCGCCTGCGCGCTATCACCCATCAGGGCCAGGAAAGCCGGCACGAAGAGCAGAATGAAGGGAATGGCGAACACGATGGAGGCGATGATGTTGCCGACAAAGAGGATGATGGCCATAACGGCGATATCACCGGCGCGGCTGCGCATGACTTCCCAGGCGCGCGAAAGCGCATCGCCAATGTTCAGGTCTTCAAGCACCAGCGCGTTATTGGCCAACTGGGTAAAGACGTAATACACCACGCCGAGCGGCAGCAACAGGCATAGCAGCGGGATTAGGCAGATCAAGCCCACACCCAAGGTGACAATCGCCAGTCCGAAGGCAACTACTCCAATCACAAGCGAAACCAGGAAGACGGCCAGCCCCAAGAGTAAGTTCAGGCCAAAGGCGCGCCAGTAAAAGGGGCCGACCAGTTCCGTAATGCTTCGGAAGGTCAGGCTGGCGCCGCCATCGGCGGCCTGGGTGCCCTTCATCAGGCCCACGCGGCCGTAGACGGACAGGAACATGGCAATAATACTGATAATGCAGATCACGCAAAACAAGCCAATCACAAAGAGTGCGATGGTCTCTTCCGATATCTGGTTGACGTTGCGGTCCATGTTCTGGAAGAAGTCCTGCAAGGCGGGCGGTAGTTGTCCACTGCTCTCATTGTCGAAGGAGTAGTTGCTGCCCCCGCCGCCGCCACCCTGTGCGCCCGAGCCGCAAGAGGCCAGCACGCCAAAAATCCATAAGACCTTGTTGTTCCAAATGATCTGCCAGGCTTTTGTTAAAATTTTTCCAAAATCCATGATTGCTCCTAAATTGTTATTTGTTTAGCAATACGCTCATTCCCACTCAATGGTTGCAGGCGGCTTGCTGCTTACATCATACACGACGCGGTTTACACCGTCCACTTCGTTGACGATGCGCGCCGAGACGCGACCGATTAACTCATAAGGCAGCTGGGCCCAGTCGGCGGTCATGTAATCCTGGCTGGTGACCGCGCGCAGGGCCACCGTCTCCTGGTAGGTGCGCTGGTCGCCCATCACGCCAACGCTACGTACTGGCAGCAGCACCGCGAAGGCCTGGGCTAACTCCGCGCCGGCGCGATTGAGCAGCCGGGCCGCTTCCAGTTCCTCAGTAAAGATCGCGTCGGCGGCCCGCAGCCGCGCCAGGCGCTCGGCGTCCAGCGGCCCCAGGCAGCGCACCGCTAAGCCCGGGCCGGGGAAGGGCTGCCGCCACACCAGACTCTCCGGCAGGCCCAGTTCCAGGCCGACCTGGCGCACCTCGTCCTTGAACAGGTAGCGCAGCGGCTCGATGAGCGTGAACTGCATGTCCGTCGGCAGGCCGCCGACGTTGTGGTGCGTCTTGATCGTC
>OMJR01000034.1 GCA_900299355.1 Anaerolineaceae bacterium
TGCTTCCATGAAGTTCGGAAGAAAAACAGGAGGCAGCAGGATGACCGATGCAACTATAGCACTAAAGCAGTACCTTAACAAGTTGGGGCTGGAGCAGGACAGCGATTTTCTGCGTGAGGCGACCGAGATGCTGGCCCAGATGCTGATCGACCTCGAGGCTGAAGCGCAGATCGGAGCGGCCAAGCACGAGCGCAGCGAACAGCGCAGGAACCAGCGCAATGGCTATCGCCGCAGACGCTGGGAGACGCGAGTGGGCGAGTTGGAGTTGAACATCCCCAAGCTGCGCAAGGGATCGTTCTTTCCCAGCTTGCTGGAGCCACGCAAGCGCTCGGAGCAAGCCTTGTTGACGGTGGTGCAGGAAGCCTATGTAAATGGCGTCTCCACCCGCAAGGTTGACGTGCTGGTCAAGTCGTTGGGTTTAAGCGGCATCGACAAGAGCAAGGTCAGCCGCATCTGCAAAGCGCTGGATGAGCAGGTCGAGCAGTTTAGCCAGCGTCGTCTGCAGAGCCACTATCCCTATGTGTGGCTGGATGCCAAAGCCCTCAAGGTGCGTGAGAACCACCGGGTGGTCAGTCTGGCCTTTGTGATCGGCATCGGAGTGGATCCCCAGGGAGAGCGCCATGTGCTTGGCTTTGAGCTGGGAGCGGGCGAATCTGAGCCCTTCTGGCTGGACTTCATGCGCTCCCTGCGGCGACGGGGGCTAGAGCAAGTGGACCTGGTCATCAGCGATGCGCACGAGGGCCTTAAAAGCGCCCTGGAGCAGGTCTTTAGCGGGGCGGCCTGGCAGCGCTGTACCGTGCACTTCATGCGCAACCTGCTGGCCCAGATCCCACGCAAGGATCGCAAGCAGGTGGCGGCGGTGCTTAAGCTGATCTTCGCCCAACCGGACCGGGAGTTGGCCGGAGAGTACCTGCGTCAGGTGGCCGGGGCCATGCAAGTTCGGTGGCCCAGGGCGGCCGAGATGCTGCTGGAAGCCGAGGATGATATCCTGGTCTACAAAACTTTTCCCGAACAGCACCATCGTTCGATCCATTCCACCAACCCATTGGAACGGATCATTCGAGAGGTGCACCGCCGCACCCGGGTGGTGGGTGTCTTCCCGAACAGGCCCTCTGTCCTGCGTTTGGCGGGAACCTTGCTGATCGAGCAGGATGAAGAGTGGCGTGCAGGTAGACGCTATTTCAGTCAAGAGAGCATGAGAGAGTTGCTCGATCCAGACCCAGCAACACAAACGGCCCCACTGCTAGTGGAGCCATTGATCAACTTGGACGCACAGGCCAGGTGAATTTACACCACTTGACAAGACACTACCGGTTTAATGAGCCAACAGTATACACAAGGCCTGAAGCTAAGTAGATTAAAGCAGTCGGGCAATCAGAGAAGCCACAATCCCGGGTACTGGCTGGACTACATCCACCACTAAGGCATCGTCCGGAACTTCGAGGGCTGAGAACTGGCTTTCCAGCATCTCCGGAGACATAAAGTGGCCCACCCGGCCCTGCATCCGCTGATGGATTAGGGCGTAATCACCTTTGAGATAGATAAAGCGCACCTGGCTTTCCACGCCGGCGCGTAATTGGGCGCGATATTCAGCCTTCAGCGCCGAGCAGGCCAGCACCAGGCTGGTGTCCTCGCTAAGCTGATCTTGCAACAGTTGGTTTAAACGCGCCAGCCAGGGCGCGCGGTCGGCGTCATCCAGCGGCTGGCCCTCAGCCATCTTGGCCAGATTGGCCGGCGGGTGAAAGTCGTCGCCTTCAAAAAATGGCCAGCCCAGCCGCTCGGCCAGCGACTGCCCCAGGGTGGTCTTCCCCGCCCCAGAGACGCCCATCACTACCAAAGCTTGCGGTGCGCTCATTTGGGTGCCCGGCCCCAGCCGCCGCCGCCCGGGGTGCGGATGCTGAGCACATCCCCGGCCTTGAGTTCGACTTCGCCTTTGGATGGCAACTCGATTTCGTCGCCGCCGCGCAAGAGCAGGTTGCGGCCCGAGCGGCCGGGTTCGCCACCCGCCAGGCCGTAGGGCTGCCCGCTGCGCCGCTCGCTGAGCAGGCTCGCGGTGGCATCCGCCAGCAGCAGCAAGTCGCGGCGCAAGCCATCGCCGCCGCGGAACTCGCCCGCGCCGCCGCTATCCTCACGGATTTCGTAGCGGGTTACGCGAATCGGATAGGCGTATTCCATTGCTTCGGCGGGGGTATTGAGCGTATTGGTCATATGGCTGTGAATCGCGCTGGGGCCATCCGCGCCGGGGCGCGCGCCCATGCCGCCGCCGATGGTCTCATAATAGGTGTAGGGCCGTTGGCGGGCCGGGTCCCAGCCGCCAATCAAGGTGTTGTTCATCGTGCCCTGGCTGGCGGCCGGAATGCGCTCGGGCAGCGCCGCGGCCAGAGCGCCCAGCAAGACGTCCACAATGCGCTGCGAGGTTTCCACGTTGCCGCCGGCCACCGGGGCGGGCGGACGGGCATTGACCACGCTGCCCTCGGGCGCCAGCACCTGGATGGCGCGCAGCGAGCCGGTGTTGTTGGGCACTTCACTATCAACTAAACAACGAAAGACGTAGTAAACCGTCGACAGCGTAATCGCGTAGACGGCGTTGACGCTGCCCTTGGCTTGCGGGTCGCTGCCGGCGAAATCCACTGTAGCCTGGTCGCCTTTGATTTCAATCGCAACGGCAATTTTGATAGGTCGCTCTTCGACTCCGTCGCCATCCAGATAATCCTCAAAGCGATAGGCGCCATCCGGGATGGCAGCAATCAGCGTGCGGGTCATGCGTTCGGTGTAGGCCAACAGGGCGGCGCTGTAGTGCTGTACCGTCTCCAGGCCTTGGGCGGCGATGAGGGCGGCAAAGCGCTCCACTCCGCGCCGGTTGGCGGCGACCTGCGCACGCAAGTCGCCCGCCCGTTCCCAGGGCGAACGCGTGTTGCGAAGGATGATGTCCCACACCCCTTGCTGCAGTTCTCCTCCTGCATAGAGCTTGGTCGGCGGCAAAATCAGGCCTTCCTGCACCAGCTCGTGCGCAATCGGCATCGAGCCAGGGGCCATGCCGCCCACATCGGCATGATGAGCGCGGTTGGCGGCAAAACCAACCAAATCCCCGGCATGGAAAATCGGCGCAATCAGGGTGATGTCGGGCAAATGGGTGCCGCCCTGATATGGGTCATTCAGGATAACCATGTCGCCTTCGGCAAACTCCAGCGCGCGGATGGCGGCTTGCACCGAGAGCGGCATCGCCCCCAGGTGCACGGGGATATGCGCCGCCTGGGCAATCATCTCGCCCTGGGCGTCGAACAGCGCGCAGGAGAAATCACGGCGCTCCTTGATGTTGGGCGAGAAGCTGGCGCGCTGCAGCACGGCGCCCATCTCCTCCGGGATGGAAGCGAAGAGGTGTTTGAATATCTCCAGACGCACCAAATCAGTTTTCATGCCGGCCCCACCGAAATCTGCAAATTGAGATATTCGTCCACCTCGGCCCGGTCCTGGGCCCCGACCAAAATTGTCGTATCCGCACGCACCACGATGGCCGGACCCTGGAACGCCGCCCCCGTCCCCAGCCGCTCGCCAGCGTAGAAAGGCGTCTCCACCTCGCCCTCGGCAAAGCGGACCGGGTAGCGCCCAATCAGGGCCTCTTCAAGGTTCACCTTCGTCTTGGTAAAGGTGGGCAGTTGCGGCGCCTCCACCAGCCCAATGGCCCTGACGCGCAGGTTAACGATTTCGACCTGAGCCTGCGGGTCCTGATAGCCATAGGCCGCCTGATGGGCGGCATGGAAATCAGCCAGCAAGCTTTCGCCAAAGGCGATGTTCAATTCAAAGGATTGGCCGGCGTAACGGATGTCGGCGCTGGCCTCAATCCGAATTTCACCGGCAGCAAAACCCTCGGCGGCCAGGTCGGCTTGCCCCTGCGCGATCAGCGGCGCAATGGCCGCTTGCACATCGGTGAATTCTGTCGCGCCAGGCAGCATCACCGTGCGCGAGTAATCTTTGGTCGCATCGGCCAGCAGCATGCCCAGCGCCGAGAGGGTCGCCGCCTGGCGCGGCACCAGCACGCGCGGCATGCCCAGCTCGCGGGCCAACTCCACCGCATGCAGGCCGCCCGCCCCGCCAAAGGCCAGCAGCGTGTAGTCGCGCGGGTCTTGGCCCTGCTGTACCGAAATCACCCGCAGAGCGCGCGCCATGTGGGCATTGACGATTTGGAAGACGCCCAAGTGGGCTTCCTCGGGCGGGATGCCCAATTCGGCCGCCAGGCCGTTAAAGGCGCGCTCGGCGCGGGCCGTATCCAGCGCCATTTGGCCGCCAAAGAACAGTTCGGGGCGGATGCGCCCCAGCAGCAGATTGGCATCCGTCACCGTGGGCAGTTCACCGCGCCCATAGCAAGCCGGGCCGGGGTCCGCGCCGGCGCTTTGCGGCCCCACCTGCAGGCCGCCTCCGGGGTCGCGGAAGGCAATCGAGCCGCCGCCGGACCCCACCGTATGAATAGACAGCATGGGCACATTGACCGGCAGGCCGCCAATACTGGCATCGCTGGTGCTGCGCGGCGCGCCGTCAATCAGGGCCACATCGGTAGAGGTGCCGCCCATGTCGAAAGTCAGCACCTTGTCGAAACCGGCGGCGGCGGCCACCGCCTGCGCGCCCACCAGGCCGCCGGCCGGGCCGCTGAGGATGCAGCGCACCGCCTCGCTGGCGGCCTGCTGCGGGCCAATCATGCCGCCGTTGGATTGCATCACCTGCAGGCGGTCAGCCGGCAGCGCCGTTTCCAGACGGCCCAGGTAGCGGCCCATCACCGGCGATACATAGGCGTTGACCACCGTGGTACTGGTGCGCTCATATTCGCGGAATTCGGGCAGGATGTCGTGCGAGGCGGAGACCGGGAAGCCAGCCGCCCGGAAGCGCTCGGCGATGGCTTGCTCGTGGGCCGGGTTGGCAAAGGCGAACAGGGTGCTGACCGCAACGGCTTCAATCTCGTGCGTGCGGCAGTGGGCAATCAGGGCCTCAATGGCGGCTTTGTCCAGCGGCGTGACCACCTCGCCGCGGTAATCTATCCGTTCGGCCACTTCCAGGCGGTGCTGGCGTGGGACCAGCGGCGCGGGCGGGTCGGCGAAGAAGTCGTAGAGCGCGGGGCGGTTCTGGCGGCCGATGTGCAACACATCGCGGAAACCGGCCGTAGTCACCAGCGCGGTGCGCGCGCCCTTGCGCTCCAGCAGCGCGTTGGTGGCTACCGTGCTGCCGTGCACCAAGTCGCGCGCGGATTGCCCCTCCGGACGGCCCAGGCCCTCCAGGATGGCGGCCGCCGGGTCCTGGGGTGTGCTGAGCACCTTGAAGGTCTCAATGTGCTTGCTTTCAGGGTCGAAGACGACGAAATCGGTGAAGGTGCCGCCGGTGTCAATGCCGATGCGCATGGCGGTATTGTAATGCCGTTGGATTGAGGCAGCATTGCGGCCTGGCGCGGCTTGATTTACACTTTGGGAATCGAGAGGAGAGCCGATGCAGAACGCCCTACAACACGACTACCTGGTGCCCTTTGATGGCGCCTTCAAAGTAGACCAAGCGCCCACCGCCCCGCCGGAGACGGCGCCGGACAAAGCGCAGGCCAAAGAAGAATTGAAAGGCCTGGTCAAGGAATTGGCCGAGTTGCAGCGCGTGCTGTACGCCAGCGACCACTATTCGGTGCTGCTGGTCTTCCAGGCGATGGACGCGGCCGGCAAGGATGGCACCATCCGCGCCGTGCTCTCGGGGGTCAACCCGGCTGGTTTCCAGGTCTTCTCCTTCAAGCAGCCCTCAAAAGAAGAGCAGGACCACGACTTTCTATGGCGCACCAGCAAGCGGCTGCCCGAGCGCGGACGCATCGGCGTCTTCAACCGCAGCTATTATGAAGAAGTGCTGGTGGTGCGCGTGCACCCCGAATGGCTGGCGGCCCAGCGCCTGCCGGACAGCGACCGTGACCAGCTCTGGCAACAACGCTTCCAATCCATCCGCGACCACGAAGAGCACCTGGCGTGCAACGGCACCCTGATTTTGAAATTTTGGTTGAATGTATCCAGGGAGGAGCAGAAGGAACGCTTTCTGGACCGGGTGAATGAACCCGACAAAAACTGGAAATTCTCGCCCGGCGATGTCGAGGAGCGACAGCACTGGCCGGCCTACATGCAGGCTTACGAAGCAACGCTCAACGCCACCTCGCGCCCCTGGGCGCCCTGGTACGCTATCCCGGCCGACAAGAAGCCTTTCATGCGCTTGCAGGTGGCGCGCATTATCGTCGATTCAATAAAGCAGCTCGACCTGCAATACCCGCAGCTAAGCGCCGAGGATGAAGCTGAGATGCGTGCTGCTGCGGGGCGGCTGAAGGACGCGAGTTAAATCAAAACCGCCA
>OMJR01000035.1 GCA_900299355.1 Anaerolineaceae bacterium
AGGCTGTTGGTGTAACATAAAGACTGGACCAATTATTGGGGGCAGGTCAGTTTTTCAGCTGTCCTTCGCGGCGACCTTGGGCATTATCTTATATGCGGATCGCCTGCAAGCCCGTTTCGATCGATGGTTGGAACCACGGGTCGCCGAATCCCGCCGCCCGGCGCTGAGTGCGGCTGCCGGGGAATATGTATTGGTCATTCTCGCGGCCCAAATCACGACTTTGCCGCTGCTGCACTATCATTTCCAACGCCTCTCCCTAATTGCTTTCCCGGCCAACCTGCTGGTATTGCCGGTCCAGCCGGCACTGATGGTGGTGGGCGGCCTCTCGCTCATACTGGGGTTGATCGTGCCTCCGCTGGGCCGCCTGCTGGCTTTTGCCGCCTGACCGCTGGCAGCCTTTTCCAACCGCATGGCGCAATGGTTTGCCGGTTTGCCCGGGGCGGCGAATGCGGTGCCGCCCTTCGACGTCGCCTGGTTGGTCGCCTTCTATGTGCTGCTCTTTGTCGCCAGCTTTGCCTGGGATTGGTTGCGGCCGCGTTTGCCGAAACCACGGCCGGCGGTCGCCCTGGCTGGCTTGGCCGCGCTTACCCTATGGTTGTGGAGTGCGGTGGCGGCTGCGCCCACTGAGCACTTGACGGTGACATTGCTGGCGGTACCGGATGGCGAGGCGATTCTGGTCACCACGCCCACCGGACGGAACCTGCTGATTAACGGCGGCTCGAGTTCGATTGAACTCCAGCAGCAACTGAGCGCCCAGATGCCGCCTTATCACCGCCAGTTGGATTGGCTGATTGTGGCTGGCGTACGCCAGGAACAACTGGCAGGCTTGGCCAACAGTTTGGCCGCGCTGTCGCCAGCTTCGGTTGCCTGGAGCGGGGAAGCCGATGCGTCCTTTGCCTCCGGCCAGCTTTACCAGCGCGTGCAGGCTGCTGGCATACCGCTCGAGGCCTTGCGGCAGGGCCAGCGCTTTGATTTGGGTGCTGGCGCCGAACTGCGAGTCTTGGCTATCGGTCCACGCGGCGCCCTCATGCGGATCACATATGGCGACTTTCGCATGCTGCTGCCGCTGGGCTTGGATTTTGACATGTTGGATGAGTTCGATAGGGGGCAGGCGATTGGCAAAGTTAATGTATTCATGCTGGCCGATAACGGCTATGTACCGCTCAATCCTCCGGAATGGTTGGCGAATCTCGATCCCGATTTGCTGTGGTGGCCGCTGAGCGCGGACGCTCCGCAAGCTGAGACGCTGGCTTTAAAGGCGACCCGCGCTTCGCTGCGCACCGATCTGAATGGGTGGGTGCGTCTGCGCACCGATGGCGCTCTGCTCTGGTTGGAAAGTGAGCGTTAAACCAACCTAGCCAACTCTTAGCGCCGCCTAACCCGCGCCTCATCCACCTCCACTATAATCCCTGCGATGAATTCATTACATCTTAGCAATCCCTGGGTGCGCTTGGCGATCGCGATCATTACGTTCGTGGTCTTTGGCGTTGCCTGGTGGCTGATCAGCCCGCTTTTTATCAATCAGAGCGTCAGCGAAAGCTTCCCCACCTTGGCGCCGATGGCCACCAAGACCGAAGCGCCGGCCGCCGCCAGCCTGGCGGAGCCGACCTCCACGCCCGCCGCGGCTGCCACCACTGAGCCCACCGAAGAAAGCGGCGAGGCCATGCCCGAGGGCGCGGGACTGACCCTGCTCTATCAGGGCCAATTCTATGACCTGGCCCACCACGGCGAAGGCACCGCCAGCATCTATAGCTTCGACGATGGCAGCCGTGTGCTGCGCTTCGAAAACTTCCAGGTGCTCAACGGTCCCGACCTGCATGTCTATCTGGCCGTTCAGGATCCGGTGCCCAACACCGTCGGCCAGGAACTGGTCGGCTATGTGGATTTGGGTGAGTTGAAGGGCAACGTCGGCGACCAGAATTACGATATCCCAGAGGGCGTGGACTTGGAGGAATACCCCTCCGTGGTGATTTGGTGCGTGCCCTTTCGGGTGCCCTTCAGCGCGGCCGCGCTGTCCGCCGCCCAGTAGTACAATTCCCGCGTGGATCACATCGAAAAGCATTTTGCCGCACTCGAAAGAGTGCGGTTGCACTTTGTCACCGCTGGGCCGCAGGACGGGGCGCCGGTGCTGCTCTTGCACGGCTTCCCTGAGTTTTGGTATGGCTGGCGCCACCAGATCCCGGCCCTGGCCGCCGCCGGCTACCGTGTGATCGCCCCCGACCAACGCGGCTACAACCTCAGCGACCGGCCGGGCGACTGGCGCGCCTACGATATGGAGTTGCTGGCCGGCGATATGCTGCAGCTCATGGATCATCTGGGCTATGAAAAGGTGCACCTGGTCGGCCATGATTGGGGCGCCCAAGTCGCCTGGTGGCTGGCGATTTTCCACCCCGAACGCTTTCACGATCTGACCATCCTGAATGTGCCGCATCCCTTTGTGATGTCGCGCAACCTGCGCAAGAACCGGCGCCAGCTGCTCAAATCCTGGTACATCTTCTTTTTTCAAATTCCCTGGCTACCTGAATTCCTGCTGGGCTTGGGCGATAACGCCGGGCTGGCTAAATTGCTGCGCCGCTCCGGAAAGCCCAGCACGTTTACGGATGCGGACATTGCCCGCTATCACGAGGCCTGGCGCCAGCCGGGCGCCAAACGGGGCATGCTGAATTGGTACCGCGCGATCATGCGCCGCGCCAGCCAAGCCATGCCGCGCGGGACGATCGATTTGCCCACCCTGATTTTGTGGGGTGAGCAGGATGTGGCCCTTAGCCTGGAGATGGCCGAGCAGAGTGCCGCCCTGTGCAGGGATGTGCGCCTCAAGACCTTTCCCGAGGCGACCCATTGGGTTGCCAGCGACGCCGCCGACGCGGTCAATGCAGAGTTAATCGCCTTTTTCCAAGAACATTAAGCCCCAGAAATTTCCCCATTCTCTTCTGGATAGTCCAGTAAATCGAAGCTCAATAAAATAAAAAAGCGGCCCGCCACGGAGCCGCTCAATCAGCAATCAGAAATCAACAATCCCCAAGCTATTTCGTCTTCAACACATCCTTCAAAAACTGCCCTGTATAGCTTTCCTTGACCTTGGCGACCTCTTCCGGGGTGCCCTGGGCGACCAGTTCGCCGCCGCGGTCGCCGCCTTCGGGACCGAGGTCGATGATATGGTCGGCGACCTTGATGATTTCCATATTGTGTTCGATGATGAGGACCGTGTTGCCTTCGCCCACCAGGCGGTGCAGCACCTCAATCAGCTTGTGCACGTCGGCGGTGTGCAAGCCCACCGAGGGCTCGTCGAGAATGTAAATCGTCTGCCCGGTGGAGCGCTTGGAGAGTTCCTTGGCCAGCTTGACGCGCTGGGCTTCGCCGCCGGATAGCGTGGGCGCCGGCTGCCCGATGCGGATGTAGCCCAGGCCCACGTCGGCCAGCGTCTGCAGCTTGTTGACCATCGCCGGATGGTTGGCAAACACCTCCAGCGCCTTGTCAATTTCCAGGTCCAGCACATCCGAAATGCTCATTCCATCGTAGCGCACCTGCAGCGTCTCGCGGTTGAAGCGCGCGCCCTTGCATACCTCGCATGGAACGTAAACATCCGGCAGGAACTGCATCTCAATCGTCACCTGGCCCTGGCCCTGGCAAGCCTCGCAGCGCCCGCCCTTCACATTGAAGGAGAAACGCCCCGGCTTATAGCCGCGCACCTTGCTCTCCGGCAGCTCGGCGAACAGCGTACGCACATGGTCGAAGAGGCCGGTATAGGTGCCGGGGTTGGAGCGCGGGGTGCGCCCGATGGGCGACTGGTCGATGATGATAATCTTGTCCAGGTGCTCCAGGCCCTGGATTTCTTCATGGCTGCCGGGAATGGTGCGCGCGCCATTTAGGTGGCGTGCCAGTGATTTGTAGACCACCTCGTTTATCAGTGAGCTCTTGCCGGAGCCGGAGACGCCGGTGATGCAGACCAGCTTGCCCAGCGGGATTTCCACGGTCACATCTTTCAGGTTGTTCTCTTTGGCGCCCACCACGACCAGCTTGTGGCCGTTGCCCTCGCGGCGTTCCTTGGGAATAGGGATGCTCTTGCGCCCCGAAAGGTAGGCGCCGGTCAGGGACTTTTTGTCCTTGAGGATTTTCTCGGGCGGGCCTTCGGCGATGACTTCGCCGCCCTTTTCGCCAGCGCCGGGGCCTAGATCCACAATCCAGTCGGCGGTCTTAATCGTTTCCTCGTCGTGCTCGACCACCAGCACGGTGTTGCCCAAATCGCGCATGCCCACCAGGGTGCGCAGCAGGCGGTCATTGTCGCGCGCATGCAGGCCAATCGAGGGCTCGTCCAGCACATACAGCACGCCCATCAGGCGCGAGCCGATTTGAGTCGCCAGGCGGATGCGCTGCGCCTCGCCGCCGGAGAGCGTGCCCGCCGAGCGGTTCAGAGTCAAATAGTCCAGGCCCACGTCCACCATGAA
>OMJR01000036.1 GCA_900299355.1 Anaerolineaceae bacterium
CCACCTTCAACAACACCATCGTCACCGTCACCGACGACGAGGGCAACACGGTCACCTGGGCCAGTGCTGGCTCGGTGGGCTTTAAGGGCTCGCGCAAGAGCACGCCCTTTGCCTCGCGCCTGGCGACGGAGAATGCGGTGAAGGCTGCCCAGGATCTGGGCATGCAGCAAGCCCAATTGTTCGTCAAAGGCCCTGGTCCCGGCCGCGAATCGGCCATCCGCGCCGTGCAGACGCTGGGCATCAAAGTAACAGCTATCGCCGATGTAACGCCGATCCCCCACAATGGTGGCCGGCCCCCCAAGCGGCGCAGAAATTAAGGATCGAAGGAAGTTATATGGCTAGATACACCGGACCGGTTTGTAAGCTGTGCCGCCGCGAGGGCGAAAAGCTCTTCCTCAAAGGCGAGCGCTGCTTCTCTCCGAAATGCGCAATTGAGCGCCGCAATTATCCCCCCGGCCCGCACGGGCGCGCCTCGCAATGGCGCCGCTCGCGTGAATCTGATTTTGGCAAGCAGCTGCGCGCAAAGCAGAAAGCCCGCCGCGTATACGGCGTGCTGGAGCGCCAGTTCCGCCGCTACTATCGCGAGGCGATCAAGTCCCGCGGTCTGACTGGCCTGACGATGCTGCAGCTGCTCGAATCGCGCCTGGATAATGTGATCTACCGCATGGGCTTTGCCAGCAGCCGGGCGCAAGCCCGCCAGCTAGTGGCTCACGGCCACTTCGTGGTCAACGGCCGCCGCACGGATGTGCCTTCGATGTTGATCAAGGAAGGCGATGTGATCGAGGTGCGCGAGGGTTCTCGTGGCAACGTCTACTTCAAGGAATTGCCCGATTTCGCCAAAGGCCAGACGCCGCCCGAATGGGTTGAGCGCGATATCAAGAAGCTGTCGGGCGGCATCAAACGCATGCCCGAACGCCAGGAGATCGACGCCAACCTGAACGAGCAGCTGATCGTGGAATTCTATTCACGCTAATTACCCACACGACGGGGAAGGACTACGTAAGTGATTGTCTTAAGCAACATGGTAACCCCCAAGATCGAGCGCGAGGCTGAGGCCCGTAATTACGGGAAGTACAGCATCAGTCCGCTTGAGCGTGGGTATGGCAACACGCTGGGCAACGCGTTGCGCCGGGTGCTGCTCTCCTCCCTGGAGGGAGCGGCGATCACGGCCATGCGCGTGACCGATATCCAGCATGAATACAGCCAGATCCCCGGTATCCGCGAAGACGTGATTCAAATCATGCTGCAACTCAAGCAGCTGCGCATGAAGCTGCACGAAGGTGAAAGCTCCCGCATGCACCTGGAGGTGCGTGGCGAGGGTGTGGTCACCGCAGCCGATATCATTGCTCCCGCGGAAATCGAGATTGTCAACCCAGACCTGTACCTGTTTACTTCCGACAGCAGCAAGACCAAGCTGGAGATGGAGTTCACGGTGGAGCGTGGCCGCGGTTATTCGCCGGCCAACGACCGCAGCGGCAAGCTGCCGATTGGCGAATTGCCGGTGGACGCGATTTTCACGCCGGTGCGCCGCGTGAACTGGGAAGTGGATTACGCCCGCGTGGGACAGAACACCAACTACGATAACTTGCTGATGGAAGTGTGGACCGACGGTACCGTTGGCCCCGAAGATGCCATGAGCACCGGCGCCGGCATTTTGATTGAGCACCTGCGCCACATCGCTGGCGTCACTGAAATCACGTTGAGCCCGCAGCCCGAAGAGGAAGTGGGCGACAACCGCCTCTCCAGCGAAGTCTATGACACGCCGATTGAAAACCTGGATTTGTCGGTACGCGTCTTCAACTCCTTGAAGCGCGCCGGCATCACCACGGTCGGTGAGGTGCTGGACTTGCTGCAGAAGGGCGGGGAATCGGTGATGTCCATCCGCAACTTCGGCGAGAAGAGCATGGATGAGCTCGTCGATAAGATGCGCGAGAAGAACTATATGGACGAGGACGAGGCCGCGGAAGACGCCGGGGCCGCGAAAGATACGGAAGCGGAGTAAGAACCGATGCGACACAAAATTTCCGGTAAGCGACTGGGCCGCAATACAGGCGGCCGCCGCGCTTTGCGCCGCAACCTGATTAAGCAACTCTTTGAGTTTGAGCGGATCCAGACCACGCGCGCCAAGGCTGAAGCCGTTCGCGGCGGCGCCGAGAAGCTGATTACCCTGGCCAAGCGTGGCAATGCTGCCGCGGATGACAATGCCGCCAAGATGGTGCATGCCCGCCGCCTAGCCGCGGCCCGCCTGAACGATGCGGGTATCGTGCGCAAACTCTTTGACGATATCGCTCCACGCTACAGCGAGCGCCCGGGTGGCTACACCCGCATGATTAAACTCGGCCCACGCGAAAGCGACAAGGCCGAAATGGTCTTGCTGGAGTTGGTTGAGTAGGCTAGTTAAATCGTGGCCAACCGCAGGTTGGCCGAACAATCAGCTTTGCTGATTGTCATGGAACGTTACAAAGTAATCCTCGCATACGACGGCACCGCATTCAAAGGAATGCAGCGCCAGCGTAGCGCCCGCACCGTGCAAGGCGAGCTGGAAAGCGCGCTGCGCAAGCTGGGCTGGGATGGCAAAAGCATCTGGCATGCCGGGCGCACTGACGCCGGTGTGCATGCCAACGGGCAGGTGGTGGCCTTCGATTTCGATTGGGGCCACGACAGCGAAGCGCTCTTGAACGCGCTTAACGCGACACTGCCTGAGGATGTGGCCGCCCGCTCGGTGAGCATTGCGGCGGCTGAATTCCAGCCCCGCTACGATGCCAAAGCGCGGCGCTACCGCTACCAGCTGTTTTGCCAGGCCCAGCGCGACCCCTTGCGGGAACGCTACGCCTGGCGAGTTTGGCCGCCGGTGAAGCTGAAAGCGATGCAGCGGGCCAGCAAGAAGCTGGTCGGCACGCACGATTTCAAAGCCTTCGGCTCGCCGATGACCAAGGATGGCCCCACGGTGCGCCAGGTGATGGCCGCAGAATGGAGCCAGACTGGCGAAGACAGTTTTGCCTTTGAGGTGCGCGCCAATGCCTTCCTCTATCACATGGTTCGCCGCATGGTGGGCCTGCAGGTGAGAGTGGGACAGGGGCTGGCCCAAGGCAGCGAGGTTGACGACGCGTTGAATGGCCGAGTGGATGTGGTGCAGCATTTGGCCCCCGCCGCCGGGTTGAGTTTGGTGGCTGTCGAGTATGAGTGATTACGAAAAAAGTGAAAAGGACTGCGTTAGATGAAGCAGAAAAGCTATTATCCAAAAGCCGGTGAAGTAGAAGCCGGGTGGTGGCATGTGGATGCCAGCGACCAGAATCTGGGCCGCTTGGCCAGCCGCATTGCCCAGGTGTTGATTGGCAAACACAAACCGGAATACACGCCGGGCGTGGATGTCGGCGATTTCGTGGTGGTGACCCATTGCGAGAAAATCGCGGTGACCGGCACCAAGATGGAAGACAAAATGTATTACCGCCACACGAATTATCCCGGCGGCCTGAAGAGCAAGAGCCTGCGCCAGATGCTGGAGAGCAGCCCCGACCGCGTAATCCGCGAGGCCGTATGGGGCATGCTGCCGCACAACAAACTGGGCCGCAAGCTGCTCAAGAAGCTGAAGGTGTACGAAGGCGCCGAGCACCCGCACGCGCCGCAGAACCCGCAGCCGCTGGATTTGAACTGAAGGACGAGGAGTATTTATGGCTGACCAATATTACGAAGGCGTAGGCCGCCGCAAGACCAGCACCGCCCGTGTGCGCGTGGTGGCGGGAGGCGGCGCCTTCCTGGTGAACGACAAACCGCTTGAGGAATACTTCCCCCGGCTGGGCGACTCGCAGGCCATCATGGGCCCGCTGGAAGCGGCCGGCGCCAAGAACGCGCTGGACGTGAGCGTGCACGTGCGCGGCGGCGGCCCCACCGGCCAGACCGGCGCGGTCGTGATGGGGCTGGCCCGCGCCCTGGAAAAGTGGAATCCCGATTTGCACGAGGCCATGGCCCAGGCGAACTTCCTGCGCCGCGATTCGCGCATGAAGGAACGCAAGAAACCCGGTCTCAAGGGTGCCCGCAAAGCGCCGACCTACACCAAGCGCTAAGCGCATATACCGCATACAAAAAAGCGCAGGCATGCCCTGCGCTTTTTCTTTTAGAATTTGAGTTCACCACAAAGGGCACAGAGCCCACAAAGTTTTCTCTCTTTGTGCCCTTTGTGTGCTCTGTGGTGAAGAAGAGGAAGATATGCCATCTGGAATAATTATGTTGGGCCTCGGCCCGGGCAACCCCGACCAACTCACCCGTGAAGCCTGGGAGGTATTGGGGGGCGCCGAGGAAATCTACCTGCGCACCCGCCAGCACCCCGTGGTGGCTGCCTTGCCTGAGGGTCTAGCTCTACACAGCTTCGACGACCTGTATGAGCAGCATGAGGACTTTGCCGAGGTCTACCGCCAGATTGTAAAGCGCGTGCTGGAGCTTGGCCGCCGCGATGCTGGCGTCATCTACGCCGTCCCCGGGCATCCCTTCGTGGCCGAAGCCACTGGCCCTGAAATTGCGCGCCGCGCCCGCGCGGAAGGCTTGCCCCTGCGCGTGGTCGGCGGCCTGAGCTTCGTGGAACCGGTGCTGGCCGCCGTGGGCGCTGACCTGCTCCCGCAGTGCACTGTCACTGATGCGCTCGAATTGGCTGCCCTGCACCATCCGCTCTTTCCACCCAGCCAGCCGGCCTTGATTAGCCAGGTCTATTCGGCCGCGGTGGCCGCAGAACTCAAACTGACGCTGATGGCGGTCTATCCCGATGAGCACCCGGTGACCCTGGTGCACGCCGCCGGGACGGATGATGAAGTCGTCGAGACTGTGGCCCTGCACGCGATAGATAAATCAGAGCACATCGGCCTGCTGAGCGCGCTGTGGCTGCCGCCGCTGGGCGAACACACCTCCTTCGAAGAATTCCAGGAGCTGATTGCCCATCTGCGCGCGCCCGAAGGCTGCCCCTGGGACCGCGAGCAGACCCACCAAACCTTGCGCCGCAATCTGCTGGAAGAAGCCTACGAAGTGCTGGATGCGCTGGACGCGGACGACGCCAAAGGCATGGAAGAGGAATTTGGCGACCTGCTGGTGCAGGTGGTGCTGCATGCCCAGATTGCCACTGAATACGGCGAATTCCGCATGGCGGACGTCATTCGTGGGATTACCGAGAAGCTGATTGCGCGCCACCCGCACGTCTTTGGCGATTTGGATTTGGACGACGCGGATGCGGTGATTGCCAATTGGGAGCACCTGAAGGCTGATGAGCGCCGCGCCAAGGGTGAGGAGAAGGGCGCCCTGGATGGCGTGGCCGATGCGCTGCCGGCGCTGACCCAGGCGGAGGCCTACCAGCAGCGCGCCGCCCGCGTGGGCTTCGAGTGGGAGCAAATTCAGGGGGTGCTGGACAAGGTGAATGAAGAAGTGCTGGAGTTGCAGGAAGCTGAGAGCCAGGAACACAAGGTGGCCGAATATGGCGACCTGCTATTTGTGCTGGCCAACCTGGCGCGCTGGATGGATATCGACCCTGAGGCCGCCCTGCGCGCCGCTAACCGGCGCTTCCGCCAGCGCTTCGCCTACGTGGAGGCCGGCGCCCGCCAGCAAGGCCGAAGCATGAAAGATATGACGTTGGCGGAGATGGATGCGCTATGGGATGAGGGCAAGGCTAACGGCGCGGGGTAGGGTAATGCCTGGCCTGAAGCCGGTAATCATTTCAATGTAGGACCGGGTCTTAGACCCGCCCCTACGGGTCGCGAAGTTGAAGGGAGGGCTATGTCTGATTTCAAGCCAGTCTCTGTGAGAAAGCTCACTGGTTCCGAGACGATTTTTCTGGATGCAGAAATTGATAGTCCCACTGTCTTGGAATTTTGGCGGTGGGCATTTTCCAACTTGCTAAGCAATGCAAATCGAGGTATTTTTGCGGAATTCCTAATTGCAAGAGCTCTCGATTTAGAAACTGGGGTGCGTGATGAGTGGGCACCCTATGATTTGGAAACAGAAGCAGGATTACGTATTGAGGTGAAGGCTTCCAGCTATCTCCAATCGTGGGAACAGACCGGTTTTTCTGCAATCAGGTTTTCGATACAGGAAACAAAATCATGGAATACAAAAACCAGAACCTATAGCATCGAATCAAGTCGGCAAGCAGATGTCTATGTTTTCGCATTGCTAACTCATATGGACCGCGAAACCGTGAATCCCTTGGACGGTACGCAGTGGGAATTCTACGTTTTACCGACGGCGACATTGAACAATGCGGTGGGGAATCAGAAATCTATTGGTTTGCGTGCCTTAAGGCGATTGTGCTCGGCGTGCTCACTTGTTGAAGCAAAGAAAATGCTTGAGTATATGGCTAGCAGTTTAAGCTAGTGATAAAGCAATCCACCACGTCCTTCAAAGTAATCTTTCCAATCTGGGGCCGCCAACCGATTCCACCGCGCGTCCACCTTTTGCAGGCGCGGCAGGGCGCCCAGAGCCGTCGGCAGCTGGGTCAGCTGGTTGCCGCGCACATCCAATTGCACCAATTGCTCCAGGCGGCCGATGGCATCCGGCAGCGCGGCCAGCCGATTGTTGCGCAGGTCCAGGTAGCGCAGGTCGGCCAGGTCGCCAATCGAGTCGGGTAGGGCGGCCAGCTGGTTATCGTGTAGGTGTAGCTCGCGCAAGGCCATGAGGCGCCCGATGGCGGCCGGCAGCTCGCTGAGCTGGTTGTGGTAAGCGCGCAGCTCTTTGAGCGCACTCATCTCTGTCACGGCGATGGGCAGCTGGCTGAACTGGTTGTGGGTCAGGCTCAGATAAATCAGGCTTTCCAGGTTGCCCAGCGATGAAGGCAGCGCGTTTAGCTGATTGTCGCTCAGATACAGGAACTGCAGCTTGTTGAGCTTGCCCAGGGCGCCTGGAACCTTGCCAAGCTGGTTGTGTCCCAGGTCCAGGATTTCGAGTTGGGCCAGCTCGCCGATGCTATCGGGTAGCTGCGCCAGCGGTGTTTCGTAGATGTAGAGCTGGCGCAGAGCCGTCAGGCGGCCAACTGCGGCTGGCAATGCGCGGATGTCATTCTTACCTAGCGAAAGAATTTCCAGGTCGGCAAATTCGAAAACGGCGTCGGGGACGGCGGCCAGCTGGCAGCCGGTGAGCGATAGCGCCACCACGCGCCCCTCGCGCACGGCGTAGCTGCCCGGTGTGGACAGAACTTCGTGGACGCCGACAGGTTGTAGCGGCTCGCTGATGACGCCTTCAAGCCTGCCTAATCCCGCCTTTTCACCCCCCATCCCTCAGCCTTCATCCTTGCCATACTTCTCACCCGCCTCAATGGCCACATCCAGCAAGTTCTCGGGCGTGGGCAGCGGGCAGGTGGCGAAATCGGTGAAGGCGCAGGGCGGCGAGTAGGCGCGATTGAAATCCAGGATAACCGTGTCGCCCTGCGCCACCTCGGATTGCACGAACCGCGCGGCAGGGTAAGTGCCGTGGCCGGCGCTGGCATCTTTGAAGGTGATATCGTAGCTGCCATCGGTCAGCAACTGCGCATCCAGGCGCTCTTCCTGTCCATTAATTTCGAAGACCAGGGCAGCATCCATGTGGGCCGGGTTTTGGTTGCCGATCATGTCGTCAATCACCACCGCTTTAAGCGGATCGTAGGGCTCCACGCGGGCGGTCACACGGTAGGCCGGGTCCACCGGATACCAGGTCCGCCCCGTGAAGTGCAGGCGCGTCGGGTGCTGCAGATCCCAACCGCGTACGGCCAACTGGCCGCCGCGCTCAATGACAGCCAGGCGGATTTCATCCACAAAAAAGTAATCTGGCTCGCCATCGCCGATTACGCGCACCGGCCTTGGGGTTTTGCCCTGCAAATGTAACGTAACCTGGCCATCCTGCAGGTGCAGTGTGCCGGCTTCGCCGGGTGCACGTTCCGGCAGCTGGATCGCCGAGCCTGGGGCGCTGCCGATGGCGTTCTCGCCTTCCTGCAGCCAAAATAAGCCAAATAGCGCCAGCCAGGAATAAGGCCCGCGCAGATTTTTCTCCATTTGCTCGCGCCAAGCTTCGATGCTCTCAATGTAAGCGGAATTTGGGTCGGCCATTGGTGCTCCTTCCGGCTGCCATTATAATCTTGGGGTTTGAGTGCCTATGTTAGAGATCATCAAAATGACTCTCGGCCCCGCGGCCACCAACGCTTACCTGGTTTCCGATACGGAGAGCGGCCAAAGTGCCGTGATCGATCCCAGCTGGGATGGCCACCTGATCCTGGATGCCGCCAACCAGCGTGGCTGGCGCATCAGCACGATCTGGCTGACCCACGCGCACTGGGATCACATCGGGGGCGCCGCCGCGGTGGCCGATGGCAGCAACCCGCCGCCGCCGGTGGCGCTGCACCCGGAGGATTACACGCTGTGGCGCGCCAGCGGTGGGGCGACGTTGTGGGGCATGGATCTGGACCCCGGCCCCGAACCGACGATTGATCTGGGCCACGGCCAAACTTTTTTCCTCGGCGATATCGAATTCCAGGTGCGCTTCGCGCCCGGGCACACGCCCGGCCATGTGATGTTTTACGTGCCGTCGGAGGCAGTGCTGTTTTGCGGAGATGTGATCTTCCAGGGCAGCATCGGGCGTACCGATTTGCCCCGCGCCGACCATGCCACACTGATGAACAGTATTGCGGAACAAGTGCTGACCCTGCCGGATGAAACGCGCTTGCTGCCGGGCCACGGCCCGGATAGCACGGTGGGCGACGAGCGCCAGTTCAATCCCTTCTTGCAAAACCTGACCTAAGGAGCCCAATGCTTTTGAATCATATTCGCTGCATGTTTGAGTACAACTACTGGTGCAACCAGCTGATCATGGATACTGCCGAGAACCTATCGGACGAGCAATTCGATCAGCAGACGCAGTTCCCGATCAATACCCTGAAAGAGACCCTGGTGCACACGATGAGCGCCGAGCGCATATACCGAATGCGCCTGGCCGGCGAAAACCCCAGCGGGGTGGAGAAGGAAGAATTTGATAGTTTGACCGCAATCCGCGACTTCTGGGCCACCGAGGAAAAGCAAATGCTGACCTATCTGGATGGCCTGGACGATGCCGTGGCGGGGGAGAGTTTCAATTACACCGTGGCATCCACCGGCAAAGAATACGAACGCGTGCGCGCGGATATTTTTACTCAACTGCTCTACCACGGCATGCAGCACCGCGCTGAAATGGCGCAAATGCTAACCGAATTCGGGCATTCCCCCGGCAACATTGACTACCTGATCTATATCAACAATCGCTAACAACGAAAACAAAAAACGGGCGGCCACTGGCCGCCCGTTTTGATTCTCAGCTTCTGTCTACTTGGCGTAATCGGTAGCGCGGGTTTCGCGCAGTACAGTGACCTTGATCTGCCCGGGGTACTGCATGGTTTCCTCGATTTGCTTGGCGATATCGCGGGCCATGCGGGTGGCCTCAAGATCGTCGATGTCCTCGGGGCGCACGATGATGCGCACCTCGCGGCCAGCCTGCAGCGCGTAGCTCTGGCTGACGCCTTTGTAGGAGTTGGCCAGATCCTCCAGCGCTTTAATGCGCTTGATGTATTGCTCCAGGCTTTCGCGGCGGGCGCCGGGGCGGGCGCCGGAAATCGCGTCCGAGGCTTCGACGATGATCGCCTCCACGCTCTCCTGTTCAACTTCGTGGTGGTGGGCGGCGATCGCGTTGACCACAATGGCGTCCACGCCATAGCGGCGGGCGAATTCGGCGCCGATCGCGGCGTGGGTGCCTTCGGTGTTGTGGTCCATAGCCTTGCCCAGGTCATGCAGCAGGCCACCCAGGCGGGCGCGGTCGACATCGGCGCCCAGCTCGCTGGCGATCATCGAGGCGATCTTGGCGCTCTCAACCGCATGGGCTAACTGGTTCTGCCCGTAGGAGGTGCGGTAATTCAAGCGGCCCAAGACCTTGACGATTTCCTTGTTCAGATTGCCAACCCCCGAGTCGTAGACGGCTTGCTCGCCGGCTTCGGCGATGGCCTTGTCGACTTCCTCGGCTTCCTTCTGAATTGTCTTTTCAATGCTGGCGGGGTGAATGCGGCCATCCTCAACCAGTTTGGCCATCGCGCGCTTGGCTACTTCGCGGCGCACTGGGTCGAAGCTGCTGATGGTCACTGCTTCGGGCGTGTCGTCCACGATCACGTCCACGCCGGCCGTCTGCTCGAAGGAGCGGATATTGCGACCGTTGCGGCCGATGATGCGGCCTTTCATATCATCGCTGGGCAGCGAAATGGTTGAGGTAGTGGTTTCGGCGACATGCTCGGACGCGACACGTTGGATCGCCATGGAAATCAGGCGGCGGGCTTTGGTTTCGCCCTCCTCGCGGGCCTCGGTTTCGATCTGACGGATGATGCGGGCCATATCGGCGCGGCCTTCCTTTTCGACTTCTTCCATCAGGATCGCGCGCGCTTCGTCCTTGGTCATTGAGGACACCTTTTCCAGGCGTTCCACAATCTGGGCACGCAGTTCGTCCAGTTCGTTGTTGCGTTTGTCCAAGGAGCTCTGGCGTTTATTGAGGGTCTGCTCACGTTCCTCAAGCCGCTCGGTGCGCTTATCTAGCTCTTCGCGGCGACGCTGCAAGCGATCGTCCTCGCGGTTGAGGTCCTTGCGCTTGCGTCCCACATCGGCTTCGGCGCCCTGGCGGATCTCCAGAGCCTGGTCCTTGGCCTGAATCTCGATTGCGCGGGCCTCTTCCTTGGCCTGGTTGACAATCCTGCCGGCTTCATCGGCTTCGCGCCAGCGGGCGCTTTGCACCTGGAAATGCTTGATCATGTAGCCGACCACGGCTGCCACCAGGGCGACGATCAAGAAGGTGATTTGGTCATTCATGTTTAGCTTCCTCGCTCATTCTAGAAGTTGGTATCCGGCGCGCGGCCGTGCAAATCAGTCCATGCGGCACGGCACACCTCGGCGACGGTGTCATACCCGAAGCCACGCCGGGCTAAGTATCCGGATAATTTCTTGCGAAACTCGGGCCAGTCGAAACGGCTCAACTGGCGGGTCTTCTTTTCGGCGGCTGCGCGGGCCAATTGTTCTTCGTCCAGGCCGTTCAGGGCGCGATCAATCAGCGGCTCGGCGATACCTTTTTGGCGCAGTTCGGCGCGCAGGGCGTAGGCGCCGCGCGGCTTCAGCTCGCTGCGGTTGGCGACCCAATCGGTGGCGAACTGTGCATCGTCCACGAAGCGCTTTTCGCGCAGGCGCGCCAACACTGCTTCGGTGACGGCCTCGTCTACATCGTGTTTACGCAGATTGCGTTCGATTTCGGCGGCGGAGCGGGGGCGGTAGCTGAGGAAGTTGAGCGCGCGCTGGTAAGCGGCCTCAACCTCGTCGTCAGCCTGGAGTTTCTGGATGCGGTCCTCGTCCAGGCGTTGGCCCACCTCCAGCCAGGCGGCCACGATGCGGGCCAGCCCGAAGGCGTACTCCCCATCCAGGTAAACGCTCACCCGTTGGGGGTTGCGCTTTTGTTGTTTGAGTGCCGTAATCGTATTCGCCATGGTTTAAACAAAAACAGCCGATTCGGCGAGCCGGCCGCGGCTGTTTGGCGAAATTGGATGCAATGACAGACGCTGAAAGATGAGCCTTCAGCTAGCGAAAACTAAATAAGCGAAGAATTCGACCTGGTTAGGGTCGCTTCGATAGGGTCTGTCATTTTGTTGTTTCTCGTTAGCTGTTGCCGGGGCAACAGCTTTCCAATTTTCGTTCAGAAAGCCGGGCCATTGCTGGCCGGGGGCGGTCATTCCTCGATGTCGCCGAGGTCCATTGGCATCACTGCCAGCGCTTCGGCGCGCACCTTGGCCTCTACTTCGGCCGCCACATCCTGATGTTGCCGTAAGAAATCATTTGCATTCTCACGGCCCTGTCCCAAACGTTCCTCTCCATAAGCATAGTGAGAGCCGCGCTTGGTAATAATCTCTAGCTGGGTCGCTAAATCCAGCAAATCGCCGGATTTTGAGATGCCTTCATTATACATGATGTCGAATTCGGCGGTCCGGAAGGGCGCCGCCACCTTGTTTTTGACGATGCGTACGCGGGTGCGGTTGCCGATAATCTCGGAACCGTCTTTGATGGATTGAATGCGACGGGCATCCATACGCACCGAGGCATAAAACTTGAGCGCCATGCCGCCGCTGGTGGTCTCCGGATTGCCGAACATGACGCCGATTTTTTGGCGCAGTTGGTTGGTGAATACCACCGCGGTGTTGGTCTGTTTAATCGCGCCGGAGAGCTTGCGCAGCGCCTGGGACATCAGCCGCGCCTGCATACCCATGCTGGCGTCGCCCATATCGCCCTCAATCTCGGAGCGCGGCACCAGGGCGGCCACCGAATCGACTACCACCACGTCCACCGCGCCGGAGCGCACCAGGGCTTCGGTAATTTCCAGCGCCTGTTCGCCGGTATCCGGCTGGGAGATGAGCAGCGCCTCAATGTCCACCCCGCAGCGGGCGGCGTATTTGGGGTCCAGGGCGTGTTCCATATCCACGAAGGCGGCCGTGCCGCCCAGCTTCTGAGCTTCGGCCACGATGTGCTGGCAGATAGTGGTCTTGCCGCTCGATTCCGGGCCGTAGATTTCGGTGACACGGCCGCGGGGCACGCCGCCCACGCCCAGGGCGATATCCAGGGACAGCGAACCGGTGGGGATGGCTTCGACGGCCAAATGGTCCGATTCGCCCAGGCGCATGATGGCGCCCTCGCCCCAACGTTTAGTGATTTGGTCCAGCGCGCTCTGCAGCGCGTTGTTCTTTTCTTCGCTCATGGATGTCTCGTTGCTCCAGCGCCGAGTGTACTGTATTCACAAATGGCTAGCAAGCAGGCCAGTGATATGATTGCGGGGCAGCCGGATGGGGCGTTTGCCCCTAGAGAGAATCCTCCGGTTGCGCCACAATACAAACATCTTTTGCTTTGCTACTGGAGCCTGCAATGAGCGACTTGCGCCGTGACGCGCTTGAATACCATCAACTGAATAACAAGCCGGGCAAGATTTCCATCCTGCCCACCAAGCCCCTGGATACCCAATACGACCTGGCCCTGGCCTATTCGCCCGGAGTGGCCGAACCGGTGATTGAGGTGGAGAAGGACCCGGCCAACGCCTACCGCTACACCGCCAAGGGTAACCTGGTCGGTGTCGTCTCCAACGGTACCGCCATTCTGGGCCTGGGCGACCGCGGCGCGCTGGCTTCCAAGCCGGTGATGGAAGGCAAGGGCGTGCTGTTCAAGAAGTTCGCCGACATCGATGTTTTCGATATTGAAGTCAATGCCCGCACCGTGGAGGAAATGGTGCAGGTGGTGGCCGCCATCGCGCCGACCTTCGGCGGGATTAACCTGGAAGACATCAAAGCGCCGGAGTGTTTCGAAATTGAACGCCAACTGGAAGAAATGCTGGATATCCCGGTCTTCCACGACGACCAGCATGGCACGGCCATCATCTCCAGCGCCGGGCTGTTGAATGGCCTGGAACTGGTCGGTAAGCCGCTCAGCCAGGTGCGCATCGTCGTGTCCGGCGCTGGCGCCTCGGCGATTTCCTGCGCCAAGATGGCCGTGCTGCTGGGCGTGCCCCGCGAAAACGTGATGCTGGTGGACAGCAAGGGCGTGATTTACGAGGGCCGCGAAGACGGCATGAATCAATATAAAGAAGAGTTCGCGGTGAAGACCAAGGCGCGCACGCTGGCGGATGCGGTCAAGGACGCCGATGTCTTTTACGGCCTGTCGGTGGGCGGCCTGCTGACTCAGGCAATGGTCAAGACCATGGCCAAGGACCCGCTGATTTTTGCCATGGCCAACCCCGATCCCGAAATCAGCTACGACGACGCCAAGGAAGCTCGCCCTGATGCGATTGTGGCCACCGGGCGTTCCGATTTCCCCAACCAGATAAACAACGTGCTGGGCTTCCCCTTCATTTTCCGCGGTGCGCTAGACGTGCAGGCCAGCCATATCAATGAAGAGATGAAGGTGGCCGCCGCCAAGGCGCTGGCCGACCTGGCTAAACAGGATGTGCCGGATGTGGTCCTGCGCGCCTACGGCTTGGACAGCCTGCGCTTCGGTTCCGATTACGTTATTCCCAAGCCCTTCGACCCGCGCGTGCTGCTCTTCGAGGCGCCGGCGGTGGCTGAGGCGGCGATGAAGACCGGCGTAGCCCGCAAGCAAATCGACCTGGATGAATACCGTGAGCAGCTGGCATTGCGCCAGGGCCGCGGCCAGCAGGTGCGCCACTACTTTATGAACCGCGCCAAGCAGCTGAAAAAGAAATCGCGCATTGTCTTCCCCGAGGGCGAGGAACCCAAGATTCTGCGTGCGGCGGCCCAGGTGGCCGCCGAAGGTTTCGCCACCCCGATTCTGCTGGGGCGGCCGGGCGTCATCAAGGACACCGCCGCCGAGCTGGGGTTGAGCTATGAACCCGAGGTAGTTGACCCGCGCGACAATCCTCGACTGCCGGATTACCTGGATGCCTATTATGAATTGCGCCAGCGCAAGGGCGGCACGCGCCGCAATGCCCAGAAGCAAATGCGCGACCGCAACGTGTTTGCCAGCATGATGGTCAAGATGGGCGATGCCGATGCGATGGTGTCGGGTCTGACCTACGAATACCCGGAAGTGATTCGACCCGCACTGCAAATCCACCACACCGCCCCGGGGGTGACCCGCGCGGCGGGCGTCTACATCATGATTGTCGGTGAGCGCGTGTATGTCTTCAGTGACGCCACGGTCAATATCGACCCCAAGGCCGAAGACCTGGCCGACATCGCCATCCTGGCCGCCGATTTCGCCGGCCAGCTGGGCCTGGAGCCGCGGGTAGCGATGCTGTCCTTCTCCAACTTTGGCGGCACGCCTCACCCGCAATCGGCCAAGGTGCGCCGCGCGGTGGAAATCCTGCAAGAGAAGGCCCCGGATTTTGCGGTGGATGGCGAGATGCAGGCCGATACCGCGGTGGTGGCCGAAATCGTGGAGCGGCGCTATCCCTTCAGCCGCGTGAAAGACGCCAACGTGCTGGTCTTCCCTTCGCTGGAGGCGGCCAACATCGCCTACAAGCTGTTGGACCGCATGAGTGACGCCCAGGCGATGGGTCCCATCCTGCTGGGCATGGGCGCGCCAATTCACGTGCTGCAAACCGGTGACGAGGTGCGCGATATCGTCAACATGGCCGCCGTGGCCGCGATTGACGCCGCTAACCGTTAAAATCAGTATTCATTCGCCTTAGAGGAGTTTGCTTTGTCACCACAGGAACCAACCCGTATCCTATTCGTCTGCCTGGGCAACATTGTGCGCAGTCCGCTGGCCGAGAACCTATTCCGCCATCTGGCTGAGGAAGCCGGACTGGGCGGCAAGTATGTGGTCGACTCAGCCGGCACCGCCGCCTACCATGTCGGCGACCAGCCCGACCGGCGCATGCGCCAGGTGGCGGCCCAACGCGGGCTGGAGTACACGGGCTTAGGGCGCCAGGTGCGCCCCGACGATTTCCACGAATTCGACCTGGTGGTGCCGATGGACGGCAGCAACTACGCCGACCTGATGGCGATTGCGCCGCCCGCCGCCAAGGACAAGATTCGCCTGATGCGCGAATTCGACCCCGAGGCCGGCGACGATAAGGATGTGCCCGACCCCTATTACGGCGGCATCGAAGGCTTTGAGCACGTGTACGATTTGGTCGAGCGCTCCAGCCGCGAACTGCTGCGCCGCCTGGAGGCGGGCGAGGTGGGCGCCTGATACCTGGCGCGGTTAGCGCCTGGCTGCAAGAACAAGGCCACGGCGCGGTAGTGCAACAACACGGGGTAGGGGGCGGCTGTATCAATAACGGCGCTGTCCTGCGCACTGCGAATGGCGAGCGCTTCTTTCTCAAGACCAATTCGCAAGCACCCCAAGATATGTTCGCCCGAGAAGCCGAGGGACTGGCGGCACTCTCCGCGGCGGGCGGCCCGCGCTATCCGCGGGTCTTCCTGGTGGGCGAAGACTTTCTGCTGCAGGAAGACCTGCAGCCGGCTGGCCGGGCTGCCGATTACTGGCAGACTTTGGGGCGGCAACTGGCCGCCCAGCACGACCACACCAGCGAACGTTTTGGCTTTGAGGCGGACAACTATCTGGGCAGCACGCCGCAGCCCAACGGCTGGATGGCGGACGGCTATGCCTTCTTCGCTGAACGGCGGCTGCTCTTCCAGGCGCGGCTAGCCCGCGACAAAGGCTTGTTGGATGTAAGTGAGGTGCAGCAGGTCGAGGCGCTGGCGGCGCGCCTTCCAGAGCTGGTCCCACCGCAGCCGGCCGCCTTGCTGCACGGCGACCTGTGGGGCGGCAACGCCATCAGCGACCCGCAGGGCCAACCGGCGCTGATTGACCCCGCCGCCCATTACGGTTGGCCCGAAGCCGAGTTGGGTATGACCCAGCTCTTTGGTGGCTTTGCGTCGGACTTCTACGCTGCCTACGAGGCTGCGCATAGCCTGGAGCCCGGATGGCGGGAGCGCCTGGATATCTACAACCTCTATCATTTGCTCAACCATCTCAATCTCTTTGGGCGCAGCTATCACGGGCGGGTGGCGGCTATTTTGCGCAGTTTCAGCTAGCTGCTTTCAGGTATCATCCCAGCGATGAGCGACCCCATCCGTATTGAGCGTGTGCCGGTCAAGGACTTGCCGGCGCTGGCCGACCGCCTGATTGACGACGCGCCGGCAGGCAGCTATGTGCCGATAAGTAAGGCGCGCGCTTACGCCCAGCTGCACAATCCCTTTGCCGACCCGGATGACCTGGGCCTGCTGCTGGCCTGGCAGGGCCAGCGGGTGGTGGGCTACTTCGGGGTGCTGCGGGTGATGTTGGCCCACCAAGGCGCGCTCCACAAAGTGTTGTGGTTCACCACCTGGTCGGCGCATCCCAGCATGCTGGGGCAGGGGGTCGGTTCGGGTTTGATGGCCAACGCGCTGGAGCTGCCCCAGGATTACGCAATCGTGGGCAGCGCGCCCGCCCGCCACGTGAGCGCCAAGTTTGGCCTGCAGGAAGTCGCCCGTCTGGATTACGCGCGGATTGATTTTCGCTTATTGGGGCGCTACAACCCGGTTGGTTTGTTCTTGCGAGTACTGCGCAAGCTTTTCCACCTATTTGGTTTCAAATTGAAGATTGAAGGTTGGCAAAAAGCATTCGAGCGGCTGTTTGAAGCCTTATTTGGCTGGCTGGTCAAGCCGCTGCTGCGCGCCTGGGCGCTCGCGCCTTATCGGCGAGACCTGGACGGCATGCATATCGAAAGCGTGGAGCAGGTCACGCCGCCTGCGCCCGAGGCGCCCGACCCGAGGCGGACTTATTTCTATCGTGACAGCCGTGTAGTGAATTGGATGTTGGCCCATCCCTGGCTGGTGCCCAGCGGCAGCTCGCCCACCGAGGCGATGGATTACGGCTTCACCGACGCGCGGCCCTTTTTTGAACAAATCGCCTGGCAGCTGAGCGATAGCGCCGGCGCCAACCTGGGCTACATCGTCTTCCAGTTCAGTCCGATTGATGGCGTGCGGATGCTCAAGCTGCTTGACCACCATCTGGTGGGGGTCGCCGAGGGCCGGCAATTGGCGCTGGCGCTCAAGCTGGCCCATGAGCTGCGCGCGGATGTGATTGAAGGGGCGATGGCGCTGGCCGCATTGCGGGAGCGGGGTGGGTTGGGGCGCCTGTTGGTCGAGCTGCGCCAGCGCATCTGCCAGGTGTACGCCCACGCCGCGGATAGCCCGATGGCGCGTGCCAAGGACAGCCTGGAGCAATCCTATGTAGATGGGGATACGGCCTTCGCCTGATGCGCAAGCTGCTGCGTCGCTTGGTCGACTTTGCGCTGGGGCTGATTCCCTTGCCGCTTTACCGGCGGCTCTTTCCGCGTCCGGCGGTGGGCATCTTCTACCACTCGGTTAGCGATGAGCGCTTGCCGCACCAGGTGCATACCTATCCTTCCGAGTCAGTTGCGCGCTTTGAGGCCGCTCTGCGCTACATCCACCGACATTTCAACCCGGTCACTTACCAACAGTTGGAAGACCATTACGAGCGTGGGGCGCCGCTGCCGCCCAGGGCCTTCCACCTTTCCTTTGATGACGGCTTCGCCGAGTGTTTTAGCGTGGTGCGTCCGCTACTGCTGAAATACGAGATACCCTGCACCTTCTTCGTGACCACTGATTGGCTGGATGATGCGCGCATGTTTTACCGCCATAAGCAATCGCTGGCGGTGGAGCACTACCAACAGCTTGCGCCGCCGGAGCAGGCGGCCGCCTTGGCAGCCATTAACCTCGAATTTGGCTTGGACCTTAGGGATGGGGACGGATTTGCCGACTGGGCCGGCACGCTGACCCGCGCCGAGGATGAGCACATCACCTGCGCAGCCCAACTGATTGGGCTGGACCTGGATGCCTATCGGGCCAGCCGCGACTTGTATCTGACCCGCGAGCAAGTGAAACAAATGCACGCCGAAGGCTTCACCATCGGGGCGCACACCCGCAGCCATTGGAAGCTGGCTGAGTTGAGCTCGGCAGAGCAGCGGGCAGCCGAGGTGCTGGAATCGGCCCAGGCGGTGGCGGCGCTCACCGGGGAGGCGCGAGTGCCCTTCGCTTTCCCGTATTCGGGTAATGGGGTCGAGCGCGCGGAATTGGCCGCCCTGCGCCAGGCGCATCCGCAGCTGGGGCTTATCTTTGATACCCAGAAGCTGCAGCCGGATGCATCCTTTATCGTGCAGCGTATTTGGGCGGAACAGGTCACCTTTCGCGAGGCCGGTCGCACGACTAATGTTCCCGCCCTGCTGTGCGACGCCTACATCCAGGAGGCCTGGCGCGCCTTGCGCCGCTTTTGGACCGTGGGCGCCGGCACCCGAGATTAACGTTTTCCGCCGCAGCCACCACATATAGATATCACCTAAAGAACACCCCGACATACACAAGTGCAAGCCGTGCGGGTGGGGCGAATCGCTTGCAGGGTGGGGCGATCTGCAGTATACTGTGCCAACTTGTGGGTCAAAGTGGCTCAAAGTGGGACGTCGGTGCCAACCGGCGTTCTGTCGTTAACCGGCAAAGTAGAACGTATGTTTTTAGGTCGCTACCAACACACCCTGGATGGGAAAGGCCGCCTGACGGTGCCGGCCCGCTATCGCCAGCTGCTGGCCGAGGGCGGTTACATCCTGCAGGGCCTCGACCAGAACCTGATGGTCATGCGGGTGGACGCCTTCGAGGCGCTGGCCGCCCAGGTCAACCAGACCAACCTGACCGAGGACAAAGCCCGCGATCTGCGCCGCGTGTTCTTCTCTACCGCCGAATATTTTGAGCCCGACAAAAGCGGCCGCATCCTGGTGCCGCAGTCGCTGCGCAGCGAACACGGCCTGGAAGGCGAGCTGACCCTGATCGGCATGGGCAGCCACTTCGAGATTTGGCCGGCCGACTTGTGGCAAGCCAAGGAAAGCAAGATGCGCTCCAACGCGGGCAACGCCGGCTACTTTAGCGAGCACGACCTGCGCCCGACCTTTGACGGCAGCTGATGAGCGCGGCGACAACGCCTCATCAACCGGTACTTTACCAAGAGAGCCTGGATGCCCTGCAGCCCCGTGACGGCGGCTGCTATGTGGACGGCACCGTGGGGGCGGGGGGCCACGCGGCCGGCATTCTGGCCGCCAGCGCGCCCTCGGGCCGCTTACTGGGCCTGGACGTGGACCCGCAAGCGCTAACTATCGCCGGGCAGCACCTGGCCGAGTTCGGCGCGCGGGCCACCCTGGTGCACGCCAGCTATGCCCATCTGGCCCAGCAATTGGCTGCTATCGGCTGGGACCAAGTGGACGGAATTCTGCTGGACCTGGGCGCCTCCTCGATGCAGTTCGAAAGCGCCGAGCGCGGCTTTGCCTTCAGCCTGGATGGCCCGCTGGACATGCGCATGGACCCCGGCCTGGCCCACAGCGCGGCCGACCTGGTCAACGAACTGTCCGAGCAGGATTTGGCCGAAATCATCCGCGAATACGGCGAAGAACCGCGGGCGCGTACGATTGCCCGCCGCATCATTCAGGAGCGGCCGATTGAGACCACCGCCGAATTGGCCGGGGTGGTGGCGCGGGCTTTGCGCGCGCGGCGCGGCGGCATCCATCCCGCTACGCGCACTTTCCAGGCGCTGCGCATCGCCGTGAATGGCGAGCTGGATAACCTGCGGGCTGTGCTGCCTCAGGCGATTGAGGCGCTGCAGCCGGGTGGGCGGCTGGCCGTGATTGCCTTCCACTCGCTGGAGGATCGGATGGTCAAGCAGTATTTCCGGCGGGAAAGCCAGGATTGCATTTGTCCACCGGAGCAGCCGGTTTGCACCTGTGAGCACCGCGCTTCTATTAAGGAAGTAACCCGCAAGCCGTTGCGGCCATCGGCGGCCGAGGAAAGCGAAAACCCACGCGCGCGGTCGGCCCGATTGCGCGTGGCCGAAAAACTCTCATTCACCGAAAGGTGAGGTGGCACAAGCATTGCACCCCCAGATGTAGGGGCTTGATGTGAAATTATGAAAGCAACCCGCAACCTTATCCAAGCCTACCGCCAGGCGCCGTGGCGCCAGCAGGTGCAGTGGGCTGCCATGATTCTGGGCGCCATCTTTGCCGTGGCGCTGGTTGCGGCTATCTATTTGAATGTCACCGGGCGCGCGGCCACCATTGGCCGCATTGTGCAGGGGCTGCAGAACGACCGCGAAGACATGGAACAACGCATTGAAGACCTGCAGACCCAATTGGCCGACCTGACCTCGGTAGCCACCATGCGCGACCGCGCCGAAGATTTGGGTTTCAAGCCGCTGGACCCTAGCCAGGTCACCTATGTCTTTGTGCCCGAATACCAGGGCCGCGCCACCGCCCAACTGGCCCCGCATTCCAGCCAGCTCTTTGACACCTCGCGCCGATTGCCGGCCGAATACACCACCTCGTTGTTTGAGTGGTTCGGCGGCCTCTTCGGGGGAGGGAACTAAGATGCCGCGCGAACATCAATGGCGCTATGTCTCCGCCGCGGTGGCCCTGTGCCTCTTCGGCTTGCTAATTATCTGGCGCACCTTTAGCATCCAGAACAGCCCAGAAGCTGCCGTCTTCCTCAACCAGGCGGAGTTCTACAGCCGCCTCAACCGCACGATTTACCCGCCGCGCGGAGAAATCTACGACCGCAACGGCCGCCTGCTGGCCGGTAACCGCACCGTCTATGAGATTGGCGTGCAGCTGGACGAGGTCGACGACCCGCGCGAAGTTGCGATTGCGCTGAGTGCACTGATTGGCGTGGACTTCAACACCACCCTGCAGATTGCCAGCCTGGAGCCGACCGAAGACGCGGTTTACGCCGTGTTGGCCGACTACGTACCCGCCGAAAAGATTGAATTGCTTAAAGCCTATGATGTCAGCCGCGAACCGGAAGACATGGAAGCCCTGGCCTGCTCCAACGACCCGGCGCTGGATTCGCTCTTCTGCTATCCGCACCTGACGCGCAGCTATCCTGAGGACGATTTGGCCTCTACCATTTTGGGCTTCGTCAATCGCGAGGGTGTGGGCTACTTCGGTATCGAGCAGCAATATCACGATTTGCTGGCCGGCCTGCCGGAAAGCATCTGGGTGCCCACCGACCCCAACCGGGTGCAGGAGTTGCCCGAGGTACCCACCGGCGCCAGCCTGGTACTGACCATTGATCGTGAAATCCAGGGCGAGATGGAACGTATCCTGGATGAGAGCGTCGAGCGTTACGGCGCCGAAGGGGGTAGCATTGTGGTAATGGACCCCGCCACGGGCGAGGTGCTGGCCATGGCTTCCACCCCTCGATTGGACCTCAACGAATTCTGGCGCTATCCGGAAATCTTCCCGGATAATTTGCCCTTTAACCGCGCAGTCAGCGAAACCTATGAGCCCGGTTCAGTTTTTAAAATTATCACCATGGCTGCGGCGCTGAACGAGGGTGTAGTTACCCCCGAAACTGAATTCACCGATACCGGCTCGATTGAAATCGGCGGCATCGTGGTGCGCAACTGGAACGCCCAGGTCTGGGGCATCCAGGATATGCAGGGCTGTCTGCAGCACTCGTTGAACGTCTGCCTGGTGTGGGTCGGGCAGCAATTGAAGCAGGACACCTTCTACGAATATGTGGATCGCTTCGGCTTTGGCTACGAGACCGGTATTGATTTGGCCGCCGAAGCGGATGGCAACCTGATTTTGCCGGGCGACTCGAACTACTACCTGTCGACCTTTGGCACCAACACCTTCGGCCAAGGCTTGGCGGTCACACCTATTCAGATGGTCTCGGCTGTCTCGGCCTTGGTGAATGAGGGCCAGATGGTAGTGCCGCATTTGGTGCGCGCCATCGTACAGGACGGCGCCCAATACAACATTTCGCCCCAGTTTGCCGGTGCCCCGATTAGCCGCGAGACCGCCGCCCAATTGAATGAAATGCTTGCCGTCTCACTGGAACAGGAAGCCTCGCTGGCGCTGGTGCCTGGCTACCGCGTGGCCGGCAAGACCGGCACGGCCCAGATCCCCGGCCCCAATGGCTACCTGCAGGACCAGACCAACACCTCCTTCGCGGGCTGGGGGCCGGTGGACGACGCCCGCTTCGTGGTCTACGTCTGGCTGGAGAAGCCCAGCGCATCCATCTGGGCTTCGGATGTGGCCGCCCCGGTGTTTGCCGCGGTGGTCGAGCGCCTGGTGGTGCTGATGGATATTCCCCCCGACGATATTCGCCTGGCTAATGCGGGTAATTGAGGATGTTGACTGTGGCTGATGTGATTGAAGCCCAAACGGGCCAGCGCCCGCCGGCCGCCGAAGCGATTGCCTTGGGCGGCGCAGTGCACGACTCGCGCGACGCTTACCCCGGCGCGCTCTTCGTCGCCTTGCCCGGCGAGCATGTCGACGGGCATGATTATGTGGCCGCGGCCTTTGAGGGCGGTTGTGCGGCGGCCCTGGTGGAGCGGCCATTGGATGGCCTCACCAACCTCGATTTGCGCAGCGCCGAGGCCCCCGACGCCGCCATCCAGGCGCCGCTCTGCCTGGTGGTTGAGGACAGCCTGCAAGCCTTGCAGCAAGCGGCCCGCTTCTGGCGCGCCAAGCTGGATCTGTGCGTAGTAGGTATCACCGGCAGCGTGGGCAAGACCACCAGCAAGGAACTGATTGCCGATGTGCTCGGCCAGCAGTTCAATACCTTCAAGTCGCTGGGCAACTTCAACAACGAAATCGGTCTGCCGCTCTCAGTGCTGGCTATCAATGAAGAACACAAATATGCCGTGCTGGAAATGGGCTTTTACGTGATTGGCGAAATCGCCTTTTTGGTCGATATCGCCCAGCCCCAATTGGGCCTGGTCACCAATATCGGCACCGTGCACGCTGAGCGCGCCGGCTCGCAGGAAGCCATCTTCGAGGGCAAGTCCGAGTTGGTGGCCGGGCTGCCCGCCGATGGCGTGGCCATCCTGAATTATGACGACCCGCGCGTAAAAGCTATGGCCGAACGCAGCCGGGCGCGTGTATTCACGTACGGCCTGGACCCGGCAGCCGACCTGTGGGCGGATGAGATTGAGGGTTTGGGTCTGGACGGCGTGCGCTTCACCCTGCATCACGGCGATGAACAACACCGGGTGGAGATGCCCATGATTGGCCGCCACTCGGTCTACACTGCGCTGGGCGCGGCGGCAGTCGGCCTGGTGGAAGGTATGTCTTGGGCGACCATCCTGGCGGGCTTGCGCGCCGGCCGCTCGGAGCTGCGCCTGGTGACGGCGCGCAGCGCATCCGGCGCGTTGCTGCTGGATGACACGTATAACGCTTCGCCCGAATCGACGCTAGCGGCCCTGGAACTGCTCTCCGATTTGGAGGGCCGTAAAGTCGCAGTGTTGGGTGACATGCTGGAACTCGGCCAATACGAACGCGAAGGGCACGAGCGGGTCGGCGCCCTGGCCGCCGAAGTGGCGGATGTGCTCGTGACCGTCGGGCAACGCGCCCGCATTATTGCCGAGACCGCGCGCAAGAATGGCTTGGACGTGGTGACCGAATGCGACAGCAGCGCGGCGGCCCTGGACTATTTGCGTGAAAACCTGAATGCCGACGACGTGGTGCTGGTGAAAGGGTCGCGCGCCATGTATATGGAAAACATTGTGCCCGGATTGGAGGCAGCCCAGTGACCGGTGGACCTGTAGCGCTTGTATTGGCCGGCATCACCTTCATCATGACCGTGATTTGGGGCGGCCCCCTGATTCGCATCTTGCGCCGCCTGGGCGTGGGCGACAGCATCCGCGAAGAAGCCCCCGAGCGCCACATGAGCAAGGTTGGCACGCCCACCATGGGCGGCGTCATGTTCATCCTGCCGGTAGCGCTCATCACCATTCTGATTAACGCCGTGCCGCTGATTGGCCTCAGCGGGGTGGGGCGCTCGGTCCTGGTGCCGCTGGGCGCGGTGCTGGCTTTCGGTTTTATCGGCGCGATAGACGATTACCGCAAGCTGGTCCAGCGCGACATCGGCGAGGGGCTCAGCCCGCGCACTAAGTTCATGATTCAGCTGGTGCTGGCGGCGGTGCTGGCCTACGCCTTGCGCGACATGTTGCACGTCCCGGAGATGTACTTGCCCGGTTTCGCGGCCGAATTCAACCTGGGTTGGGCCTTCTACCCGGTAGCCATCTTCATTATTTTGGGCGCAGTCAACGCGGTGAACTTCACCGATGGCCTAGACGGTCTGGCCGGCCTGATTTCGGCCACCGCCTTCGCCACCTTTGGCGGCATCGCCGCCCTGCAAGGGCAGATTTTCCTGGCCCAATTCTGCTTCTCGCTGGTCGGCGCCGTCTTCGGCTTCTTGTGGTTCAACGTGCACCCCGCCGAACTCATCATGGGCGACACCGGCGCCAGCGCGCTGGGCGCGGCATTGGGCGTGACCGCCCTGATGACCGGCCATTGGATTTTGCTGCCGATTATCGCCATCATTCCGGTCAGCGAAGTGCTCAGTGTCATCCTGCAGGTGGGCTTCTTCAAACTGACCGGCGGGCGGCGCATCTTCAAGATGTCGCCTTTGCACCTGCATTTTGAACTCTCCGGCTGGAGTGAAACCCAAATCGTGCAGCGCTTCTGGCTGGTCAGCCTGCTCTTTGCTATGATTGGCGTGGCGCTGGCGGTATTGTGAATGAAATGGATTGGAAGGGTAAGCGCGTGGTGATTATCGGAGCGGCCCGCCAGGGATTGGCCCTGGCCGAATATGCAGCCGCCAAGGGCGCCCAGGTGGTGCTCAACGACGCGCGTTCCGCCGAGCAGCTGGCCGAAGCGCAGCAGCGCCTGGGGGCGCTGCCCGTGGAATGGGAATTGGGCGGCCACCCCAGCAGCCTGCTGCAAAAGACCGATTTCCTGGCGCCCTCCGGCGGCGTGCCCAGAGACTTGCCCTTGATTGTCGAGGCGCGCCGCAAGGGCATTGCTATCACCAATGATTCGCAACTCTTCCTGGAAGCCACGCCCGCCACAGTGATTGGCATTACCGGTTCATCCGGCAAGACCACCACCACCACGCTGGTGGGCCGCATGCTGCGCCACATGGAAGGCGCAACGGTGTGGATTGGCGGCAACATTGGCCATCCACTGATTAGCGACCTGGACCAGATGAAACCCGGCGACTTGGCCGTGATGGAACTCTCCAGCTTCCAGTTGGAATGGATGACCCGCTCGCCGCAGGTGGCGGTGCTGCTTAACCTGGCGCCCAATCATTTGGACCGCCACAAGACCATGGCCGAATACGGCGCTGCCAAAGCGCATATCTTTGATTTCCAAAGCGCGCACGACGTCGCCGTGGTGGGCCGCGAAGATCTGGGCGCCTGGTCGCTTGCCGGCCGAGCGCGCGGGCGGCTGTTGTCCTTCGGACAAAGCGAATTGCCCGAGGGCCGCTATGGCACCTTCGTGCGCGGCCGCCAGATTTGGCTGCGCGACGAGGACAATGAATTGCCCTTGCTACCGATTTCGGCGATTGAATTGCTGGGCGAGCACAACCTGCTCAACGTCCTCGCGGCCTGCGCCATCGCCAGCACGGTGGGCACCAGCCCCGAAGCGATGCAGGCCAGCGTGGAAGGCTTCCGCGGCGCGCCGCACCGCCTGGAGTGGGTGGCGACTGTGAACGGCGCCGATTGGTACAACGATTCGATTGCCACCTCGCCCCAGCGCGCTATGGCGGCCCTCAAAGCGTTTGAGAAACCGATTGTGCTGCTGCTGGGCGGCCGCGACAAAGGCCTGCCCTGGGCTGAGCTGGCCAAGGCAGCCAAAGGCCGCTGCCGCGGGGTAGTGCTCTTCGGTGAGGCGGCAGGGATGCTGCGACCGACCTTCAACCAGGCGGGTTTGGATACGGGGCAGGCCGAGGATTTGGCTGGGGCGGTGAAGGCGGCCGCGGGCCTGGCGCAGCCCGGCGACGTGGTGCTGCTCTCGCCCGGCGCCACCAGCTACGATCAATTCAAAGATTTCGAGGAACGCGGCCAGCGTTTCCGCGAACTGGTAGGTGAATTATGAGCACCGCAACCCGCCGCGCACCGCGCAAGAAGCGCACCTTGCCGGTCATCAACCTGAACATTGATATCCCCTTGTTGGTGATTGTGGTCGTGTTGATAGTGCTCGGCCTGCTGATGGTTTATTCGGCCAGTTGGGATTTCTCGCTGGTCAATTATGACGATGCCACCCAGATGTTCCGCCGCCAGTTGTTCACGCTGACGGTTGGCATCGGCGCTTGCATCGTGACTAGCTTTATCGACTATCGCTACTGGCGCAAATATGCCGTGCCGTTGATGTTCTTGATGGTGGTCGGTTTGTTGGGTGTGCTCATCCTCGGCGAGGTGCGCTACAACTCCCAGCGCGCGCTCAGCGCCGGCTCCTATATGCCAGGTGAGATTGCCAAAGTGGTCACGATTATGTATCTCTCGGTCTGGCTGCACGCCAAGCGCAACGAACTTAAGCAAGTCGGCATGGGCATTCTGCCTCTGGGTTTGATGTTGGGCATCATTGCCGGCCTGATCCTGCTGCAACCCGACCTCAGCGCGGCGGCCACGATTGTGATGCTGGGCGGCATCATGTTCTTCCTGGCCGGCGGTGATTTGAAACAGATAGCCTATATGCTGGGCGGCGGTGCGCTGGCCGGTTGGCTGGTGGTCTCGGTCAGCGCTACCGGACGCGCGCGCATGGGCGCTTTCCTGCAAGCCTGGCAGAACCCGACCCAGGCCGATTATCACGTGCTGCGTTCCTTCGAAGCCTTTGTGAAGGGCGGCTGGTTCGGGGTCGGCATCGGCCAGGCGGATACCAAGCTCACCGGTTTGCCGGTGCCGCCGACTGACAGTATTTTCGCCGTGATTGGTGAGGAACTGGGCATCGTCGGCGCCTTCTTTGTGGTGGCTCTCTTTGCCCTGCTGCTGTGGCGCAGCCTGGTGATTGCCAAGCGCGCCCCGGATATGCTCGGTTCGCTGCTGGCGGCCGGCATCGGCCTGTGGATTGTTTTGGAAGCCTTTATCAACATGGCGGTGATCGTCAGCTTGCTGCCCTTCGCCGGCAATGCCTTGCCCTTTATTAGCTATGGCGGTTCCAGCCTGGTTGCAACCCTGACCGCGATTGGCATTCTGATGAATGTCGCTCGCGTCAGCAACCGCGAGGAAGGCCGCCGTGAGAGGACCCTGGATGCGACTGCTCGTGGCCGCAGGGGCAAGCGGGGGTGGGGTGTATCCCGCGCTCGCCGTGCTGCAAGAGTTGGACGATGAGTCCCTGGAGCTGCTCTGGGTGGGCGGCGAAGGTGGCATGGAAGAGGCGCTGGTGACCCGCGCCGGCTTCCATCTGACCACGCTGCCCGCCGCCGGGCTGCACGCCGTGGGTCTGCGTTCTCTGCCGGGCAACCTGTGGCAGCTCTTCCGCGGCTACCTGGCGGCGCGCAAGCTCATCCGTAAGTGGCAGCCGGACGTGCTGTTCTTCACCGGCGGCTTTGTGGCCGCTCCGGTGGCGCTGGCTGGTTTGCGGGTGCCCACCGCGGCCTTCGTGCCGGATATGAAGCCCGGCCGTGCGTTGCGCCTGGTCTCACTGTTTGCCGATCGCATTGCCGTGGTCAGCGAAGAATTGGCGCGCTTTTTCCGCCACCCCGAACGGCTGGTGGTCACCGGCTACCCGCTGCGCAAAGAGTTCACCGGCTGGACCCGCGAACAGGGCCGCGCCGAATTCGGCCTGGCCGCCAAGAAGAAGACCCTGCTGGTCTTCGGCGGCAGCAAGGGCGCCCAATCGATTAACCGCGCCTTGCTGGCCATCCTGCCGGACTTGTTGGACCACATGCAAATTATTCATGTCACCGGCGAAGCCAATTGGCCCGAAGTCGAAGCCGCCCGTGAGGAATTGACCGGTGAGCAACGCAAGAACTATTTTCCTCATCCGTACCTGCACGAGACCATGGGGGCTGCCTTTGCCGCCGCCGATTTGGCGCTGGCGCGCGCCGGCGCCAGCACCCTGGGCGAACTGCCCGCCTTTGGGCTGCCCGCCATCCTGGTGCCGCTGCCGCACGAGACCAACATGGTCCAGCACCACAACGCGGCCCAGCTGCGCGCCAGCGGCGGCGCCATCGTGATGGACGATGCCGACATGTTGACTCATTTACAGGATGCGGTCATAGACTTGATGACCAATGACGTGCGCCGCGCGGAGATGGCCACCGCCATGCGCGCCCAGGCGCTGCCGAACGCCAGCCAGCGCATCGCCGAGATGCTGCGCCAGATGGGACGGGAGGCGGCGTGATTACCCTCAATGCCATCTTCTGGATGTTCGTCTTTATGTTCGCCGTGGTCGGCGCCATGCGCGGCTGGGCCAAGGAATTGCTGGTTACCTTCAGCGTGATATTGGGGATCTTCATTATCGTGCTGATGGAACAGTTCATCCCCTTTATGAATGTCTTCCTACTGGAGGGTGGGGCGGAGCGCCAGTTCACCACCCGCGCCGTCATCATCGCCGCCATGATTATCTTTGGCTACCAGACGCCCAACATCCGCCGCCTCTCCGAAGTGCTGGTGCGCGAAAGCTTCCAGGACTCGCTGCTGGGCATCTTCATCGGCGCGATAAACGCCTACTTTATTTTTGGCTCGCTCTGGTATTACCTGCACCAATTGGGCTATCCCTTTGAGTGGGTGCAGCAGCCGGTGGACCCCGCCGCGCTCGAATTCCTGGCCTATTTGCCGCCGGCCTGGCTGGGCATCCCCGCCATTTACTTTGCGGTGGCGATTTCCTTCATTTTTGTGGTGGTGGTGCTGATATGAGCGTCACCCATTTCATCGGCATTGGCGGCACCGGTATCTCGGCCATCGCGCGCGTCCTGCTTGAACGCGGCGAGACTGTAACCGGCTCTGACCGCCAGGATTCACCGTTGGCCGAGATGTTGCGCCAGGTCGGCGTGCGCATAGCCATTGGGCATGCCGCTGAAAATGTGAACGGCGCCGAGCGCGTTATCCGCTCCTCGGCCGTGCCGGATGACAACGTGGAAGTGCAGGCCGCCCGCGCCAAGGGCATCCCGGTGCTCAAGCGCGCTGATTTTCTTCAGGACTTGCTGTCCGAACAGGACACGATTGCGATTGCCGGTTCGCATGGCAAAACCACCACCACCGGCATGGTGGCCTGGATGTTGAGCGCGCTGGACCAGGACCCCGGCTACATCATTGGCAGCGTGGCCCCCAACCTGGGTGGTAACGCCGCTGCCGGGGCAGGACGCTATTTCGTGATTGAGGCCGACGAATACGATTACATGTTCCATGGCCTGCACCCAGCGCTGGCGCTGGTCACCAATGTGGAGCATGACCATCCGGATTTCTTCAAAACCCCGCAAGACTTTGTGGCCGCTTTCCAGGGCTTTGTCGACCGGGTGAAGGACGATGGCGCGCTGATTGTATGCGTGGACGACCCGGGCGCCGCCTCCTTGGGCGAATATGCTCGCAGCCGGGGCATCCGCGTGGTCAGCTATGGCTTCACCGCTGGCGCGGAGTACAGCGCCGTGGGCCTGGAGGCCGGGGAGCGCGGCTTCAACGCTAGCGTCGTCAAAGGCCAGGCGGAACTGGCCCAACTGCATCTGCAGGTGCCGGGCGCGCACAATGCCCAGAATGCCCTGGGGGCTCTGGTGGTGGCCGACCAATTGGGCCTGAATGTGGCCAAAGCGGCTTTGGCGCTGGACTCTTTTCAGGGCACCGGGCGGCGCTTCGAGTTGCGCGGCGCGGCGGCCGGCGTGCTGGTGGTCGACGATTACGCCCACCATCCCACCGAGATTCGCGCCGTGCTGGCCGCTGCGCGCTCGCAGTTCCCTGAGCGCCGCGTGTGGGCCGTCTGGCAGCCGCACACCTACTCGCGCACCTTGACCCTCCTAGATGATTTTGGCGCTGCCTTTGGCGATGCGGGGCGGGTGGTGGTGCTGCCGGTTTATGCCGCCCGTGAGCAGGCGCCCGACGGTTTCGAATACGACCAGGTGCTGCATGCCGTGCAGCACGAGCACGTTCATGGCATGGCCGATTTCGACGACGCCTTGCAATTATTTGCCGATGAACTCGATGAAGGCGACCTGGTGCTGATAATGAGCGCCGGGGACGCCATCCATTTGAGCGAGCGCTTGTTCGCCCAGTTGGAAGTGAAGGAGCAAGCATGATTAAGACCGAGGAGAAGAGCAAGACCGTGTTGACGCCCTTTGTGGTGGCCCACGCCGAAGAGAACGGCGCCGGCAAACGCGCCGGCAAGCGCACCACCAAAGAGGATGCCACCAAGGACGTGCTCAAGCGCGTCGTGAAGCGCGTCAAGAAGCTCTGATGACCGTGATGGCTGCCACGCTGCCGTTGGATACCCTGCGCCGAACCTTCGGCGAGCGCCTGCGCGAGGACGTGCCCCTGGCGCGTTATACCTCTGCGCGCGTGGGTGGGGCAGCGGACGCCTTGCTGGAAGTGGCCACCGTGGACAAACTGGCCGCCACCATCCAGCAGCTGTGGGAGCTGGATGTGCCTTTCATCATGCTGGGCGGCGGCTCCAACGTGCTGGTCAGTGAGCGCGGCGTGCGCCAGGTGGTGGTGCTCAACCACGCCAAGCAAGTGCGCTTTGATGAGGATGCGCCCAGCGTGTGGGCTGCCTCGGGCGCCAACCTGGGCGGCATCGCCCGCCAGGCGGCAGCTAAGGGACTGGGCGGCTTGGAATGGGCGGCGGGTATCCCTGGTACTGTCGGCGGGGCGGTCTACGGCAACGCCGGCGCGCACGGTGGCGACTTGGCCGGTAACCTGGAGTTGGCAGACATCTTGCATCGTGATAAGGGCAAACAGAGCCTGACTGCGCATAACCTACAGTTCAGCTATCGCGGTTCAGGGCTCAAAAACCAACCCGGCGAAGTCGTAGTGCTCAGCGCGACGCTGCGTTTGGAACACAAGGCCAAAGAAGATATTCAGGCTTTGATGGATAGTTTTTTGGCCCACCGGCGCGGCACCCAACCACCCGGGGCCAGCATGGGTTCCATGTTCAAGAACCCGGATGGCGATTTTTCCGGGCGCTTGATTGAGGCGGTGGGCCTGAAAGGCAAGCAAATCGGGCAAGCCCAGATTAGCCCGCTGCATGGCAACTTTTTCCTCAACCTGGGCAAGGCCAGCGCCGATGATGTATACGCACTCATCCAATTGGCCCAGGAAAAAGTGGCGGCCGAACAGGATATTGAGTTGGAGTTGGAAGTGCAGTTAGTTGGCGACTGGGGGCGCGCTTAGCAAAGAGGTCGGCCCTCAGGTCCTGCTGGGATTTGAGGAGCGGCGTTTTTGCCGTGAAGGAACGATGATGACGAAGAAGCTCAACATAGGGGTGATGTTTGGCGGCCGCTCCGGCGAGCATGCGGTGTCGCTGATGTCGGCGCGCTTTGTGCTCAGCCAGTTGGACCCAGCCAAGTACGCCATCACCCAAATTGGCATCACCCGCGACGGTCGCTGGTGGGTGGGCGAAGATGTGCTCTCGGCGTTGGACGCTGAGGATACCGCCAGCCTGCACGCGGCTACCCTGCTGCCCGACCCGACCCGTGGCGGCCTCAAGCAGATTGGCGAGGATGAACGCCTGGCGACCCTGGCTGAATTGGATGTCATCTTCCCCGTATTGCACGGCACCTTTGGCGAGGACGGCACTCTGCAAGGTCTGTTCGAGATGGCCGGTGTCGCCTATGTCGGCGCGGGGGTGCTGGGGTCCTCGGTGGCGATGGACAAGGCCGTGTTCTTTGATTTGATGCGTGCCCATGATATTCCCGTGGTGGATTCGGTGCTGGTGCTGCGCAGCGAGCTGCAGGCCGACCCGGATGCGGTGTTGGACCATGTTGAGCAGTTGGGGTCTTATCCGCTCTTTGTCAAGCCGGCCAATTTGGGTTCTTCGGTTGGTGTCAGCAAGGTCACCAGCCGGTCTGACCTGGTCGAGGGCCTGATGGAAGCGGCCCAGTATGACCGGCGCGTCATCGTTCAGCGCGGCCACAATGTGCGCGAGATTGAAATCAGCGTGCTGGGTAACGACCAGCCCGAAGCCTCCGTGCCCGGCGAAATAGTGCCCGGCGCTGAGTTTTACAGCTACGAGTCGAAATATCACGATGACCGCTCGGTCTCGCATATCCCCGCTGACATTACCGCCGAGCAGGCTGCCCAGGTCACAGAGATTGCCATTCGGGCCTACAAGGCCTGTGATTTGGCCGGCATGGCCCGCGTGGATTTCTTTGTGGATAAGGACAACGGCGCGGTCTTGCTCAACGAAATTAACACCATTCCAGGGTTCACCCGGATCAGCATGTATCCCATGCTGTGGCAGGCCAGCGGCCTGGAAGGGCCCCAACTGGTGGACCGCCTGATTGCATTAGCGTTGGAGCGCCAGGCGGACCGCCAGGCCACCACTCACGAGTTCCGGAGAGGCAACTAGTATGGCCAGTGGCGAAGGCATGTTCCGCCGTTCCGAATCTGTGCGCGCCCGCCGCACCCAGCGCCGGGTGGAGAAGCCGGCCGTGAAGCGCGCTGAATACAGCCGCTCGCGCGAGGTGCCGCGCATGGTCAGCCGCAACGCGGCCATGGAGCAGCAAATGCGCCAGGGTGGCTCGCGCGTCGCCGCGCGCCGCCGCCGCACGCTGCAGCTGGCCTCCGAGGGCGCCGAATTGCGCTTGCCGGCCCTGCCGTCGGTGCATATTGGCTGGCGCATGGTCTCGGCTGGCCTCGTGCTGGTGATGAGCCTCTTGCTCTATATGATTTGGAGTTCGACCGGCTTCCTGGTGAGCCGCGTGGAACTGGCGGGCGTGCAGCGCCTGGATGCGCAGGATGTGAACAGCGTCTTAGGCGTGGCGGGCGCCTCGGTCTTTGAGATGGTGCCGGCGCAGATTGAGGAGCAATTGCTGGCCAACTTCCCCGAGATTGCCAGTTTGGACGTCAAAGTCGGTTTCCCGGCGCGCGTTATTGTCGAAGCGGTGGAACGTAGCCCCGTCATCCAGTGGGAGCAGGCTGATATCTCCGTCTGGCTGGACGAGAACGGCATCGCCTTTGTGCCTCAGGGCGAGGCCGCCGGCTTGGTGACGGTGCAAGCCCTGGAAGCGCCGCCCGCGCTGGAGGGGGAGCACTTCGCCCGCCACCAGCTTATTCGCCCCGAAATGATTGAGGCGATTGCCCAACTCAGTTTGCACGTGCCCGAGGGCGCGACCCTGATTTATGACGCCGAACTGGGCTTCGGCTGGAATGACCCAGCCGGCTGGCAGGCTTTCTTCGGCCAGGATGGAAAAAACATGGCACAGCGCATAGCCGTATACCAATCCCTGCTGGCCGAGCTGGATGGCCGCCGATTGGTGCCTACTTTGATTAGCGTGGCGCAATTACATGCGCCATACTACCGCTTGGACTATTAAGATGAGTGCTCCTATTGTCGTCGGCATTGATATCGGCACCACCAAGGTGTGCACCGTCGTGGCTCGCATGGAGAACGACGGTCGCGTGCGTGTGTTGGGCGTGGGCATTGAGCCCGCCCAGGGCATCCGCAAAGGCACCGTGGTGGACATCAATGCCGCCACCCGCGCGATTGCCCACTCGATTGACAAGGCTGAACGCAGCTCCGGCTTGGAAATAACCTCCGCGCTGGTCAGCGTCGCCGGTTCGCATGTCGAGTCGATTAACAATCGCGGCGTGGTTGGCGTGTCTAACCAGGTGATTGACCACCAGGACGTGGAACGCGCCATGGATAACGCCCGCGCGGTAAATATCCCCCACAACCGCGAAGTGGTACACGTGATTCAGCGCGATTTCACCGTGGATGGCCAAGATGGCATCAGCATGCCGATTGGCATGCACGGCTACCGCCTGGAAGTTGAGGCCCACATCATCACTGCCGCTGCATCCACCGTCGATAACCTGCGCCAATGTGTGGCCGAATCCGGGGTGAGCGTCAGCCAGTTTGTGCTCAATCCGCTGGCTTCGGCCGAAGCGGTGCTCACCGAGGAAGAACGCAATATGGGCGTCATCATTTGCGACATCGGCGGCGGCACCACTGATATGGCCATCATGATTGAGGGCGAAGTGTGGCACACCATGGTGCTGCCGGTGGGCGGTAACCATGTCACTTCCGACATCGCCCATGGCTTGCGGCTGCCCTTTTCGCAGGCCGAAGAAATCAAAATTCGCTACGGGCATTGCCTGCCCGCTGAAGTTGCTCGCGACGAGAACTTTCGTGTAAAGTCCTTCGGTAGCGAGGAGCAGGTGATCCTCAACCGGCACGAGATGAGCCAAATCATCGAAGACCGCGTGGAGGAGATTTTCAACCTGATGCTGCAGGAGATTAAACGCTCCGGTTTCGACGGCTTGCTGCCGGCTGGCATGGTGATTACCGGCGGCACCAGCGCGCTGAAGGGCTTGCCCGATTTGGCCCGCAACGTGCTGCAGATGCCGGTGCGCCTGGGCCACCCCGCGAACCTGACCGGCATGGTGGACAAGCTGCAATCGCCGGCTTACTCCACCAGCGTGGGCCTGGTGCTGTGGGCGATGCTGATGAGCGAGGTCGACCCGCAGCGCCACATTCAGAACAACCACGACGGCCAGGGCGTTGACTGGGACCGCGTGAAGGATTTATTCAAACGGTTTTTGCCGTAAGCGCTTAGAACGCAATGAAGGACCAGGAGACATCGAACCTGTTTAATTGGAGGAACATGGAGGAAGGTATGACCAATCACAATCAGACTGAATCATTTGCTCGTATCAAAGTGGTGGGCGTGGGCGGCGGCGGCTGCAATGCCGTCAACCGCATGATTACCGAAGGCTTGGGCGGCATTGAGTTCATCGCGGTCAACACCGACGCGCAGGCTCTGCTGCTCTCCGACGCGCCCGTCCGGGTGCGCATCGGCGACAAGCTCACCCGCGGCCTGGGCTCCGGCGGCGACCCCGAGGTGGGGCGCAAGGCCGCCGAAGAATCGGCCGATGAGTTGTATGAAGTGCTCAAGGGTTCCGACATGGTGTTTGTCACCGCCGGCATCGGCGGCGGCACCGGCACTGGCGCCGCCCCGGTGGTGGCCCAGATTGCCCGCGAGATTGGCGCACTGACCATCGGCGTGGGGACGCGCCCGTTCACTTTCGAGGGCACCCGCCGCGGCCAATCGGCCGAGGGCGGTATCGCGCGCCTCAAGGAACAGGTCGACACCCTGATTGTGATTCCCAACGACCGCCTGCTGCAGGTGGTCGAGACGCGCAGCAGCCTCAGCTCGGCCTTCAAGGTGGCCGACGATGTGTTGCGCCAGGGCATCCAGGGTATCTCCGAACTCATCACTATCCCCGGTTTGATCAACCTGGACTTCGCCGATGTGCGCACGATTATGTCCGAGGGCGGCGCAGCGCTGATGGCGGTCGGCAAGGCCACCGGCGAGAACCGCGCGGCCGAAGCGGCCGAGATGGCGATTACCAGCAAGCTGCTGGATATCACCATCGATGGCGCTCGCGGCATCCTGTTCAACGTGACCGGCGGGCCGGACCTCTCACTCTTTGAGGTCAATGAAGCGGCCGCAATCATCAAGGAAACCGCGCACCCGGATGTGAACCTGATCTTCGGCGCCGTGATCGATCCCGATATGGGCGATGAACTGCGCATCACCGTGATCGCCACCGGCTTCGACAAGAAAGGCATGCCCCGCCGCATGCTGCGCACCCGCCAGGACGGCAAGGGCCAGGAAGGTCCGCGCCAGGATGCGCACGCCGAGGCCGAGGACCAGGCCGAGATGCAGCCCGCCAACCTCAACCTGGAAGACTTGGATATCCCCACCTTCCTGCGCAAGCGGGTTGGCAAGTAGCGCTTTTGACGTAGACCTCCTCCTTTTGAGTGTGCATGTGGTCTGTTCCTCCACAGACCGATGCTTACCCCGGCCCGAGTGCGCACTCGGGCCGGACCTTTTAACCCTCGAGCCCTACGCGAATCCGACGCGCACCTTAAAGTTTTGATAGCTGGGGTGGTTTAAGCCGCAATCCGCTTGCATGCCCTTGACCCGCATGCTAGAATGGCGAACCTTTTACCCAACATATAGGGGTACTTCGGTACCACCCCCCAGATTTTGGGGGTTTTGTTTTGAAGTCGAGGTGTGCGCATGCTCTGCCCGATTTGCCGGGACAACGAGATAGAAGGCACCAAGGTGATTGACACCACGCACGATGCGCGGGGTGGCATCCGCCGGCGACGGGAATGCAAGCAGTGCGGCCAACGCTTCAGCACCTATGAGCGCCCGATTCTGGCCGCGCCCCTGATAATCAAACAGGATGGCACCCGCGAGGAATTCGACCGCGACAAGCTGATGCGCGGCGTCAAGCTGGCCTGTGTGAAGCTTCCGGTCTCCGTGGAAGAGATTGAGCGCCTGGTGGGTGAAGTGGAAGCCCAATTGCAGCAAACGGAAAAGCCGGAAGTCGAGTCGCGCGTGGTGGGGGATTTGGTTATCGCCGGCCTCAAGGACTTGCACGAAATTGCCTATATCCGTTTCGCCCTGGTGTACTTGGGGCTGGACGATTTGCACGCCATTCGCAAAGAGGTAGATACCCTTATCGAAGGCTAAACGTTAAACGGCGCTGCGCTGTCCCGCACGGCAGCGGCGCTCATTTCGTCTCGCTACTCAGCGCCAATGTAGAGGAGAACATCATGTTGAAGCAAGCCAAAGCCCCCCAAACCAAAGCCGACAGCGGCCTGTTGCCGACCCCGGATATGCCCAAGGGTCTGCCCAAGGTTGAACTCAGCGAGAATTCGCTGCAGGTCTTTTCGCGACGCTACATGCGCCGCGGCCCGGATGGCCAGCCCGTGGAACAAGTGGAGGACACCTATTGGCGCGTGGCATACCACGTGGGCAAGGTGGAGGAAAAGTGGGGCGGCGATCCGCTGAAAGCGGCGGAAGGCTTCTATCGCATGCTGGGAGCGAAGCAGTTCACACCCAATTCGCCGACCTTTACCGGCGCGGGCACGCCCATCGGCCAGCTGGCGGCCTGCTTCGTGCTGCCGATTAGTGACGACATGGGCCGCGCAGCCAGCGGCATCTTCCAGACCCTGCGGGATGCGGCTCTGATTCAGCAGACCGGCGGCGGCAACGGCTTCGCCTTCTCGCGGCTGCGACCACAGAAAGCGCTGGTGAAGACCAGCGCCGGGCGCGCCACCGGCCCGGTGGGCTTCCTACGCGTATATGATGAAGCCTTTGGCGAGATTGCCCAGGGCGGCACCCGCCGCGGGGCCAATATGGCCGTGCTGCGCGTGGACCACCCGGATGTGGAAGATTTCATTAGCTGCAAGACCAACGAGAACGCGATTACCAACTTCAATATTTCGGTCGGCATCACGGACGCTTTTATGCAGGCGGTGCGCGAAGACGCTGACTGGGACCTGCGCTTCGTGGATGTCAGCGACCCGGCCACCAAGGGCTTCGATGGCACGCTGGAGCAGGCCGAGGCCGCCGGATTGCCGATTGTGACCCACAAGACGGTTAACGCCCGCGAACTGTTCAACAAGATTGTGACCCAGGCGCACCACAACGGTGAGCCGGGCCTGCTGTTCCTGGATGCGGCCAACCGCGACAACCCCGTGCCGCACCTGTATCCGCTGGAGGCGACCAACCCCTGCGGCGAGCAGTGGCTGGGCCCATACGAGAATTGCTGCCTGGGCTCGATTAATTTGGCCGAGCACTTGGGCGAAGACGGCGGCGTGGATTGGGACAAGCTGCGCGACACAATTGTGCTCAGCACGCGCTTCCTGGATGACGTGGTGGAGGAAAATGCCTACGTGCCGGCGGTGCCCCAATTGAAGAAGGCGGCTCACACCGCGCGCCGCATCGGCCTGGGCATCATGGGCCTGGCCGACCTGCTGTACCATGTGGGGGTGCGCTACGGCTCGGCTGAGGCTCAGGAGTTCTCGGCACAAGTAATGGAATTTGTGCGCTACCATGCCATGCTGACCAGCGTTGAGATGGCCAAAGAGCGCGGCCCCTTCGAGGCGATTGAGGGCAGCATTTACGACCCGCAGAATTTGACCTGGACCCCGCCGCAGCCGCTGGAAGCCTACACGACTGATTTCGGCCGCCCGGCGATTGAGTGGCAGCAGGTGGTGGACGGTATCCTGCGCCACGGCATCCGCAATGCGGCCCAGACCACCATTGCGCCGACCGGCACGATTGCTACGATTTCGGGCTGCGAAGGCTATGGCTGTGAACCGGTCTTCGCGTTGGCCTACCTGCGCCATGTGAACGACCAGGGCAAGGACTTGACCCTGACCTACACCAGCCCGCTGTTTGAGCGCGCGCTGGACGACAGCGGGCTGGATGCCGAGACGCGTGAGCGCGTTATCGGCCAGGTGTTGGAGAGCGGCAGCTGCCAGCACGTAGACGAGTTGCCGGAGGAAATCCGCAACGTCTTCGTGGTCTCCAGCGATATCAGCGCCGAAGAACACGTGCGCATGCAGGGCGCTTTGCAGGCCTTCTTGGATAACTCGCTCTCCAAGACGGTCAATTTCCCGGCTGGCGCCACCGAAGAGGATGTGGCCACCGCCTACCAGTTGGCATGGGAGTTGGGCTGCAAGGGCATTACGGTCTACGTGACCGGCTCGCGCGAGGTGGTCGTCCTGGAAACGCACGCTACCGCCAAGTCCAAAGAGGGCGATGCCGAGGCCGGCGCGGTGCTATGGAATGAAACTAAACGAGCGCGCCCCAGCGTGCTGCGCGGCAGCACCCACAAGGTGGAGACCCCGTTGGGCCGCGCCTTCGTGACCATCAACGAGAACGGCGACAACCAGCCTTTTGAGGCCTTCATCACTACCGCCAAGGCCGGCTCCGAGACCGCGGCTTACTCCGAGGCCATCGGGCGCCTGGTGTCCTACGTGCTGCGCCTCAGCTCCCCGGTGGAGCCGCGCCAGCGCCTTAAGGAAATCCACCGCCAACTGCTGGGCATCGGCGGCGACCGCCAATCGGGCTTCGGCCCCAACCGCGTGCGCAGCCTGCCCGACGGCGTGGCGCAAGCCCTGGGCGAATACCTGGAGACTTCGGCCCACCCGGTTGAATTCGGCAATGGGCACAGCAACGGTCATAGCGAACTGGCCGCCAGCGAACCAGCTACCGAGGCGCCAGCCGCCGCGCCCAGCGCGATTGGTGAACTGTGCCCCGAGTGCGGCAACGCCAGCCTGGTCAACGAGGAAGGCTGCCGCAAGTGCTATGGGTGCGGGTTTAGCGAGTGCTGACGGAATGAGCTTTAAAGTGAAAGTGGAGGCCAGGTTTGGCCTCCACTTTTTGCTATTAAGTGCTTTAACTACCTATCTATTGGTCCATAGGGACTCGGGCCATACTTGTTAGTGAAAGGTTTCCCCGGTTGAGAAAGTTGATAAAGTAGAACCAAATTTAGGATCGGAATGAAAGCAATCAATACGTACCAACCGCTTTTGCCTAAGTCATGTATTCGACGGAAAAGAACGGCCCACATTGGGATAAAGGTCAGAATGGCAAAGATAGCGCTTAACCATTCAACAAGCAAATTCTGGTAGCCGAAATATTCTGAGAGATAGAAGAGCAGAAAATAAAGTAGAGTATTAACTCCGTAGAAGGCCAGAAATTCTTCGCGACTAGCTCGCCCGGAGAAATTGATGTAATTTCTTAATGCGTTGAAGTAAAGTTCCATGTTTCCTCCTTGGTTTGTGTATGTCGGTAACAATACCTCAAGTTCTGCTGGTTAGCTTAGAAATTGCCATGCTCAAAAAAACAACTGTCATAACTCTCGCAGCGCTGTATCTAACACTGATGTCCCCATCCTTGGCCGGCTTACGCCGCGGCGTAGGACCACCAGAAACCAGATATGCTTGCTACTCACTAGCTGAAACCTGATAGCTGAGAGCCAGCCACCTGCATTACAATCCTTCCATGCCCACCTCCACCGAAACCCGCCACGTGATCGCCGTGCAAGACCTGGCCGCCAGCGCCGCCCACTACCGCGATGTGCTCGGCTTTGACCTGCACGATTTCGCACATGGTTGGCAAATCTTCAAGCTAGGCGCCTTCGTGATCCAGGCGGGCGAGTGCCGCGACGAAGTGCCCGCCGCCGACACCGGCGACCATTCCTATTTTGCTTACGTGGAAGTGGACGATATTGATGCCTACTTTGCGCGGGTGCAGGCGCCCGGCGCCCGGCTGCGCAAGACGCTGCGCGACGAATCGTGGGGTATGCGCGAATTCGCGGTCGAGACGATTGACGGCCACCGGATTATGTTTGGGATGGAGATCGAGTAGGTTGCGGCTACGAGGCAATCTGCTCATTGGGCAGGAGAACGTCTTATCCAATCAGGGGAGTGATTGCTATTCTTTTTGCGGGGCTGCTCGCCCCGCACCCCGCTGGGGGACGACTCTGCGTCCCCCAGACCCCCAATTGAGTTTACAGAAGATGTGTAGCCATCACCAGGGATGGGCAAGGTGGACCAGATCTTAATAGCACTACTCGAATTGGATTGGGAACGAAGATCGGGATAGCTACCTCCCGATTCCTGATCCTAATCACTAATCACTAGCCGCTGACGGCTAACAGCTAATATCTAACAGCCAGCCACCTGCATTACAATCCTTGCATGCCCACCGCCACCGAAACCCGCCACGTAATCGCCGTGCAGGATCTGGCCGCCAGCGCCGCCCACTACCGCGATGTGCTCGGCTTTGACCTGCACGATTTCGCAC